>DATENU010000024.1:0-300000 GCA_035274845.1 Chthoniobacterales bacterium
GGATCGCGCGCTACGTCGCGCGATGGAGGCGACTCTCATCGCGCGACGTAGCGCGCGATCCACCTGTATAAATCGTCGCAATTCCTCCCATCAGCGGCTCAGCGGTCGCGTCGGTGAATCCATTTTGCTCAATCAACTCCAGCATCGCCGGACCACTCGGAAATTTCTCGATCGAGCCGCCGAGATAATCATACGCGGCTTTTTGGCCGGTCACGACAGAGGCAAGGAGCGGCAGACAGCGATGCAAATAGAAACGATATGCGGGGCGAAGAGCGCCTATTGGAATGGAAAAATCGAGAACGAGGAGATGGCCGCCCGGTCGCAGAACCCGCGCCATTTCCGCCAGAGCGCGGTCCCAATCCGCCATGTTGCGCAATCCGAACGCGACCGTGACCGCATCGAATGACGCGCTCTCGAATGGCAATTGCAGGGCGTCTGCCACTACGGTGTTGGCCACGCTCTTTCTTCGCGCGACCTCCAGCATGTCCGGCGAGAAATCGGCGGCCACGATCTTTGTTTCCGGCAACTGGCGTTGAATCGCCAGAGCCAGATCGCCGCTGCCGGTGGCCAGATCGAGAAGATCGCGTGGCTTCCAGTCGCTCACGATTTTGGCTGCCCGGCGCCGCCACAAAAAGTCGGCGCCGCCGCTGAGCAGATGATTCGCGAGATCGTAGCGCCGCGCGATTCGGTCGAACATCGCGCGCACGGACTCGGGATCGCGCGAAACGTCAGCTTGGCCGGCAGTCACTCCAAAGGCGGCTCGAAGTGGTCTTCGTCCCGCGGAACGAGGTGATTTTTCTCGATGATCCGCGCGCAGGTGTTCCAGCGCAGAAGCGCGTCGTCATTCCCGGCGGGGCGCAACGCTTCCGCTTTCTCAAACCAGCCCATTGCTTCGCGAAAGCCATCGTGGGCGTGGAACCTCGATCCGGGAGTCCCCTGGGCGAGCTTCGCCTTGGCGCGGCGCTCGGCGAGAATACCGGCATAATACGTCCGTTCATAGTCGCCTTTTACGCGGGACAACAATTCCTTCGCCTGCGTATCGCTGACTCCGTATCCCTTTCCAAAACGATCCGTGATCGCGAGCAGGAGCGTGATCAGGGCCGTCTGGTTGCCGGGATCCGCGTGCAGGACATCAAGGCAAATGCTCTCGGCCTCGCCCGGTTCATTGAGCAACCGGTAGCGCTCGGCTTTTTCCAGCGCCGCCGGGATCGCCTCCCGCGAAAGTGGTTTCAAATCAGACATCGCTCAGCGGTTCTACTTTAGTTTCTTCCAGATCCAACCCAGCGGATCGTAGTGATCATCGACCACTCGCTCCTTCAACGGAATGATCCCGTTGTCGGTGATGTGAATCTCCTCGGGACAAACCTTCGTGCAACATTTCGTGATGTTGCAGTAACCGATGCCGTGCGCCTTCCGCAATTCCTCGAGGCGATCCTCGGTGTCGAGTGGATGCATCTCGAGCGCGGCCGTGTAAATCAGGAAACGCGGGCCGATGAATTCCTCGTGCTTCCGGTGATCGCGCAGGACGTGGCAAACGTCCTGGCACAGGAAGCACTCGATGCATTTCCGGAATTCCTGGACGCGATCGATGTCTTCCTGCGCCATGCGCCAGGTGCCGTCGGCGGCATCCGGCGGGCGCGGTTTGAAGGGCTTGATTTTTTTCTTCACCCGAAAATTCCAGGACACATCGGTGATCAGGTCTTTCTTGATCGGGAACGACTTGATCGGCTCGATCGTGACCGGCTTGTCGAGGGGGAGATCGTTGAGGCGCGACATGCACATCAATTTCGGGATGCCATTTACCTCGGCGGAACAGGAGCCGCACTTGCCGGCCTTGCAATTCCATCGGCAGGCCAGGTCGTTCGCCTGTTTCGCCTGGATGTCGTGAACGGCATCGAGCACCACCATGCCTTCGGAAACTTCCGTTGTGTAATCCTCGAAGGCGCCGCCGCTCGCGTCGCCTCGCCAGATCTTGAAAGTGGCTTGCACAGGAAAAAATTAACCGCGGATTACGCGGATACCACGGATGAATTTCGGGACATCCGCGTCATCCGAGTAATCCGCGGTAAAAGTGCTCCCTTTTCTGCTCATTTCATCTCCTCGATCACCTGCCGGAGATAATCCGGCATTTCGGGCAGCGGCTCCAGCCGAACTTCCATGGTGCCGTCAGCGCCCTGGCGCGTAATCGTGTTCACTTTCGAGAACCGTTCGTCCTTGTCCGGAAAATCTTCGCGAAATTGCGCACCGCGACTTTCCTTGCGCTCCAACGCGGCCCGCGTGACGGCCTCCGAGACGGTCAGCAGATTCTTCAAGTCGAGCGCGGTGTGCCAGCCGGGATTGAATTCCCGGTTAGCCTGGGCGGAGACTTTGGCGGCGCGTTCCCAGAGCTTTTGTAATCCAGCCAGCGCCTTCTGCATTTCCTCCTCGTTTCGGACGATGCCGACGAGTTCCTGCATCATCTCCTGCAAATCATGCTGGACCTGGTACGGGCTCTCCCCGGTGCGCTCGAATGGCTCCAGCGCCTGCCGAGCCGTCTCTTCCAGCGCTGCGTTATCAACCGCGCCTAATGAATTTTCCTTCGCGAATTTCGCGGCGTGTTCGCCCGCGCGTTTCCCAAAAACGAGCAGGTCCGAGAGCGAATTTCCGCCGAGACGATTCGCGCCGTTGATCCCGGCCGCGCATTCGCCGCAAGCGAACAATCCGGGCACCCGGGACATTTGGGTATCCGGATCGACGCGAATGCCGCCCATGACGTAGTGGGTCGTCGGGCCCACTTCCATCGGTTCCTGGGTGATGTCGATGTCGGCCAGTTGTTTGAACTGGTGATACATGCTCGGCAGCTTGCGCTTGATGTAATCCTCGCCGTTCGAGAGTTTTTTCTTGATCCAGGCGATGTCGAGAAACACCCCGCCGTGCGGACTCCCCCGCCCCGCCTTGATCTCGCGCACGATGCAGCGCGCCACGTGATCGCGCGTGAGCAACTCGGGCGGCCGGCGCGCATTCTTGTCCCCCTGGCAATAGCGCCAGCCTTCCTCTTCGCTGTCGGCGGTCTGCGATTTGTAGTTGTCCGGGATGTCTTCAAACATGAAGCGCTTCCCTTCCTTGTTCGTCAGGATCCCACCTTCGCCGCGCACACCTTCGGTCACGAGGATTCCGCGGACGCTCGGCGGCCAGACCATCCCGGTGGGATGGAACTGGATGAACTCCATGTCGATCAGCTCCGCCCCGGCCTGATACCCGAGCGAATGGCCGTCGCCGGTGTATTCCCAGCTGTTGCTCGTGATCTTATAGGCGCGCCCGATTCCGCCCGTCGCCAGCACGACGGCTTTCGCGCGGAAAATCAGGAACCGGCCCCGCTCGCGGTCGTAACCAAAAGCACCCACGACGCGGTCGTCCTCTTTGAGTAACGAAAGAATCGTCCGCTCCATGTGAACATCGATTCCCTGGTGAACACCATGGTCCTGCAACGTCCGGATCATCTCCAAGCCGGTTCGGTCGCCGACATGAGCCAGCCGCGGATACCGGTGACCGCCGAAGTTTCGTTGCAGGATGCGCCCGTCCTTGGTGCGATCGAAAACGGCGCCCCACGCTTCGAGCTCACGCACTCGATCGGGAGCTTCCTTGGCGTGCAATTCCGCCATCCGCCAATTGTTGACGTACTGCCCGCCGCGCATCGTATCGGCGAAATGGACCCGCCAGTTATCGCGATCGTCGACGTTCGCCAGCGCGGCCGCGATCCCGCCTTCAGCCATGACGGTGTGGGCCTTGCCCAGGAGCGATTTGCAGACAAGGCCGACAGAAACGCCCGCCGCCGAGGCCTCGATCGCTGCCCGCAAACCGGCGCCCCCCGCGCCGATCACCAGGACATCGTGCTGAAACGTTTCGTATTCGGTCATGCGTCGGTTGAGCGTCTAATGCATCGCACTTCTAAATGCGATCTTTAATCCGCTCAACCGCGCATCGTCTCTCCTATCGCAATGCCGGCTCTGATTCGGCCACCCACTCCACGTCCCAATAAACGAAAAGCGGTTCCGCGGCCGCGGCGGGATAAAGCCGCTCGTAATTTTTACCTTCCACCCGGGGTGCCTTTTCCAGGCGCTCCTTGCTGGCATCGAGCAAATATTTGGTCACGCCATTTGCACTCTCGATCTGGAAGGCCAGCCACGGCACTGCCACTCGCGTGGTCCCCAAACCGAGGAAGCCGCCGACGCTCAGGACAGCGAATCTGACTACGCCCGTCGCGGGCTCGACGAGAATTTCGTCGATGTCGCCAATCTCCTGATTCTGGAAGTTTGTTACTGTCGTTCCTTTGATTTCGGAAGCCGCCAACAAGGTCGCGGCCCCCGTTCTGTTTTCTGCTGTGTTCATTTATTTTTCCCTTTGTGTGGTTTTGATTTCCTGGATGATTTGTGAACGGACGTTGTCCTAGGGCGAAGTGGACGCGGACGGTGAAGCCGCAGAGGACGACGACGGAGACCGGGAAGTTACTGGCTCGATCCACGTGACCTTCCAATAAACGAAGACCGGTTCGGCATCGGCACTCGTATAAAGGCGCTCGTATCCCTTGCCTTGAATCTTCGGCGCGTTCTTGAGTTTGTCCTTGTCGGCATCAAGCACCCACTTCGGTTTGTCGCCTTCCTTGGTGAGTTGGAACGCAGTCCACGGGACGGCCACTTTGGTGGCGCCCAGCCCGAGGAAGCCTCCCACTTCGAGGATGACAAATCTCACTTGGCCCGTATCCGGCTCGATCAGGACTTCGTCGATGGCGCCGAGGTCCTGGCCCCGCAGGTTTTTGACGTGGCTGCCCTTGATCTCCGAACCCGCCATGAGCGCTGGATAATTAGTCGCTGGATTTTTCGCAGCGTCCCCGATTGAGCCGCCAAGCCCAAGCAAGGCGACGACGAGCAACGCTGCTGATGTGTTGATTCTTATCTTCATAACTCGGAAACGGCTGCACGTGCCGGAACAGATCGGTAACTTAGGTGGCCTTTTTGCGGGAACGTCAGCAAAGACTTGTTCGTTTGGTCTGAGCGCGTTTGTTGTTTCATGAACAACATCGGGACCGATGAGCGCGGCCTGCTCCTGGCCTGCCCGAACTGCGGGAAGCGCAACCGGTTGAAGTATGAAGGGCTCGGAAAAATATTTCGGTGCGCTCAGTGCAAGGATGAATTGCCGTCGCCCGGGGAGCCAGTCGATCTGGCAAGCGATCTCGTTTTCGACGCGCTGATCAGTCGCTCGGCTCTGCCCGTGTTGATTGATTTTTGGGCGCCGTGGTGCGGGCCGTGCAAGATGGTTGCGCCAGAGTTCGTCAAACTGGCCAGGGAAACCGCGGGCAAATTCGTCATCGCAAAAGTCAATACGGAAGAGGTGCCCGCCCTGTCCCAGCGCTTCCACATTACCGCGATTCCGACGATGATGATTTTCAACAACGGATTGGAAAAGGCGCGCCAGGCCGGTGCGATGCCGGCAGCGGCGATCCGGAAATTTGCCGAGCACGCTCTGGTCGAAAGATAAAGCGAAAATGAAATCGACGGCAGTTAAGGCGCGGCCCGGCCACAAGATTCGGCTTTCCAAAATCGATCCCGGCGACACTGGCGGCTTGAGCAAGGAAGAGGCGTGCTCGCGTTTTGCCGAGCTGCAAGAGGAAGCGGCCTCGCTCCAGGAGAAATTGTTCGCCGAACATCAGCGAAGTCTGTTGATCGTTTTTCAGGCGATGGATACGGGTGGAAAAGATGGCGCCTTAAAAGCACTTTGCTCCGGTTTGGATCCAAGTGGCCTGGAAATCGCCCGCTTCAAGGCGCCGACGCAGGCTGAGCTCGACCATGATTTTCTTTGGCGCGCTCACAAAGTGACCCCGAGCAAAGGCATGATCGGGCTTTGGAACCGGTCGCATTACGAGGATGTGCTGGTGGTGCGCGTCCACAAACTGGTTCCAAAGAAGGTCTGGAAGGCGCGCTACCGCCAGATCAATGCCTTCGAGAAAATCCTGAGCCAGAACGGGACGACAATCGTGAAAATCATGCTCCACATCTCGAGCGACGAGCAAAAGAAACGGCTGCAAGCGCGAGTCGAGAATCCAAAAAAACGCTGGAAGTTTTTGCCGGCCGATCTCAAAGAGCGCGGATTTTGGGACGATTACCAGGAAGCGTATGAAGTCGCGATCAATTGCTGCACGACCGATTGCGCGCCCTGGTACGTCGTTCCAGCCAACCATAAATGGGCGCGCGACCTCGCGATCGCCGAAGTGGTTTTGCGGGCGTTGAAAAAAATGAAACCGCGTTATCCCAAGCTGCGCTTCGATCCGAAAGAGGTGAAGTTCAGGTAAAGGTGAGCGGCACCCAATCCGCAAAATTTCTCGAGCAGAACTTGCGGTAGCCGCCGGCGGCGATCAGCGCATGAGCGCGATCAACCGGCTGCGGCTGGGAACTTCGAGCTTCCGGAACATGGCGTGCAGATGTTTTTTCACCATGGCCACGCTCACGGCGGCTTTGTCGGCGATTTCCTGATTACTAAAACCGTCGCAAACCAGTCGCGCCACCTGCTGTTCCCGCTGGCTCAGCCGGGCCAACTGGGGCAAGTGCGTTCCGCGTTCCCGTGCCCGCTTGCGTTCTTCGCATTCGATCAGGAAATGCGGCCGCGCGACGCCGGCGGAATGGAGTTCTTGCATGCTGACCTTCGCGCGAAGGTCGGGCATCTTCGGGTGCCGAACCATCTCCTCGTAAACAACCGGACGAAGTTCGTGGCCGCGCGACCCCGCCTTCCACCGCTCCTTCAGCGACCGGCATCCATCCAGGATCTCGAGTGGCACCGGCGCGATTAATTTCATCATCCGCGTCATTTCCGGGCCCTGTTTCCAGAGCGCGCAGAATTCCAACGCAGCCTTGTTTCGGTAGACTATCTTCAGGTTCCAGCGCAGCAAAATCGTCGGCAGCGGCAGCCGTCCGAGAAGTTCTTCAAAGACCATCCGGGCCGAGTGTTCGCGTTCCAGCGAGCGAAGGCGATTGAGCGCCGTCTGAAACTGCGGATAAAAATTACGCAGGCTCTTCATCTCCCCTTCACTCAAATCGCCTTGTCTCGCCGTCCGCATGACAATGACGACGCCAATCAGTCTTCTCGCGTCCCAGAAAAAGAGACCGATGGCGTGCTCGCATCGGGCCCGCGCCATGTATTTACGATAGAATTCCGATCTCAGCAGCTTGCTCCGGATTGGAAAAATATCGCTAATCCGGACGAACCGGCTCCGCGGATGGGCCCGCAGATAATTCTGGATTGGTTTGGCGTGGCAAAAACCATCGGCAATGGGTTCCGTCCATTTCGAGATCAAAGGCAAGACCGGACTATGCTGGAGGGTTAGTCCGATGACCGAATCCGGCATGCCGGCGTTGATGACACGCTGCACGGCCTTCCAGAATGCCGCCACATCGATTGCCGCGTGCAGCGCCAGCAATGCTTTGGCCGCCACGACATCGACGTCTGCTTTGCGAGCGGTCAACAGCGAGTCTCCCCGGTGCCGCCTGTAAGCTTCATGTTGCCAATCATCAGGCCGGCGCAGGCGGAAGACGAGCGAATGTTTCACCGCCTTTTTTAGTGAACTTAAGTTACCGCCGCGGGGCGTGTCCGGGGCGCGAAGTCTACATAAAGGGACTGCTACAGACTCGCTTTCTTCTGGTATGCCGGCGGCCGGGGGCGGAGCAAAAGTCGATCACCGCCGGCCAACCCATTTTTCATCTGACTATGATCAATCCCAGCCCAAGATCACCATCGACCCGGGCGATCATGAAAGCGCCGACGCGCGAAATCGAATTGTTCGATCCTTCTCCGAACGCGGTTTACACGATCGAAGCGGCGGCCCATCTGGTCGACACCTCGCGTCGAACCATTCTCGTTTACTGCAAGCACCGGCTGCTTTCGCCAATGAAGAATGCCGCTAATGGCGCCTACTCTTTCGATCGAAATAATATTCGCGCTCTGCGCCGAATCGAAGCGCTCCGCCGGGTCTGCGGCGACGACCTGGCCGGGATCAGGATGATCCTGGAGCTCACCGAGGCGCTGGAAAATCTGCATTCGCAGTTACGCGCGGTGTCGGCCAAACCGGCGGCGAGAGAGCCCCAGGACAAAAGCCGGCGCGATAGAGAAAAAAAATCGTCTCGAAGTATTAGACCGAAAACGAACCCTCGGAGGAAAAGAAAATGAATGAATCAAATGGAATTGGTATCGCCACCGTGGCTGACACGCTCAGCCACAATTGGTGGCTGCTTGCATTGCGCGGCCTGACCGCGGTGATCTTCGGCGTCCTGACCTTCATCTGGCCGGCGATCTCGCTCTTCGCGCTCATCATGTTGTTCGGCGCATTTGCCCTGGTGAACGGCGTCCTGTCCGTTTTCCTGGCGGCAAAAGCACCGAAAGGTTATCCGCGCTTTGGCAGCCTCTTGATCGGAGGACTGCTCGGCATTTTCACCGGGTTTCTGACGTTCTTCTGGCCCGGCCTGACCGCGCTCGGACTACTCATAATGATCGCGGCGTGGGCGATCGCGACGGGAGTGATGGAGATCGTCGCGGCAATCAAGCTCCGCAAAAAAATCAAGGGCGAATGGCTTCTCGTCCTGGCTGGAATCTGTTCGGTTGCGTTCGGTATAATGCTGCTGCTCATGCCCGGGCCGGGTGCGCTCGTCCTGGTTTTATGGATCGGGGCGTATGCCCTGGTCTCCGGCATTCTGCTCATAATCCTTGCATTCAAAATGCGGAAACTGGG
This sequence comes from Chthoniobacterales bacterium, assembly GCA_035274845.1. Classification (NCBI taxonomy): domain Bacteria; kingdom Pseudomonadati; phylum Verrucomicrobiota; class Spartobacteria; order Chthoniobacterales; species Chthoniobacterales bacterium. Next base: position 8,753 of record DATENU010000024.1, read on the forward strand.
GAACGAAACGGACTTTGCCACAGCCGCGGCGCGCGCCTGATACCGTCCCAAAAGATCAACTAAATCAAACGGAAGTCGTGCCAGATGCCCATTGAGCAGAGGCGCACGTAGAGATCGCTGAAGCCAACCCAAAAAAGACTAAGCCAGGCCCAGAGCATGTGGCGGCGGTTGAAACAACTGACGCAGCGATAGGCCTGGTAACAGGCAGGCGACCGCGAGAGTTGATCCCGGGCTCCGCCGACCAGGTGGCGCAGGGCATGACAACCAAACGTAAAACTGCCCAGCAGAATGACGTTCACCAAAAGCACGAGGGTGCCGATGCCGATGCCGAAAGAGGTCTTGCCCGTGGCCGGATCGGCGAACCAAAGCGCTTTCCAAACATCGATGGAAAGGAAGACGATAAAGAACAGCGCGAGATAAAGAAAATAGCGGTGCACGTTCTGCATGATCAGCGGAAACGAACGCTCGCCGAGATACGTCTTTCTCGGTTCGCCGACAGCGCACGCCGGCGGGTCGGCCCAGAACGCTTTGTAATAGGCGCCGCGATAATAATAACAGGTGAGCCGTAATCCGCCCGGCGCCCAAAGAATCAGCAGCGCCGGGGAAAACAGGAGCCAGCCGGGCCACCAAGCCGGTTTCGGCCCGAACCAGCTGTGAGGCGACTCACCAAAAAGCTCGGGCGAATAAAACGGCGAGAGATAAGGACCGAAATAATAATGGTTCCCCTGGAACGCGGCCCAGGTGGAATAAACGATAAACGCGCCCAGCCCCAGGAAGACCAGCAGCGGCTGCGTCCACCAGGCATCGGCACGCATGGTCTGGCCGAATTTGCGCGGTGCGATCGTAGAGGTTGCTGCTTCAGCCATGTGAAAGGACTCCGCCGATTAGATAGCGACGCGGCAGGCTCTTTTCAACAAAATGGTAGGGACGCCGCGCTGCGGCGTCCTTTCCTCCCGGCCTTGCGACTCGACAAAAACTTTTGCGCCCTTGTATTCTCGGATCGAACCCAACCAAAGGAGGGCCCATGGCCACCAAGGATCCCAGAGTTGACGCTTACATTGCAAAATCGGCCGACTTCGCAAAGCCGATCCTGAAGCACTTGCGCAAGATCGTTCACACCGGCTGCCCCCAAGTCGTGGAGACAATAAAATGGTCGATGCCCCATTTCGATTACAGGGGGGTGATGGCTGGCATGGGCGCGTTCAAGGAACATTGCGCTTTTGGCTTCTGGAAGTCGGAACTCATTCTTCCCCCTGACAAAAATGCGGAGAAGACTGCGATGGGCAGCTTCGGCTGCATCAAGTCGCTGGCGGATTTGCCCAGCGATAAGAGGCTCATTGGGTATGTGAAAAAAGCAGCCGCGTTAAATGACGCGGGAATCAAGGCCCCCTGGCAGACGACAAGGAAAAAGAAAGCGTCGTTTACTGTTCCCGATTATTTCACGGCGGCGTTAAAAAAGAACTCGAAGGCGCGAAAAACGTTCGAGGATTTTTCGCCAAGTCACCGGCGCGAATACGTCGAGTGGGTGGGCGAGGCGAAGCGCGAGGAGACGCGCCAGCAGCGCCTGGCTCAATCCATCGAGTGGCTCTCCGAAGGGAAGCCGCGCCATTGGAAGTACATGCCGGCCAAAAAATAGCCGGCCCGGGGGCGAACAAGGCTCGGACGATGGCGCACGACGTTTTCATTTCCCACTCGAGCAATAATCGGCCGATCGCCAACGCCGTTTGCGCCGCGCTCGAAAGTGCCGGGATCCGCTGCTGGATCGCCCCGCGCGATGTGATGCCGGGCCGATCCTATTCCGGCGAAATCACCCGCGCTATTCAGCAAAGCCGCGCCTTCATCCTGATTTTCTCCGAGCACTCGAACAACTCGGAGCAGGTCTTGCGGGAGGTGCAGCTGGCGGCGAATTCACGGCTCCACATTATCCAGTTCCGCATCGACGCCGTGGTGCCGAGCGACGACCTCGAATATTACCTGAGCGGCCCGCATTGGCTGGATGCGGTCACCCCTCCCCTGGAAAACCATCTCGATCAGCTTAAGAGCTCGACGAAAGCGCTTCTTGCTCTGCCGCGAGCGACCGAGCCGGTTGGCGCACCTCGGCCGCCGGCGCCGACCGCGCCAGCGCCCGTCGCGCCGCCGCCTCCGCCACCGGCCCCGCCCGCTGTTTCCACGCCGGCCTTCGTAACGCCGGGCCCGGCCAAACCGGGCTCTAACGCGTGGAAATGGATCGCACTCGCGATTGCCGGTTTTGCGGCGCTGGGATTGGTCGCGTTCGTCATCATTTTCGCCCTGATCCGCCCCAAGCCGCCGGTTGCGCCAACGCCGTCGTCCAGCGCGACCGCTGCACCTCAGGTCGCCGCGACCGTTCAGCCGAAACCGACTGCGGAACCCACTTCGGAACCCCGCCTCTCGGTCGCGCCGCCGGCGACGAGTCCGGTCGTGAGCGCCGAGGAAGCGGAGCGGTACGTGAAGGAGTTCAATCGCGACATGGAACGCGGCGATCTCGGGGCCACGATGGCTTATCTCGATGACACGGTGGACTACTATGCGTTTGGGCCGAAAGACAAGGCGTTCATCGGCGAGCAACTCCGCCAATACTTCGCCGCCGTGCCGGCGCGCGCCTTTGTGGTGGGCGAGGTGAAAGTGCAGCCCGGTCCGAAGCCGACCGTGGCGACCGTGATCTTCGACACCCGTTACTCCATTCGCGATGCGCTGGGCACTCGGGCGACGGGCCGGACCCGAACGGAATGGGACCTGGTGCGAAAGAGCGATGGGTTGAAGATTATTCGCTCGAATTGGATGACGTATCCGGATCCTGCGCCCTCCCCCTGAACACGAGGCTGGCGTGATTAGCGGAAACAGTGAGGGCCTGGTGGCTCGGCGTCGCCCCAAGCTGGATCGATAAGACGGGCGATAGTGGGAACTACGATCGGAATGGCGGCACGCGCTGGACCTCGCTCGCCTATGGATTCGATACCGAACCATTCTCAACACCGGCCTGGATCAGAACTCGAATTTTTCTACATCCCCTTAACCCTTTTTTATTGATTGCCCGGCCCAAAAGTTCACGATCCAAGTCGTAACCCTCAACCAGAAAGCAACCCACCATGAACAAGACATCCGTTCCCACATCCGCCTTCCTCACTCCACGAACCTTAATCGGTTTCGGTTTCTCCTCTATCGGCGTCCTGCTGGCGCTGTTTGGCTTTATCGCGTTTCCTAAGCACTCCGCCTGGGCCATACCTTCGCCGTGTACCGCCGTGGTGTACTCGGAAGCACCCTCGCAGGACATCCCGGGTGCGATCAATGTGTCCATGGAGTCCCACAATGGGGGCACCGCGACCCAATGCACGATTTACTTCACCGTAGGCGCTACAAACCCGCCCAACCCCACCCACAGTTCCACTATCTATACCGGTCCGTACGTCGTGTCATACGGCGACGCGAAGTTTTTCAAGGCGTTCGGTCATGCATTGTATGCGGAGCCGGAGGATTCGCAGATCACCGGCCACTACACGGACAACCTCGGATTCTGAACGCCTCTTAGGACCGGCATTACTGCCTGCGGCCGTCCACGTTCGAAAAGCTGCTCACGAGAGGAGTCGAACCTCCACGGGTTTCCCCATACGGTCCTGAGCCGTACGCGTCTGCCATTCCGCCACGTGAGCTTTTCGGGGAGCGGTTGCTAAGGTGCGCTCTTCCAAAATCCGCGCAAGGGCAAAGGCGGAGAGGGTGAATGGTGAGCGGTGATTGGTGAATGGCGAGTTCCATTCACTAATCACCAGTCACCATTCACAGCCCGCTTCAGATTCGGCGCCGAATTACTAAGACCGCCGCTTCTTCCGCGCCCGCTCTTCGAGCTGGTTCGCCTGCCGGGCTTTGCCTAACGAGCGCAAAAGATCGGCGTAGTTCGAGGCGACGATCTCGTAATCCTCCGGCGGTTTGTCGGTGGCCGCTTCCCAGGTCTTGATCGAGGCCCGGTAAAGCTCCGAGGCCCGGGCGTAGTCGCCGTTGGAATGGTAAACCACCGCCAGGTTGCATTTCGATTGCGCGATGTCGGGATGGGTGGGCGGATGGAATTTTTCCCGGATGGCCAACGCCCGAAGGTGGGTTTTCTCCGCCTCCGCGAAACGCCGCTCGTTCGTGTAAAAGACGGCCAGGTTATTGAGGACCGAAGCGACGTCGGGATGCTCCGGGCCGAGCTGCTTCTCGTAAATCTCCAGGGCGTGAAGATAATAAGGTTCGGCCGCTTTTTGCCGGCCCGTCTTACGATAAATCAAGGCGACGTTGTTCAGGATCGTTCCGAGATCGGAATAAGGAATATCCGGCAAACGCGCGCCGGCCTTGAAGGCTGCTTCGTAATAGGCGAGCGCGGCGTCGGTTTCGCCGAGATTATCGCAAACAAATCCGAGACGCCGGGAAGAACGAAAAAGAGCGCGATCATCGGGCGGCTCCGCTTTTTCCAGGTACGAGTGCGCCTTTACCAGGTACGGCTTGGCCGCCGCGCGGTCGCCTGCCTGGTCGTGAAGCTGGCCGAGCCTCTCCAGGCTCTCGATGTAGGATTTCTCGCCCGGTTTGAAGGCGCGCTGGGCCAGAGTGAACGCCGTCTCCGCGACGCGGATAGCCTCAGGCAACCGATTGCTGGCCCGCAACATGTCCAGCTTGTCGTTGAGAATGCTCCACAGCTTCGCGTCGCCTTTCATTCCACATCACCAACCCTCGCTCAGTTGGCTGACAAGATGCCGCGCCAGCTCTTCCGCGGCCAGAGGCATCGCCTGACGTTCGTCGGTGCTCACATCAGTCCCGACGAAAAAGCTCGTGGTGCCACTGACTGCGCCGGGATTTCCAAGGACTTTGCCATCACGCCCGAGGAGTTTGTAGCTCACGGTCATGGCGAGGTTGAATTCAGTCGTCGAAAGAACGTTCCCCCGCACCGAACGGGCCGGGTGGCGCCCGACGGAAACGATCTCGGCCTTCAGGACCGCATCGGCCTGGTCTTCGTTGGCGATGCGGTAGGTGCCGTCCTGTTGAAATTGCTTGATGACGGTTCCCGTGACGAGCACTTCAATGCGTGGGATGAGAGTGGTGTTGCCAAACGTCGGCACGGCAATGGTGTGGATGTCGCGAAGGTGATTCGGCTTCGCCGGCCCAAGCGTGTAGCCCATGCATCCGCCGAGCAGCAACGGGAGGAGTAAAGTGGCTGCCGCGCGTTTCACGGGCTTACGGCCTGGCCGATTCCTCAGGAGTCGCTGAGGCCTGGGGCGTGGCCGCGGGCGCGGGCGTCGAATCGGAAAGGGACGAGGGCGGCGCGGTAGTCGTATCCGGCAGGAGAGAAGCCGGCGGCGGCAGCGAAACATCGGTGTCGGAAGGAGGCAAAGGCGCCAATTCATTCGACGATGGGGGCGGCGCTTCCTCCGAGCGGTAACGCTCCGCAGGTGGTTTCCGGCTCTTGCGGGTAGCGGCGGCGGCCGTCACGGAGGGCGCCTGAAGTTTATCGTCGCCCACTTTTGCCCGCAGCTCGCTGATCCTCTTCTTGGCCCGCTCACCTTCGGTCGAGCCAGGCTGTTGCCGGATCACTTCGTTGTAATAAATGGCGGCGGCCTTGTATTGCTTCTGTTTGTCGTAAAACTTTGCGATCTCGTAGGCGGTGCTGGTCTGCTTGTGCTCCAGCTGCTTCAGGTTCTCCTTCGCCTGGGCTGATTTCTCGCTGTTCGGGTGGCGCGCCAGAAAATCCTCAAAGCCGGTCTTGGCGTTGCTGGCCGCCGCCGGATCGTAGGTTCCGGACTTGGACGCCTTCGCCCAGATGTAGCCAATCTGGTATTGGGCGTCGACCGCCAGCGGATCGTTCGGGAATTTCTCCACCAGCGCCTGGTAGGCCGCGATCGCCGACTCATTCGAACCCTGTTTTTCGTAAGCTCGGCCCAGATCAAATTGCGCCCGGGCGGTATACTTTCCGTAGGGAGCCGTCCGTATGATCATGGTGTAAATATCGATCGCCTGGTTCATCGAAGCCTTGAAGGGAATCCCGAGAAACTTGATTTTCTTGCCGTTGAGGTACATCTCCCCGATTCGAAAAAGGCCTTCCACCCCTTCCTCGAAGCGCTCGCTTTTCCCATACTTTTGGCAGAGGACAGCATAGCTTTGAGCGGCTCCCAAATAATCGTGAATCTGCTCCTGCAATTGGCCCATCCGGAAGCAGGCTCCGGCCGCGAGAGTATCCTTGGGATGTTTCTTGACGATGATGCGGTAAGCCTTGATCGCGTGCTTCAGATCGCCCCGTTTTTCGGCCTGTTGGGCCTGCTCGAAAAGCTGCTGGGCGGTGCCGCTCATCTGCTCTTCCCCCGGCTCCATATAATGCGCCTTTTCACCGGGCTTGAAGATGATCGACGCCAGGGCCGGCCGGCACAAAGCCAGGCAAATCAGGATCGGGACAAAAAGGATGCGAAAGGAGTATTTCATCGCGTTGCGCAGGGTAGTTAACCTTCCCGGCTAGTCAAGTTGGACCGGGACCCGCAAAGCCGATAGGGGATGCGGGATTTGGGATGCGAGATATCTTCATTTCGGACCATGGACGCCTCGGCTCGCCACTCACCTTGAACCTTTCGGCCCAGCAAAAAATCCGGCTCGGGACGTGCGCCTGGAGTTTTGAGGAATGGCGGGGCAATTTCTATCCGGCGGACCTGCCCCCGTCGCGCTGGCTGGAATTCTACGCCCGTTATTTCCCGGCGGTGGAAGTCGATTCCACCTTCTACCACGCGCCTGCGGAGGGAACCGTTCGGCGCTGGGCGGAGAACACGCCCGCATCGTTCCGTTTCGCCTGCAAACTGCCCCGCGAGATCACCCATGAGCGGGGCCTGCACGATTGCGACGATCAGCTGGTCGCCTTTCTCCGCGCCCTGGAGCCGCTGGGTTCCAAAATGCACGTCGTCCTCATCCAGTTGCCCGCTTCATTTTCGCCCAAAACGGGACGGCCGGCGCTGAGAAGGTTCGTCGAACAATTGCCGCGCGATTTCCGGTTTGCCATCGAGTTCCGGCATCCAGGCTGGCATCGGCCGCAAAATATCAGCCTGCTCGAAAAACACCGCGTTTGCTGGGTTTGGGCCGACTCGAGCCCGCTGAACGAACGCAATCTCGCGCCCTTCGAATTTCTCCCGGACACAGCCGACTTCATTTACCTGCGGCTCCTGGGCGATTACTCAACAAAATACGACGGCGACGGCCAGCATCTGCATCGCTACGGCAAGTTGCTCTGGAAACGCGAAGCCGCGCTCGAAAGCTGGACTCTCAAGATCGAGCGCCACCTCGATGAAAAGCGAAGCATTTGGGGGTTCGTGAACAACCATTTTGAAGGCTTTTCGCCCGAGACGTGCCAGCGCCTGGCCCAGCGCCTGGGCTTCGAGCTCCCCCTTCCCTCCGCCGAGGAGACCGCCTCCGCCGATCCCGGCCAGCTAGATCTCTTCGCCGGCAAAGAACGCCCTTCTCTCGAATCCCAATCGTAATCGTGCTCGTGCTCGTGCTCGTGCTCGAATGATTACCGAATCTCGGCCGCGCCAAAGTACGGCTGCAACTTCTCCGGAATCGCGATCGATCCGTCCAAACGCTGATAGCTTTCGATCAGGGCCGCGAACACTCTCGGCAGGGCCAGCCCCGATCCATTCAACGTGTGGCAGAACCGGTTCTTCCCTTCCGCGTCCTTGAATCGCAAATTCATCCGGCGGGCCTGGAAATCGCCGCAATTCGAGCAGCTCGACACTTCGAGATACGCGCCCTGCCCCGGCGACCAAACCTCGAGATCGTACGCTTTCATGGCGGCGAACCCCATATCGCCGGTGCACAGCTCGATCACGCGATAATGCAACCCGAGCAACTGCAACACGCGCTCTGCGTCCGCGGTTAGCGACTCATGCTCGGCGGCGGAGCTCTCCGGCGCCGTGATTTTGACCAGCTCGACCTTATCGAATTGGTGGACGCGAATGATCCCTCGCGTCTCGCGCCCCGCTGAACCCGCTTCCCGGCGAAAACAGGGCGTGTAGGCAGCAAACTTCTGCGGCAAATCCGATGCCGCCAGGATTTCTTCGCGATGAAAATTCGTCACCGGCACTTCCGCGGTCGGCACGAGAAAAAGCTGCTGGTCCTCGAGCCCGTACATGTCTTGCTCGAACTTCGGCAATTGCGTTGTGCCGATCATGCAGTCACGCCGGACCACGAACGGCGTGCTCATTTCGAGATAACCGTGCTCGCGCGTATGCAGATCGAGCATGAACTGGATCAGGGCGCGCTCTAGCCGTGCGCCGGCGCCGATGAAGCAAATGAACCCACTTCCGCTCAGCTTCGCCGCGCGTTCGGGATCGAAAAGCTTCAGCTTGGTTCCGAGAGCAACATGGTCGAGCGGATCTTTAATGTCCGGTTTTTCACCCCAGCTCCTGAGGACTGGGTTGTCGGCCGCCTCTTTCCCAATCGGCACTGACTCGTGCGGAAGGTTCGGGATTCCGAGGAGCAATTGACGTTGTTGCTCGTCGAACGCGGTCGTTTGTTCGCCGAGCCGGGTGATTTCGTTGCCGATCTCGCGGACCTGCGCCTCGGTATCGGCCGTCGATTCGCCTTTCGCGCGTTTGCCGCCAATCTCTTTGCTCAGCCGTTTGCGATCGGCATTGCACTGCTGGAGGGCGGTCTCCGCCTTCCGCCGCTCGGCGTCCACCCGCAACACCTCGTCGATCTTCGCCGCGTCATCCCCACCACGCGTGGCCACCCGGCTTTTCACAAAGTCGGGTTGTTCGCGAATGAGACGGATATCGAGCATGGCTTGGCATATCAGCGGGCACGCTCTCGCGCAACTTTGTCGCACGACCATCGCTCCTCGTCCTCGTACTCGTTCTCGTCCTCGTGCTCCATCTCCGCTGCGTCGAGGACGAGGACGATTACGAGGACGAGGAGGAGCACGAGGATTGAACATGACAAGCGAAACCCCGGTCTGATATTGCGCCGTGGATAAGTTGAACCTCCTGAGCATCGCGCTCGGTCTCGCCTGCCTCGCCGGCCTCAATCTTTACCTGACCGTTTTCGTCTCCGGTCTCGCCATCCACTTTCACTGGATCACGCTCTCCCCCCAATACCAGTCACTCGCCGTCCTGGGAGAGCCGTGGATCATCACCATCGCCGGGATTCTTTATTTGCTGGAATTCTTCGCCGACAAAATCCCGTGGGTCGATTCCGCGTGGGACACGGTCCACACCATCATCCGGCCAATCGGCGGCGCGTTACTCGCCATCCAGGTGCTCGGCCATCATTCGCCGTTCATGGATGTGCTGATCGTCCTGCTCGCGGGCACCACCAGCCTGGTCACCCACAGCGCAAAAGCATCGTCGCGCCTCGTCGCCAACAGTTCACCCGAGCCGCTTTCCAATATCGGTCTGAGCATTGCGGAAGACGTGGCCGTGTTCGGCGGCCTCGCGCTCATCCATTACAATCCCGTCCTGGCGTTTTCCATTTTCGCGATCGCCATCGCCGCGTTTCTTTATTTCGCGCCAAAAATTCTGCGCTCGATGAAGGCCAGGATCTGGCTGGCTCTCACGAAACTAAACGCCGCGGCCGATTTCCACCGACCCTCGACCCTGCCCATCGCGTTGCCGTCGCGCCTGGCGCCGATCTTTAGCAAACAAAACCTGCTCGGTGAAACCATCGCCTGGGCCGTGCCTTGCATCAGCGGACGCGGCCGGCGCATTCCCGCTAATCTTTTCGGCGCGCTCGTCGCCACCAACGAAGAACCGCACAAGATTGTTTTCGTCGCGCGCCGGAACTGGAAAGCCTTTTGCCAGACGATCGACCTCGAGGGCTCAACCATCGCCCGCGAACCGCAGTTCCTGTCGGAGAACCTGGTCATCGTCCCCGGCGAAGGCCGCGGACCGAAGTATTCCTTCTTGTTCACTCGCTCGCGCGCGTCGTTGGTCGAACTCATTGCCGAAGATCTGCGGGACAAGTTGCAGACGTCCGCGCCGGTTCATCAGCTGCGGGCGCCCGAACCGGTAGCCCACGTTTAGCGCGGCCATGGAGACGGCACGCCATCGTGCCGTCCGCCGCTTCGACGAGAGGATATCTCACGCTCTCTCCCCGGCCTGATGGCAGGCCGGCTCCAATAGGTTCCATTTTCGTATCGCCAAAACGAGCGGCCTCTTCCACACTTCCCTCAGTCATCCCCCCAGATGCAGTTTGCCAGCCGCTACGCCGAGCTCCGTGAGTCTGCGCGCGTTCATGAACGCGTGCTTTTCCCCGCCCTTCGCACGCCGAGCGAACTCGAGCTGCAGGCCCGCTGGTTCGCCGGCGATTTCGGGCGGCGCTTCTCCTCCGTCGCCGGAGACGAAATCGAGGTCGTCCAGTTTGGGACTTGGAACCGTGAAGCCGGCCCTGATTTTTCCGATGCGGTCATTCGCATTAACCAGGGCGACCTGATTCGCGGCACGATTGAATTCGACCTCGCCGATCGCAGCTGGGAAACGCATGGACATTCCACCAACACCGCGTTCGACGGCGCCATCCTCCACGTCTTCGTGCAACAGAGCGAACGCCTCTTTTTCACCCGCACCAATTCGCATCGCAATGTGCCGCAGGTCCGGGTCGATCCCGCCTTGTTGCCCAACAAATTCTCCCTGAATGTGCCGCTGGCGCGACCCGGCCGTTGCCAGGCGCCCCTGAAGGATTTGCCCCAGGAACGCCTCGAAAGCATTCTCACTGCTGCTTCGCAATTCCGGCTTCAGCGGAAGGCGGCGCGGATCAAAAATATCGTCGAAAGCCACGGGCGTGATGCCGCGCTCTTCCAGGAGATCGCGTCGGCGCTTGGTTATAAAAACAACAAGCTCGCCTTCGCGCTTCTGGCGCAGCGGGCGCCGCTCTCGTTCCTGCGCAAAAAATCTGACGACATCGAGGCAATACTCTTCGGCCTGGCCGGCTTTTTGGGGACTCCCGACCTCGGCGTTTATCCCGAAGCCGCTCGCGCTTACGTGCGACAACTTTGGGACCGCTGGTGGCCGCACCGCGACGATATGCTGCGCCTCGTCTTGCCCGGCAAACTCTGGCGCCTGAGCGGCGCCCGGCCGCTAAACCATCCTCAACGCCGCCTCGGCGCCCTCGCTCTTCTCGCGCATTCCTGGCCCACCTTGATCAAATCAATCGCCGGGAAAAACGCGACGACCGTCGAAAATTTTTTCCTGAACCTGAGCCACCCATTCTGGAACTTTCATTACACGCTCACCTCCGACGCGGTTCCAACCGAAATGGCCATCGTCGGCCAATCCCGCGTCGCGGAGATTCTAGCCAATGTTCTCCTCCCGCTCTTCCTCGCGGAAGGCTGCGACATTTGGCCGGATTATCAAAAGCTTCGGGCGCGCCTGACCAACCGCCGTCTGGAAACCGGAGCAACCCGGCTTTTTGGAGCCGACCCCCGCCGTCCACGCTTCACGAAAACCATCGCGCAACAGCAGGGTTTGCTTCAGATCTACGAGGATTTTTGTTTGCAGGACAACTCCGATTGCGCCCAATGCCCTTTCCCGGAGCAAATGCAAAAATGGAAATGAAAAACGAGCGCGCTTTCACCGTCATCGAACTGCTCGTCGTCATCGCGATAATCGCGGTGCTGATAAGCTGCGCCTTTCCCGTTTTTCAAACCGCGCAGAACCAGGCGAAGAAAGCGCAGGCAAAAAGCGACCTGAACCAAATCGTGGTCGCGGTGAACGCCTTTTACTCGGAATACGGGAGGTATCCGGTGGCCGTGGACGACACCCCGATGGCGGATACGAGCGAGATTTTCTATACGCTTCGGGCCATCGCAAAAGGAACGGCAAACCTGAATGACGCCGCTAATCCTCGAAAGATTGTGTTCCTCAATATTCCGGACGCCAAAGACCAGACGGCGCCCCGCTCAGGAATCAGGGTTTCCGACGGCCAATGGTACGATCCGTGGGGGCAGGCCTATCGAATCGCGATCGACGGCACCTACGATAATCAGCTGGCGAACCCGTACGGCTCGTCTGGCGGCGCCGGATCAGATCCGATCCGGGCCGGGGTCATCGCCTGGTCGCTTGGGAAAGACACGAAGCTGGGCACGAACGGAAACGGCAAGTTCACCGGCTCGGACGACGTTATCTCCTGGCAGTGACTTTGCCGCTTGCAAATCGGCATTCGAAAATCGACAATCGAAAATTCTTCTGCGGGTGTAGTTCAATGGTAGAACGCCAGCTTCCCAAGCTGGACACGAGGGTTCGATTCCCTTCACCCGCTCTCTGGCGGCCCCGCTAATGAGGGCGGCTTCACCGCGTTACTCCGCGGTTTCGGCGCCTTGCGCCCGTGAAACGGTGTTTCGCGACATTTGGGAAGCGGCTTCGATCCAAGCCGCGTAATCTCGGAGCATGAGCATTTCTTTCACTCGAAAGCGCTTTCTTATGACGAGCGCGGTTGCCGGGGCCGGCTTTCTCTTTGGGCGTAATGCCCGGTCGCAGCCCGGAGTCGCATCCCCCACTCCCGCTTCAGCGAGCACTCCAGAATCGGCCGATAATGTTCCGGATTTTCCCGAGCACGATCCCCAGCTTGAGCGCGCGCGAGTGAAACGATTCGTCATTGCGGGCCACGGCAATCTGGCCGCCGTGAAAAAGATGCTTGGGGAAGATCCGACCCTGATCAACAGCACGATCGACTGGGGGAACGGCGACTTCGAGACGGCCCTGGGTGGAGCTTCCCACATGGGCCGCCGGGACATCGCTGATTTCCTGCTCGAGCACAATGCGCGGCTCGATATTTTTGCCGCGACGATGCTCGGCAAGCTCGACATCGTGAAAGCGGCAGTGGCTGCATTCCCGGGCATTGTGCACGTGCCGGGACCGCACAAGATTCCGCTAATCGTCCACGCCCAAAAAGGAGGCGCGCCTGCCACTCAGGTCCTGGAGTTTCTGAAGCCACTTGTCGCGCAAGCGCAGCCGCCCCCGAAATGACACCGGTTTCTCTGGCGCCGTAATTCTTTGACGGGTTCGCGGATCTGCGTTGGAATGGCGCTCAATCTTCCAACCGGTGAAGGTCCTCCGAACAGGCGCGGTTACCACTATGGAAGCTAGGTCGTACTCGGCCTGGCGCGTGGCAGCTCTGCTGTTCCTTGGTTGGAGCATCGTGGGGCTTACCTTTGCCGCGGTGTCGTACACCGCCGGCATCATTGAGAACCGGGCGTTCTCACTCGCCGACGCGCTTCGGCTTAACCTGATTCAATTCTATCTTTGGGGAGCGTTTTCGCCCCTTATCTTTTGGTTCGATCGCCGGTTTACGATCGAGCTGCGACCGCTGCAGGTTCGCAGGCTCCTGGCGCATTTCGGAGCTTTGGTCCTGCTCTCCGCCATTCATCAGACCATTCATCTCGCCATCTTCTGGTCGCTGTCGCCGCGCCTCAGAGAACGTTTCCCGGCTATCATCGACTGTTACCGGGCCTACTTCGGGTTTGGTTTCTACATCGGTCTGATCATCGCCCTCCTGATCTCGATCGCGGTGCATGCTCTCCTCTACTATCGGAATTTTCGCGCGATCGAATCGCAGCAGGCCGCGACGAAGACTCAGCTGGCCCAGGCCCAGCTCAAGGCCTTGAAAATGCAGATCCATCCGCATTTCCTGTTCAATACCCTGCACTCGATCTCTTCCCTGGTGCTCGATGACCCTCCGAAGGCCAACAGCATGATCGCGCGCCTGGGCGATTTTCTTCGGCTAACTCTCGACCATTCCGACCAGCAATTGGTCACCCTGCAGCAGGAAATGGAATTCGTCCGTTGTTACCTGGAGATCGAGCAGGTCCGCTTCGGTGACAGGCTCAAGGTGGAGTACCTAGTCGAGCCGGGCACGACTTCGGCGCGCGTCCCGCACCTGATTCTGCAGCCGCTGGTCGAGAATGCCATTCAGCACGCGATCGCTCCGCGCCGCGATCGCGGCCAGATCACGATCAGTGCCAGGCAAACTGGCGATCTGCTCGAGTTGGAAATCAGAGACACCGGCGCGGGACCTGCCACGACAATCGCGCCAGGTAATGGGCACGGTCTCGGCCTTGCGAATGTGCGGGCGCGCCTCGCTGGACTCTATGGCTCAACCGCTCTCTTTGAAGCGGGCCGGGGCTCGGACAGCGGACTGACCGTTAGGATTCGGATTCCTTTCCAGGCGGAGGACGACGGGAACTTCGATGAGTAACGCGAAGCTCAGAGTTCTGGTTGCAGACGACGAACCGCTGGCCAGGAAGCTTATTCGGCGCTTCCTCAAACAAGAACCGGACGTCGAACTCCTGGCTGAATGCAGCGACGGCAAAGAAGCTGTCGCGACCATCCGAAAAACAAAGCCGGACCTTCTCTTTCTCGATATCCAGATGCCGGAGCTCGATGGTTTTGCCGTGCTCGACACCCTCGGGGCGGCGGAAATGCCGCAGGTTATCTTTACGACCGCCTACGAGTCGTATGCGATCCGGGCGTTTGAGCTCCACGCTTTGGATTACCTTCTCAAACCGTTCGACCAGGTCCGCTTCAAAGCCGCGATGCAGCATGCGAGGGAGCGCCTTCGGACTCGCCGCCCGGGCGAAGAAGGCGTCCAGATCGGCAGCTTGCTTGAAACCATTAAGGCTCAGCAACAGCATCTGGATCGTCTGATCATCAAGGCGGATGGCCGCATCACTTTTCTCAACACTCATGACATCGAGTGGATCGAAGCGGACGACAAGTATGTCTATCTGCATACTGCCAAAGGAAAGAAGATGGTCAGGCAGACTCTTTCGGGAATGGAAGCACAGCTTGATCCGAAGCGCTTCCGCCGCATTCATCGCTCGGCGATCGTGAACGTTGAGCGGATCAAGGAAATGCAGCCATTGTTCAATGGAGAGCACTCCGTTTTGATGGGCGATGGGACAAAGCTGACCCTGAGCCGGACCTACAAGGACAAGCTATTCGAGCTGCTGGGCAAGCCGCTCTAGTTCGTTCGCGCCCCCCTCTAAACGGTTCACGACATTGTAGCCGCCGCTCACGTCATTCTCATAGGCCCATTCCGCGGCGGCCCATATCGTCGTCTCATAACCAAGAGGTGTCTTATGAATACAAAACTGGCAGCAACATTATTTTTCGCCCTCTCGTTTCTCTCCGCTTTGCGAGCGGACCAGACCTCGCGCGACAGGGTAACGGAGATTGTCACGGCGATTCAACGTTCCGATTACGAAGGAAATCGGTCCGCGCTCAAGCAACAATACGATCAACTCACTCCGTTCCTCGACGACAAAGATCTCGCATCGCGTATTCGTTACTGGCGCGGGTTCGCACGGTGGCGAGATGGAATAAACGCCGGCAACGAGACGGTAGATCCAAGTGAAATGGAGAAACTGTTCCTGAGCGGCGCGGACGAATTCAAAGCGGCCCTGGCTGTCGATTCGAGCTTTGTGGACGCAAAGGTCGGCCTGATCTCGTGCCTCGGTCACGTCGTCTATTTGCATCGAAACGAAAAAGAGCGAGCGCAGGAACTGGTCGCTCAGATAATGCCTCTGGTTAAGGAAGCGAAGGATCAGGCGCCTGACAATCCGAGGCTCATCTGGGTATGCGGCCCGATCCTTTGGTACACACCGGTCTATAAAGGCGGAGGGATCGACAAGGTCATCGAGAATTACGAAAGAGGCCTGGTGGTTTGTTCCACACTCCAAGCTCCGGCAGACCCGCTCGAGCCAGCCTGGGGTAAGCCCGAGCTGTTAATGAATCTCGCCTACACCCAATTATCTAAAAACCCGCCTGAGATCGAAAAGGCGGAAGCTAACGCGCGGGCCGCGCTCGAACTTGTCCCCTACTGGCACTACGTGCGCGACATCCTTTTGCCGAAAATTGATGCGTTGAAAAACAAACCCAAGTGAAATCGGTCATTCACCCTGCGCCGGATCTCGCCGAGGCCAGAACTCTTGAGCAACCCTTTCGGGGTGATCGAGGTTCTGGGTTTCACTCCGGCCCGGACATGAGTCACGATCCAGTAGACCTGCTCTTCGGAGGAATGGAGAAACTAGGGCCGGGGAGCAACGCCGATACACGCCACGTTCTCAGCTTGCTTCCGGAGCGTCAGTTCGGGGTTGTCGTGGATGCGGGATGCGGTTCAGGCCGGCAAACGCTGGTGTTGGCTCGGGAACTCGGGACGCAGATTTACGCGATCGATTCGTCCCAGCTTTTCTTGAACGACCTGGTGCGGCGGGCTGGGGCCGCAAACCTCGGGCACCTCGTGCAGGTTCGTCGCATGAATATGAAGAATATTCCTCAAGCTTTCGATCACATCGATCTGCTTTGGTCGGAAGGCGCTGCCTACAACATCGGATTTTCCCATGCTCTGGCGGCCTGGGCGCCTGCCATAACGCCGGGCGGTTTCGCAGTCTTGAGCGAAATCTCATGGCTTGATGCGCACGCGGCGCCTCCGGCGGTATACGAATTCTTCCGGACGGCCTATCCCGCTATGCACACGGTCGAGGAGAACATCAGGGCCGCGGAAGGATCAGGTTACAAATTGATTACCACTCACACCTTGCCGCGACGAACCTGGATCGACGGCTATTACGAAATTCTCCGTCCCAGGGCCAGCGCGCTGCTCAAACATTCAGATCCTTCGGTCCGCGATTTCGCCGCCCAGACCCTGCGGGAGATCGAAGTTTTCGAATGTTCGGAAAATAGCTACGGATATGTGTTTTATGTGCTCCAACGGGCCCGCCGATTTTCAGGCGGCCTAATCTGGCTTTGAGGCGCTGGGATTTTTCCGATCGCCCTGGACTTCGCGATTATAAAGGGATCGGAGAGCTGACCGATCTTTCCTTCCGCGAGCGGAGGGGATGCGCTAACGTCGCGCGCATCGATGTCAGTTACGCGCAATCAACCTCAGAGTTCCACGTCCTCCGCGCGCGCTTTCCCGATGGAAAGCTCGATCTGGCAACGCTACGGCCTCCTCCTTGGACTGCTGGGCCTCGTGCTCTTCAAACTTTGGGTGGTGCACACGGAGGAAATGTATGGGGACTCCAGCGAGTACGACGCGCTTTGGTATGTAGGCTCCGCCAAACATTGGTATTGGGGCACGCCCTACAGTTGGACTGCATTCGTCAGGCCATGTGCTTATCCGCTCTTTATCGCCGTTCTTCACTTTCTTGGGATCCCGCTCCGCCTCGGCATTGAGCTGATGCAAATGGCCGGATACGCCGTGTTAATCCTCGCCCTTCGCAAAGCAGCCGTGCCGCGGGCCCTCTGCCTGTTTATTTTCGCCGCCATGATCCTTCACCCAGCCGCGCTCACCTTCAACAACCGCAGCATGAGCGATAGTTTCTACACGGCCATTCTTCCGCTCGCGTTGGGAGGCTCGCTTTTAACGCTCTTGACCGCGAAATGGGGCCATGCCGCCTGGACCGGCGTCGCCTACGCCGTCCTCTGGAATACGCGCGAAGAAAGTTTCCTCATCCCGGTTATTCTGGCGGTTATTCTCGTTCTGGCCCTGCTTCAGCGACGAACCGCACCCAACCGCGGGACGCATTTTGTTTTCTGGTTGAAGCGCGTCACTGTCCTGGCCGGCACTCTCCTTTTGTTGCTGGCGGCGGTGTACTCGGCCAATCACGCCGCGTTCGGGAGTTTCGCGAAATCCGACATGAGTTCGACCACGTTTGAATCTGCTTTCAAAGCGTTGCTTCGGATCAATCCGGGGGAATCGATGCGTTACATCGCGGTCAAAACCGACGCGCTGAAGATGGCTTACGAAGTTAGTCCGACCTTTGCGGAGCTTAAACCCTATTTTGAAGAGGGGCCCGGGCGTGGATGGACGGACCCTGTCTTCGATACCCTGGGCATCCGTGAGTACGGGCCCTGGTTTATGTGGGCGCTCCGAAACGTGACCGCGAAAGCCGGTTATTATCGAGATCCGCTCACCGCGAGAGGTTTTTATCGCAAGGTCGCCCGCGAGATAAATCGCGCTTGCGACGAAGGCCGAATTCCGAGCCGCTTCGTGCTTTCGAGTTTTCTCGATCCCGGAGCGCTCTCTCGAATTCAATTTTTGCCCGAATCAATTCTAAACATGGGGAAGCTGTTCCTGTTTCGGCATCAGAAGCTCATGGCCCGGGGGGACACCAACATGGTCCCGTGGATGGACAGCCTTTATCAGGAAATGGTTTTTCGTCAGCCCCAGCCGCAGCCCTCTTTCCATCCGGAAACAAACGTCGTCGTAATACCGGACACGTTGTCGGCCCGGTTGGCCGTCGCGACCCAGAACTTTATCGGTGCTAACTACGTTTATCTCGTTATCGCACTGAGCTGGGCGAGCCTTGCCGCGCTCGCCGTTGTAATCGCCCTGTTCCGGCGATGGCGCCTGAGTGATCCGCTTGTGACGATTCTTATCCTCCTCGGAACGACGATCGCCGCCCGGGTTGTATTCTTTGCCTTCCTTCAGGCTACCTGGTGGATGGGCGGCTACGAGCGTTACCTGTTCCCGGTGATGCCATTGGCTTCGTGTTTTTTCATTCTCCTGATCCACCTTGCGATCGCGCTTTGCCGGAACCGGAACGCTCTCTAGGATTCGACTGAAATGACGGCGCCGAAAGTTCTGATTGCGGATTCGATTTCCCAACGCGGGATCGAAGAGATGAGGCGCGATGGCGCGCTCGACGTCTCCGTCCAGACCGGATTGAGCGAAGCGGCCCTGATCGAAATAATTCCGGAATTCAGCGGAGTCGTCGTCCGCAGCCAGACGAAAATCACCGCCCGGATCGTGAACGCGGGGACGCGGCTGCGGGTGGTCGGGCGCGCCGGGGTCGGCATTGACAATGTGGACGTCGAGGCCGCTACCCGGCGCGGCGTTATCGTGATGAATGCGCCCGGCGGGAACACCATCTCGACCGCCGAACATGCGTTCTCGCTCCTGCTTTGCGCCGCTCGAAAAATTCCGCAGGCTGATTCGCAGCTGCGCGGCGGAAAATGGGACCGAAAAAACCTCGAGGGCGTGGAGCTTTTCAACAAGGTCCTCGGGATCGTCGGGATGGGGCGGATCGGCAGCGAGCTGAGCCGGCGCGCCATTGCCTTTGGCATGCGCGTTGCCGCCTACGACCCGTATCTCTCCGCCACGCGCGCCCGGACCCTGCAGGTAGAACTGGTCGAGGAACTCGATGATTTGCTCGCGATCGCCGACTTCATCACCCTCCACACTCCGTTGACGCCGGAGACGCACCATCTCCTCGACCACGCCCGGCTGGCCAAAACGAAGCGCGGCGTCCGCATAATCAACTGTGCCCGGGGCGGCCTCGTCGATGAAACCGCGCTCGGGGAAGCCTTGCGGTCAGGGCAGGTGGCGGCCGCCGCGCTCGACGTTTTTGAAACGGAGCCGTTGCCGCTGGATTCGCCGCTGCGTGAGTTGCCGACCCTCATTCTGACTCCGCACCTGGGCGCTTCCACGGCCGAGGCGCAGGAAAGCGTCGGTATCGAAATCGCACAATCCATCCGCGCCGCCCTGCTCGAAGGAACGATCCGCAACGCGGTGAACATGCCGAACCTGGATGCCAAGACGCTGGCGGTCGTCGGCCCACACCTGCGCTTCGGGGAAAAGCTGGCGCGCTTCCTTTCCCAGCTGGCGCCGAAACGAGTCGAAAGCCTGAACATCAACTACAGCGGAAAAGTAAACGAAGTCGATACCACCGCGATCACGCGCTCCGTCCTGAAGGGGTTTTTGCAAGGCGCCGGCGGCAGCGAGATCAACGAAGTCAACGCGCCGGCGTTTGCCGAGAGTCTCGGCCTGAAAATCACTGAAACGCGTTTGAGCGCGGCCGGCGATTACACCGATCTGCTCGAGCTTTCCGCTGTGGCCGAAGGAAAAACCGTTTCCGTGGCCGGGGCCTTTTTCGGAGCGACGCCGAGGATTGTGAATGTAAACAGCCGCCACGTCGAGGCGCGTCCTCACGGCGTGGTCCTGGTCCTGGAAAACACGGATCGCCCCGGAATCGTGGGCCGAATTGGGACAATGCTCGGAGACCATGGAGTCAACATCGCGACCATGTCGCTGAGCCGGAACCAGGCGGGCGGCACGGCGTTGACCGTGCTCAATCTCGACACCGCGCCCGATGACGTTTTGCTCGAAAAGATCCGCGCCAGCGAAGACATCCGATCCGCGCAGGTAATTGAGTTGTAGCTTCCCCTCCCCACTCTTGCTCTTGCTCTTGCTCTTGCCAAAAGCGCGTCGCGGATTCCGGCAAGAGCAAGTGTAAGAGTATGAGCAAGAGCAAAATCAGGAGATTTCAGGATTGACCGCAGGTCGGCGCGGTCGCCAAACTAGTGATTATGGACTTCGGCTCTCACTCGATTATTTGGATGTTGTTTGCAGGGCTCGTCATCGGCTTCATCGCGAAGTTACTGATGCCGGGGAAGGATCCGGGCGGTTGCATCATTACCATGCTCCTCGGCGTCGCCGGCGCTTTTGTCGGCACCTGGATTGGGCGAATGGTTTCCGGCAACGAGAACTACATGGCGCATTGGATCATGTCGATCGTCGGCGCGATGCTGCTCCTGTTGCTCTATCGGTTGATCGCCGGGCGACGCAGCTGATTCAATGTCGTAGGGACGCCGCACTGCGGCGTCCGCGGCCTGTAGAACCAACGTTGGCGGTCGGCGCAACGCGCCGACCCTACCTTTGCGAAAAGCGATTGGCGCGAATCTCGCCGCAATGACACGCTAGGCGGTGGCCGTTCCGCCAAAAAAATCCGCGATCATCCTGGCGTTCGCCGCCCTTTACCTCATCTGGGGCTCGACTTATCTCGGAATCCTCCTGGCCATTCGTTCCATCCCGCCGCTTCTCATGGCCGGAACGCGGTTTCTTTTCGCCGGGCTCATTCTTTTTCTGGCCGCGCGGCTGGGCGGCGCGACCCGGTCCAAACCGAGCGAATGGCGAACCGCGCTGATCGTAGGCGCGTGTCTGCTTCTTTGCGGGAATGGCGGGGTCACGCTCGCCGAGCAATACGTTCCCTCGGGTCTGGCCGCGTTGCTGGTCGCGACCGTTCCGCTTTACATCGCGCTCCTCAGCTGGCTTTTCGGGATCTCGGAAAAGCCGGGACTCGTCAAAGTGCTGGGTCTCGCCGGCGGCTTTGTGGGCGTGGGCATCCTCGTCGGTCCGGCGTTGCGTTTTTCGTCCAGCGGCGAATCGCCTCATGCCTGGATCGGGATGACGATCCTGCTTTGCTCTTCGCTCATCTGGTCGGCCGGCTCCCTGTATTCCCGGGCCGCCCCGCAGCCGGGCTCCCCCTTTCTTGCTGCCGGGCAACAAATGCTTTGCGGCGGCGGCTTGCTCATCGTGGCCGGTCTCGCGACCGGAGAGTTGCGGCATTTCAATCCGCGCCAGATAACCGCGGTCTCGTTAGGCGCGTTTGTCTATCTCGTCCTGATCGGGGGAATCATCGGCTACGTTTCCTACGCGTGGCTGCTCCGGCATTGCGATCCGGCAAAGGTCGCGACCTACGCCTACGTGAATCCGATCGTGGCCATCCTGCTCGGCACTTTGTTCGCCAATGAAACTCTCTCGTTGCGGACGCTCGTCGGGGCGGGATTGATTATCGGCTCGGTCGCGGTTGTAATCATGGCGCAACAGATGAAAGCAAAAGCTTCGCCGGTCCCCGCGATCATCGAACCGGCTAATTGTGCGCGATGAAAACGAGCGAGCCAGGAGAAAATCCGAAGGCCGAGACGATCGAGGTCATCAAGCGAAACTGGCGCGCGGAAGTGGAGACCGCGGAAGTTTACCGCGACCTCGCTTCTCGTGAGACAGACGAAAAACGGAAAGGGATTTTGCTGCGGATGGCCGAGGCGGAAGAACGTCACGCCCAGCGTTGGGAACAAAAGTTGAAAGACCTCGGTTTGGAAGCGCCGGTTTTGCAGGACACGATCGGCCGGCGTTTCAATCGCTGGTGGAATAAGATCGCCGGCACCGATATCGCCATCCGCCGGATGGAAGCCGCGGAAGAAAAACATGAAGCGGCGTTTCGCGACCAGCGGGATCGCGCCCTGGCCGGCGAACAGGACGTCCAGGAATTTCTGCGCGAGAGCGCGCTGGAGGAAAAGGCCCACGCCCGCGCGCTGAATGCGATGGCGCCACCGCCGGGGCCGCGCACTCTCCTCGATTCCATCCTGAAACGCGAACGCTGGCACGGGCGCGGCGGCAGCTGGGTGGCCGACGCGATCTATGGCGTGAACGACGGACTCGGGGCGGTCTTCGGCATTGTCTCCGGCGTGGCCGGCGCGACCAACAACCAGCAGCATTACGTTCTCATTTCCGGCCTGGCCGGCATGCTCGCTTCATCGCTTTCCATGGGCGCCGGCGCTTATCTCGCCGCGAAAAGCGAGGCGGAAGTTTACGAAGCGGAAATTGCCCGCGAGAAACGCGAGGTCGAAGAAAACCCGGAAGAAGAGATCGAGGAGATGTCGCTCTTCTATCAGCTTCAGGGATTCACTCCGGAAGAATCACAGCGCATGGCCGAGCGACTCGCGGAGCAGCCCGACCAGATGGTCCAGGCCATGGCGCAGCATGAGTTGGGACTTTCCGAACATCACTTTCCGAATCATTGGAAGTCCGCTGCCTCTGCCGCGATCTCGACCGCCATCGGCGCCTTCATCCCGATTATTCCCTTCTTTTTCATGAGCGGAATCGAAGCCGTGATCGCCTCATTCGTGGTCAGCATTGTGGCGCACTTTGCCGTTGGCGCGGTGAAGTCTCTGATCACGATCCGCTCATGGTGGGCTTCCGGTCTGGAGATGACGGTCGTTGGCGTTATCGAAGCCGTTGTCACCTACGGTCTCGGTCTTGCCTTCGGCGCGATGGCCTAGATCCCGAGGACGGACCCGTTACAGCCGCTTTTTTTGAAAAGCGCGCCCGGACGACGATTTCAAATACCGTTCGAGATTCCTGGCTCTATCCTCATCGGAAAGTGCGATGTACGTCTTGATCCGCCACGGCTTCCATTTTGAGGTATGCGGCACTTCGCCGCGATTGTGCCGAACCAATCTCGAACGGAGGTCGTCGGTGCATCCGGTATAGAATCGGCTTGGTTCGGTCTCGCTTTGCAACACGTACACGTAGGTAAAGCGTCCCATCTGATTAAACTGGCATGCCGAGTCGTAGCTCGCAGCAACGAATGAGCGATTCGCGCCCGCCTTCGCCAAGGCTACGGCGCGGCAGTCTTCGCGTCCCCCTTGTCTGGCGAGCGAAGACTGGTGGGCTTCCGGTCTGGAAATGACGGTCGTTGGCGTTATCGAAGCCGTTGTCACCTACGGTCTCGGTCTTGCCTTCGGCGCGATGGCCTAGATCCCGAGACGGACCCGTTACAGCCGCTTTTTTTGAAAAGCGCGCCCGGACGACGATTTCAAATACCGTTCGAAGTTCCTGGCTCTATCCTCATCGGAAAGTGCGATGTACGTCTTGATCCGCCACGGCTTCCATTTTGAGGTATGCGGCACTTCGCCGCGATTGTGCCGAACCAATCTCGAACGGAGGTCGTCGGTGCAGCCGGTGTAGAATCGGTTTGGTTCGGTCTCGCTTTGCAACACGTACACGTAGGTAAAGCGTCCCATCTGATTAAGCTGGCATGCCGAGTGGTAGCTCTCAGCAACGAATGAGCGATTCGCGCCCGCCTTCGCCAAGGCTACGGCGCGGCAGTCTTCGCGTCCCCCGTGTCTGGCGAGCGAAGACTGGTGGGCGTCGGGTTGGAAATGACGATCGTTGGCGTTATCGAAGCCGTTGTCACTTACGGTCTCGGCCTTGCCTTCGGCGCGATGGGATGACCTAGAAGGAAATCCCAAATCCCAGGGACCAAATCCCAAGTAATTCCAAACGCCCAAATTCCAACTGCGCGGCGAGGGTTCGCTTTGAAACTCATTTGGAGCTTGGGGTTTGATGGTTGAATGTCTTAAACACGCTCTCGGTCTTGCCTTTGGAGCGATGGCGTAACAGAGTCGCGGCATGAGTCGACCGCTTCCAAACGTTATCTTTTGTATCCTGGCACTCGCTGTTTGCCAACCGGCCATGGGCGCTCGCCCATCGACGGCCCCGGGCACCTATCACGATTGGCACGACGTGGATGAAGTCACGATCATTCAGCCTTTCGTCGCGGCAAGCTACAGCCAGATCGCGGTGGAATCGTTCGATACCGCCGGGGTGAAATTGCCGCCGACCAATGACAACACTTACAAAGCTGTGCAGTTGGCGCTCCAGCGAATGAAGCCCGCATTCATTCAAGGTGTCGGCGAGAAGGCAAAGAGAAAGACGTCCGGCAACGCGCCGGGAAAGACGCTGGTCATTCGCGCCCGTCTGACAAAAGTTGATCCGGGTTCGCAAGCCGCGCGCTATTTCGTCGGGTTCGGCGCCGGGGCCGTGAAAATAGCCATTGCCGGCGAAATCGTTGACCGCGCTTCGGGCAAAGTCCTTATGCGTTTCGCGCAGGAACGCCGGTCCGGTTTCGGCGCGTTCGGCGGCGGTTACAGCACGTTGTTCGAACGGACCGCGCGCCAACTGGGCGGCGACGTGGGGGAATTAATCAACGCATTCTGACGAAACACCGCGCTCCAGAAACGATCATGAGCACGATTTTTTCGAAGAAGTGGAGGTAAGGGGATTCGAACCCCTGACCTTCTCATTGCGAACGAGACGCTCTACCAACTGAGCTATACCCCCTTCCCGATCTGGCGGGCGACATGTTAACGCCGCCCGCCACCTTTTCAAGGAACGCCGCTAGTTGTCCAGCTTGTAGGCTTCGGACAGACCGATGCCGGTGGTGCCGTTCACGCCGCGGACAATGGTCGTGTAATTCCCGGCCGTGAGGGTCAGCAGAATGGCCGGTTCGCGATCGTCGGGGGGCGCGAGACCGGTAGTCTGGATTTCTGAGGCGTTCGTCGCACTACGCCAATCATCATTGGTCTGAAGCAGCGCGCCATTGCCGTCGCGGAGCTCGAGAACCGGATTTTGCAACGTTCCCGGCACTGGGACGCCGCCCACCGAAATGGATGGGCCCAGGGACCGGAAGAGAACGCGCTTCGGATTGCCGCCTCGGAGAATGATTCCATCAATCAAAACATTATCGCCAGTCTGCACATCAGCGCGGACTGAGAGGTTGCCCAGCTCGGTCGTGAAGCCCTCGGGGCCTTCCGGTCCCTTGTTCTCATGTTCGACCGATCCGACTTGTCCGAGATCGTAGATTTCGATCAGGCCGATGCCGCTTTGCCCCCCCACGCCGCGAATGATCGCCGTGTAACTCCCCGCCGGAACAGTGCGGATGATGGCTGATTCGCGATCGTCGGTCGGCGCGAGGCCGCTCGCCTGGATTTCCGCCTGCTGGGTGCTGCGCCAGTTATCGTTCGTGATGGTGGCGCCATTGCTGTCGTGCAGTTCGAGAATCGGATCCTGCAAGGTGCCGGGCACGGGCTGGCCGTTTATCTGGATCGAAGGTCCGAGAGCGCGAGCGATGAAGCGCTTGAAACCGGTTCCTTTAACGATGAACCCGCCGATGCCGACTTTGTCGCCCGGCTGAGTAACGACGCGGCCCGAAATATTGAGAAGCTCAAGGTCCACCGGGGTCGGGACCGGCGTCGCGCTTGGAGTTGCAGTTGCGGTGGGAGTGGCCGTCGGCGCGATCGTGGCCGTCACGGTAGGCGTCGCCGTGGGGGCAACGGTAGCGGTTGCCGTCGGAGTGGCAGTCGGTGGAACCGTAGCCGTCGCGGTAGGCGTCGCCGTGGGTGGAATCGTGGCCGTCGGCGTCACGCTGGGCGCAACGGTGGCCGTTGGGGTGGGTGTTGGCGGTGTCCCCGAAGGATCGAACACATATCCCTGCGCCACATCGGTGAGATTGAAAAAGGAGCCGCCAATACCGCCGAAGGGCGGAACGGTGTTCGCCGCCTCCTGAAGGGTCATGGTCGACGCCGTGACTTCATGCAGCTTATTGTCGAGTGGGTCCATTTCCGCCACCATCGACTTGGGGACGTAGATGGTGATGTTGCCATTGGCGCCCAGCGTTGAAGTGCAATTCGCGGCGGGCAATTGCGTGCTGCCGGGATAAGTCAACGCCGCGCCTCCGCCCAAAAGCATGATCGCGTTCTCCCCCACAAAGCATTGCAGAGCGGCGCCGTTCAGCGATTCGGCGTAAACGTGGAAGTTTTTTCCGCCGGTCGGATCGGTGGTCGACGGCACGAACCACTGGGTGGACCAAACCAGATCGGGGTCCGGGTCGTCGGTCGTACTTGGCGCCAGGCTGAGGTTGCTCAATTGCATGACGACCTTGTAGCATGGGGCCGCGGCCGAGCAGGGCGCGGCGATCGTCTCGCTCATGTTCGAGCCGATGATATCCAGCTGCGGCATGCTGGCGCTGCTGGTCCCGCTCACTTCATATTTCGCGTCGCCCGTTGGGTCCGTGACGGAATTGAATGGAGCGAGACCCGGAATATTGACGGGAGAACTTGCGACCAAGAGGCCGTCCCCGCCGTTCTGCTGCACGAACATGCCATGGGGGACGAGGGGTTCGTCGATGTTGTTCGAATCCGAATACGAAATGCGCGCTTCGCCCTGGGGCCCAAGCCGGATTTGAAGAAAATCGCCCAGGGTACGATCGCCGGCCTGCCCGCCGATGAGCGTGTTCATGCTGCCGCGGTGATTGAAGTGCTGGCTTGCCTGGATGGGCGCGGTGAACGTTGGACTCGCGGCGTGCCCGTTCAGAGTTTGCACCATCCAGAGACTCCAATCGCAGTTCGTGCCGCACGAATCCGGACCGGCGGATGGATGAGTCGGCTGGCCGGGCGTTCCGTACCACGCGATATCGACCCGGCCATCGTCGCCCGCCACCGGCCACACAAAAACGTTGGTGTGAAGGACGCCAAAGGGCGAACCGCTGGTGTCGATCTGGATCGGTGGCGCCCACGTGGCTCCCTGGTTAGTGGAGTAAGTGTACTTAATGACGGTGTCTCCCGTCACCATGCCACTGGCGTCGATCGGCGCCTGGCTCCAGACGGCGTAAAGGTTGCCGGCCTTGTCGATGGCCATGCTCGGAAAATTTGCGCCCGTCTTTACATTGGCGCCCAAATCCGCAACCGGGAGATCGACGCAATTGAGGCCGCTGGGATCACTGACGTTCGGGATCGGCGCACCGAAAGGGACCGGAAAGCAACGGCCGATCAGGATCTTGTTCAATTGCGCGTTGTCGTGGATGACAAAAATGTGTTTTACCGGGGCCGGCAGGGTGGCGAATCCGCCGAGGCCATCAGGCTGGCCCAGGGTGGTGGGCACCGGGCTGAGCTCGTTGT
Source organism: Chthoniobacterales bacterium (assembly GCA_035274845.1). NCBI lineage: Bacteria > Pseudomonadati > Verrucomicrobiota > Spartobacteria > Chthoniobacterales > Chthoniobacterales bacterium. The sequence goes on from DATENU010000024.1 coordinate 36,061, forward strand.
TGCCCATGATGGCTTCATCGCAGCTTCCCACCGCGCTGACGTGATTGGCGGGTCCGAACTCGATGCCCGCCGACGGGCCCAGGCCGCTTATCGGCGAGCGATACATCACGAGCACGTTGTTGCCCGTGCTATTTCCGCACATGACTCCGCCGGGCCCGATCTCGTCGTTGGCAAGATAGATGGAACCCGCGCCGGTCGGGTCGCCGTCGATCGTATACCACTGGCGGTCCACGGCGGTATCGGGCACGCCGGTATTGCTGCAGGTGAAACTCACTCCCTGGTCGTCCGAACGGCCCGTGCTGAAGTTCGCCAGGGTCAGGTCATTGAAATAAAGATGTCCCGCGGAATCGACACCCAGCTCGGTGTCGCCGCCACCATGGCAGGTCGTCACTTTCCCGGTAAGCGGAGCGCCGTTGGGGACCCATTTGAACGTCTTGCCGGCATCGAGCGAACGCCAGATCCAGCTCGTGTCGGAGGAAAGAGCGCCCGGCGCGCTCATGTAAATGCGATTGCCGTTGGAAGGATCCACGCGGATGTCGATTTCAAATCCGCTGCCACCGATCCCGGCAATGACGGGATTACCGAACGTCGGGGTCACGGTTGGGGCGGCCACGGCGCTAATTCGAGCGGGCGCGGGCCCGGCCCAACTGAACATGGCGAGCGATACGCCGGCGAGACAGAGAATGAAGGCTACAAAAACGCGGGGATTGAAAACGCCAGATTCCGAATTGTTTTTCTTTTGCATACCTGTTTTTTCTCTGGATGCCAGGGCCGGGACTCCCTGAGTTATTGGGTCATGAGTTCGAAATCACGACCCCCGCGAGCGAGGGCACGCGACGTGAACGCTTTCTGTTCGCTTTTCGCAAATCCAATGGCGGTCAGAATGACGAAAATGTAATCTCCCGAGCTTAGGCGTCGGGGGGAACCGGAGGTTCGTGACGGAAAACAGCACAATATTTCTGGCAATCCCCCCGCCAATCGTCTTCTTTCCCGGGATGTCAGCTATTTACTCAGGAGACCCGCTCCATTCCCGGGCAATCGACCCGCATCCAGGCCTGCTCTCATGAAACGCGCTCTGCCTTTCATCATTGTCGGGGCGGTGCTGTTTATTTTGTGCGGGTCGCTGGTCATGCTCTACCGGGCAAAACGGCTGCCGACTCCCACGGCAGCAACAGGCGAAGAAAACCTGGCCGGATTGCATGTGCGCGGCGAAGCCAGGGCGCCGGTCACGTTGGAGGAGTTCGGCGACTTCCAATGCCCGCCCTGCGGCAGGGTAGCCAAGGATTTGAAAGAAATTGAAAAAGACTACGGCTCTCGTCTGCGCGTGATCTTTCACCAGTTTCCTCTCGACATGCACGCCCATGCCCGCGAGGCGGCTTTCGCCTCGGAAGCGGCGGACCGGCAGCACCGCTTCTGGGAAATGCACGACATGCTCTACCAGGAGCAGGAGACTTGGAGCAAAGCGGCGGATGTCCCCGCTCTCTTCAGGGAGTACGCCGGGAAGATTGGGCTCGATCTGGAGCGATTTGAGAAAGACATAAAGGACCCGGAGGTGGCGGCGAAAGTCGATGCCGATCAAAAGGTCGGGCTGGCTCGCGGAGTGGCGAGCACGCCGACCCTGTTCATAAACAAGACCCTCGTGCCAGCCACTTCGCTGAATTCCACCGCTGTCCGTCAAGCCATCGACGAAGCGCTCAAAGAGAAACCCAAACCCTGACCTGCTGGTGAAACAAAAGCGACAAAACCCAAAGGCAGAGCCTGGCTCACGGGTCCGAACCATTCTCTACAGCATCGCCGCGTTCTGCTGTCTGGCGGGGCTGGCGGATGCGGCTTATTTGACGGTGCTGGCGTTGACCGGGGAAACCGCCGCTTGCGGAGGACAGACAGGCTGCTTCGAAGTCCTGGGGAGCGCCTACGCCCGGGTGGGTGGGATCCCCGTCGCCGCGGTTGGCGTCCTGGGTTATTTCACCGCTTTTACCTTCGCGACGTTTGCTGCGTTTAATTATGTCCGCGCCCGGACGTTCTTCGCCCTGACTGTTTGTTTGATGTTCGCGGCGACGTTGTGGCTGCTCTACGTGCAGGCCTTCCTTTTGCACGCCTTCTGCCGCTACTGCCTGTTTTCCGCCGCTCTCAGCTTCCTGCTCATGGGCCTTGTCGTCGCGAGTCCTTTGCCAGGCAGCCGGGCCGCAGAATAATCCCGGACCAACGTCGACGATGGAATTAACGAGCTACCTGAGCGCTCGCCAGAAAGAGGTGGACCGCGCGCTGGATCGTTTTCTGCCAAAGGCATCGGTTGCTCCCGCCACGATCCACAAGGCGATGCGTTACAGCTTGTTCGCCGGCGGAAAACGCCTGCGACCGGTTCTCTGCCTGGCCGCGACCGATGCTTGCGGCGGCCCGACCAGCGCTGCCCTTCCCCTGGCCTGCGCTCTGGAATGCATCCACACCTATTCGCTGATCCATGACGATCTTCCCAGCATGGACAATGACGACCTGCGCCGGGGCCGCGCGACCTGCCACAAAGTTTTCGGCGATGGGATTGCCATTCTGGCGGGAGACGCCCTGCTCACGATCGCGTTCGAGATCGCGGCGAAGGCCAAGGAAACGAAGCGTTACGATCTCCGCCAGATCTTCCAGGAAATTGCGACCGCGGCCGGCAGCCAGAAACTGATCGCCGGCCAGGTAGCCGATCTCGAAGGCGAAGGCCGCCGGATCAACCGCGCCCAGTTGCGTTACATCCACGAAAACAAGACGGCGGCGCTGTTGACCTGTTCGGTGCGCCTGGGAGCGATGGCCGCGAACGCCCGCGCCAGCGAGCTGGCGGCGATCACTGCTTTCGGCCGAGCCCTCGGACTGGCTTTCCAGGTCATAGACGACATCCTCGATGTGACCCAAACCTCCGAAAAGCTCGGCAAGAGCGCCGGAAAGGATGTCGCGGCAAAAAAGGCGACCTATCCGGCTGTGATTGGTTTGGAAAAATCGCGAGCCGAAGCGCGTCGTTTGACGGCGAAAGCGCACGGCGCGCTCGAATCACTTGGAAAAAAGGCCGGCGTGCTGCGCGCCCTCGCGGATTACCTGCTCGCGCGCGAGTATTGATTGTAGGAACGCACCACGATCGCTCAAACTAACGCCAGATTCGGGTCGATTTCCTGGGTCACCGGCGAGCTCAAACCGACGCGAAATCGCAACGACGCGGCGAACCCGATCATGGCGGCGTTATCCGTGCAAAGCAGCGGCGCGGCGGTGAGCAGCCGTAATCCCGCCTCGTTGCATGCTTCGGTCATCGCGGTCCGCAATGCCTGATTACAGCTCACTCCGCCGCTCATCGTGACCAGATTGGCTCCGCAAATCCCGGCGGCCCGCAGCGTCTTTTTCACGAGCACGTCGATCGCGGCCTGCTGAAAGGAGGCGCAAAAATCCGCCACCAGTCCGGCATCCCGGCTGTCTGATTCAAAATCCGCGAGCCGATAGCGCACGGCGGTTTTCAAACCGCTAAAGCTGAAGTTGTGATCGGCCGAGTCCAGCATGCTCCGGGGAAAATCAAAACGCGCGGGATTCCCGGAAATGGCGCGGCGCTCGATCTCCGGACCGCCCGGGTATCCGAGTCCAAGAAGCTTCGCCACCTTGTCAAAAGCCTCGCCTGCGGCGTCATCAACGGTCCGGCCGAGAAGCCGGTACTGGCCAACGCCCAGGACCTCCACCAGCAACGTATGCCCGCCACTGACGACGAGGGAGACATTTGGCTGAACCTCGAAGTCGCTCGTAAAAAAAGGCGACAGCAAATGACCTTCGAGATGATTGATTGCGAGGTAGGGCCGCCCGGCGCCGAGCGCGAGCCCCTTGGCAACCGACGCACCGATCATCAACGAGCTGGCAAGGCCCGGTCCGGAGGTGGCCGCGAAGCAATCCACTTCTTCCGGCGCAACCTGGGCGAACTCCAATGCTTTGGCCAACAAACGCGGGGCGTGGAGAAGATGATTGCGCGACGCCACTTCCGGCACCACGCCGCCATAAGTTTCGTGCTCGGTCTGCGACGAGACCTCGCTCGCCAGCAGCTCAGTCCCGCGCAGGATGGCGACGGCCGTTTCGTCGCAGGATGTCTCGATGGCGAGGATGGTCCTGGCGGATGGTGAATCGTGACTGGTGACTGGTGAATTGTGCACACCATTCACTGATCACAGATCAGCATTCACTTCTTCACCGGATCGAGCTTCGGCGCGGTTTCCTGCGCATAAACCATCACCCCTTTCAGGGCGTCGATCGCGCGCAGCAATTGCGGATCTTTCGTCTTGATCGCGGTTTTCTCTTCCTCGGGCTTAACATTGTCGGCACTCCGCAATGCGAAGAGCGCGCGTTCCTGCTCCGCGGTCATCGGCACCCGGATATTCGGGACAACGCCGTTTCCGTGAATGACCTGTTTGCTCGGCGTGTAGTACTTTGCCGTCGTAAAACGCAGTGCCGAGCCGTCCGGCAGCTGGACCACATTCTGCACCGAACCTTTCCCGAAAGTCGTCTCGCCGACTAAAACAGCCCGCTTCAAATCCTTTAATGCCCCGGCCACGATTTCCGAACCGCTCGCGCTCCCTTCGTTGACCAGCACCGCCAGGGGAAAATGCGGGCGTTCTTTCGTGCCGCTCGCGGTCGAATAATCATGTTGCTGCGAGGCGACCCGGCCCTGGGTCGAAACAACCTTCGTCCCCGGCGGCAGGAACTGCGCGCAGACATCCACCGCCACATTCAGGAGGCCGCCCGGGTTGTTCCGCAGGTCGAGCACCAGCGCCTGCATCCCCTGTTTTTGCAGTCCATCGAGCGCTTTCGCCAGCTCTTCCGCGGTTGGTTCATTGAATTGAATCAGCCGGACGTAACCGATCTTGAACGGACCGCTCAGCTCCGCGTCGAGCAGTTTCGTTCCCTTAACGCTTTGAACCTTTATCTCGGTCCGCTCGAGCGCGAAATCTTTGATCTCTTTCGTCGAGGGCCGCAAAATCGTCAGCGTCACTTTTTGGCCGGAAGTTCCCCGGAGGAAATTGACTGCGTCCTGCAAATCCATTTTTTCGGTCGAGTTGCCATTGATCCGGAGGATCTGGTCGCCCGAGAGAATCCCCGCCTTGGCGGCCGGAGTGTCCTCCATCGGCGTGATCACGGTCAGGAGCCCGCCTTTCACCGCGACCTCGATGCCGAGGCCGTTGAAGCGGCTCCGGGTATCGTCCTGCATGTCCTTGAAGTCGTTCGGGTCCATGAACTGGCTATGCGGGTCGAGCGACGCGAGCATGCCCTTCATCGCGGCGTAAATCAGGTCGTGGTAACTGGTCTTCCCGCCGTCCACGTAATCCTGCCGGAGTAGCTGGACCGCCTTGGCGAAGACCGAAATCTGGGCATAACCGCTGTCGTCATCGCCGCCAGCCGCGTAGGCGTTATAGAACCGGACTCCGAGGAGAAGGTTGAACACGAGAAGGCAGGCGAAGGTGCTGAGCAGGAGGCGGCGCTTCATGGGAATTATCGAATCCGGGAGGACGATGATCGCTCATACGGAAATTTTTGGCAACGCGCAAAGCGTCGTCTAAGGTGGCCGCAGGTGGAATTCAGTCGTCGCCGCGGCGACCTCGAGGCAAAGTCACGCGGTGAAGCCGCGTTCACTTGGCCTCGCCCGGCGGAGCGGCCGATCCCACCTCTATCCATGAGACGCTGCTCGTTTATTCTGGCACTGGCCCTGGGCCTGGCACTGTCTTGCGCCCTGGCCGCCCCCTCACCCTCGCCTTCCCCCAAGCCCACTCCTTCCGCCCCCTTGAAGCCCACCGGGCCGGTTAAGCCTCTGCCGGGAGCCTCGCCGAGCCCGTCCGAGAAACCGGCGCACACCCCGCGAGCGAAACACAAATCTTCCCCGAGCCCCTCACCCTCTTCCGATTCCGCCTCCCCTTCGCCTTCTCCCACCTCCAAGTCGTCTCCCACCTCCAAGTCGGCTTCCTCCCAAAGTTCCTCCTCCCTCAAGCCCGACGCGGAGTACGACATTGTCGCGGACGAATACATCAAAGGCCATCTCGCGGCCCGCCCGCTCCAGGCCACCGCCCTCGGTTTCCACGAATATGACGGCCGCATCAACGAGCATACCCGGCTGGCCATCGACGCCGAGCTGGCGCGCCTCCGGCGATTCGAAGATCGCCTGACGAAGTTCGACCTGGCCAAACTCAGCCCGCGCACCGCGATCGATCTCCGGCTTCTTCAGACGGCGATCAGGAAAGAACTCTTTCTCTGGCAGGACATGGGGATTTACGAGCACAACCCCATGAGTTACGCCCGCGCGATCGACGTTGGCGTTTACATGAAGCGCAAATACGCGCCGGTCGAGGATCGCGTCCGCAGCATCATCGTCGTCGAAAACCAGGCGTCGAACATCATGATCGCCGCGAAAACGAATCTCGCCGACGTCCTGCCGAAACCGTATGTCGAGCTTGCAATCCAGATTGCCCGGGGATCGTCCGAGTTCTTCAAGAAGGGCCTCGTCGAGGGACTGGCGGATTTGAAGGACGAAAACCTCCGCGCCACCTTTATGCAGTCGAATCGGCGGGCGGCTACCGCGCTGGCCGATTACGCCTCCTGGCTGGAAAAGGAAAAGCTTCCGAAGGCCATCGCCGATTTCGCCGTTGGCGAGGAAAAGTATCAGCGTTTCCTGGCCGAGAGCGAACTGGTGAATATGCCGCCGGCCAGGATCCTGGAGCTTGCGATGGCGGAATTAGCCCGGGAACAGGAAGTGTTTTCGGAGGCGGCCAGGAAGATTGACGAAACGAGACCCGCTCCGGTCGTCTTCAAGCAAATCCAAAGCGACCACCCGACGGCGGAAAACCTCATTCCCGAGGTCGCCAAACGAATGGACGCGGTGCGGAAGTTTGTGGTCGATCGCAAACTGGTCACCATTCCGTCGCAGGCTTCAGCGCAGGTGAAGGAGACGCCGCAGGACCGGCGCTCCACCAGTTTTGCTTCGATGGACACGCCCGGGCCGTTCGAAAAAAGGGCGAACGAAGCTTATTATTACGTCACCCCACCCGAGCCCGATTGGCCGGACGCCCAAAAGGAGGAATGGCTGACCTCCTTCAATTACTACATGGAGGACCTGCTCGCGATTCATGAAGTTTATCCCGGACACTACGTGCAGTTCCTCCACCTGAATGCGTCGAAGGCGACGAAGACAGAGAAGGTTTTCGGAGCCACCTCCTTCATCGAGGGATGGGCGCATTATTGTGAGAAAATGATCATCGACGAGGGGTTCGGCGTTCCCGGCGGCCCTCATCCGACGGAAGACGAACTCCAGCGCGCCGCGAAGTATCGGATGGTGCAGGCCCAGGCCGCCATCCTGCGGCTCTGCCGGCTTTGTGTTTCGGTGAAGATGCACACCCAGGGAATGACCGTGGAAGAGGCGACCCGGTTCTTCCGGGAGAACTGTTACTACGAGGAAAAACCGGCCCGGGCGGAGGCGATGCGGGGCACTTTCGATCTCAGTTACGGCAGCTACTCACTCGGCAAGCTTCAGATTGTGAAACTCCGCAACGATTACCAGATCCAGGAAGGCTCAAATTTTTCGCTCAAAAAATTCCACGACGAGATTCTCAACCACGGCCAGCTGCCGATTCGCCTCCTCCGCGAGATCATGCTCAAGGACAAGTCGAAGTGGGACGAGGTGCTCTGATTTCTGTAGCCGTCGCCCTATGGGCGACGCGAGATTGACTTCAGCTGCAATCACCGCCCCTTTCCGGCGCTTCGCACAGCGAAGCGGCTACAGCATTTCCTCCTCCTCGTCGAGTGGCAGCAATTCACGCAAGAGCGGCTGCGGATTAGAGGGAAGCGCCTCGACCTGGTTAAGGCGTTTCTCGATCGTTCTCGATTTCCGGGCGACGTCGTCGATCTGCGATGAAGCCTGGTCGAGCTTTCGCTTCACGCCATCCAGGAGAGCGCCAAATTTCCCGAATTCATTTTTCACGCTCGCGAGGAGGTTCCAAACTTCGCTGGAACTTTTTTGGATCGCCAGGGTCCGGAATCCCATCTGCAAACTGTTCAGCAACGCGGCCAGCGTCGTCGGGCCGGCGAAGATCACGCGGCACTCGCGTTGCACCTGCTCGACTAATCCAATCCGGCGGATCGCTTCCGCATACAATCCTTCCGTCGGCAAAAACATCAGTGCGAAATCTGTCGTGCGCGGCGGGTTGATGTATTTCCCGCAAATGTCTTTCGCGTTTTTCTTCAGTTGCGTCTCCAGGCCTTTCATCGCGGTCTCAATCGAATCGGCATCGCCTCGGTCCTGGGCCGCTAGCAGCCGCTGGTAATCCTCCGTCGGAAATTTGGAATCGATCGGCAACCAGACGGGCGCACCGTTTTCGTCGCCCGGCAGCTTGATCGCGAAATCGACCCGCTCCGCCGAATCGCTTCGCGTCTGGACATTGCGCGAAAACTGATCCGCGGTAAGCACCTGCTCGAGCAAACTGCCGAGCTGGACTTCCCCCCAGCCGCCGCGGGTCTTGACGTTCGCCAGCACCTTCTGCAATCCGCCCACATCGCTCGCCAGTTGCCGCATCGCCCCGAGGCCCTGGTGCACCTGTTCCAGCCGTTCGCTCACCAGCTTGAACGATTCGCCCAGCCGTTTCTCGAGCGTCCCCTGCAGTTTTTCGTCGACCGTCGCGCGCATCTTTTCCAGCTGCCCCGTGTTGTCCTCCTGCAATTGCTTCAGACGGACGTCCACAATTCCGCGCACGCTTTCGAGCGACGCCGTCAGCTCGCCGCGCTGCGTCTTGGCCGCATTCGCATTTTCTTCGCGGCTCCGCGCCATCTCTTCACGGATAAGTCGCTCACCCCGCTCTTGCGCATGTTCCAGCAGTTCCAGGCGCTTGATTAGCTCCGCGTCGTCATCCCGATTTCGCCGCGTGATGACGAAAATGATCGCCGCGATGGCCGCACCAGCGAGCAACCCGATCAAAGCGTAGATCAGCGGAGTCATCTGCCTATTGTAGCCGTCGCCCTGTGGGCGACGCAACGCATGTCCTTCGCCGTCATGTTTACACTTCGCTTAGCGAAGCGGCTACAGAAGAGCGCTTACGGCACGTTATAAAATTCCACCACTCCCACGCCAGTCGCGCCACCCTTACCGCGCAGGATCACCGTGAAATTGCCCTGCGGCAGGGAAGTCAGAAGCGCGGATTCGCGGCTGTCACTGGGCGCGAGGCCGAGCGCGGTAATCTCCGTCGGCTGGCCTTGTTGCCAGTCATCGTTTGTCATCAAGGTGGTGCCATTCGCGTTCTTTAGATCGATGATCGGATCCTGCAACGCGGCGGTGACTCCGAAAGCGCCAAGCGACGGGCCTATTCCACGCACAACTACCCGCGTATCGCCTTGCCCACTGCCTCCAATAATGAATCCGCCGATCATCACGTTGTCGCCGGTACCGACAAATCCGCGGCTGCCGAGGTTGGCCATTCTGGTATTTGACGGGTCGGAGCCCTCCAAATCGTACACTTCCACCACGCCGATACCAGTGCCGTTGTTTTGCCCCCGCAAAACAGCGGTGTAAGCGCCCGAAGACAATTCTACCACGATGGCGGACTCGCGGTCGTTAGTTGGCGGAATTCCCGTCGCTTCCACTTCCGCACGATTGGTTATCCAATCGTCGTTGCTCACGATTAGCCTCTGGTTTGAATCGAACAGGTCGAGCGTCGGGTCGGCCAGCGCTCCCTGGACGCCATTGCTGCTCAAGGATGGGCCGAGACCACGGATGATCACGCGCTTTAGATCGTTCCCGGTGATGATGAAACCTGCGATTAGTGCGCCATTTCCAGGCAGAACGCCCAGACGAGTAGAGAGATTGAGCAAGTCCGAGGGACATGGGTTGAGACCCACCGGCTGGGCCGTTTCGCTGATTTTGGTGATGAAGGCATCGGAATCACCCATCGCCAACCTGGTATCGAAAGCGCCGATCGTGGTGGGAAAGCATCTTGAGAACGTCTCCCCCGTCACATACGCGCTTCCGGCCGAGTCCACGGCGATGGCGTGTCCGGAATCGCCGCCATTACCGCCGAGATACGTGGAATAAACCAGCGCCGTGCCTGCCGGGTTGAGCTTGGTGACAAAGGCATCGCTGACTGGATCGCCTGGGCTCTGGAGAGGATTGACGGTGGGAAAGTCGGTGGAATCGGTGAAGCCCGTGACATAGGCGTTGCCGGCTAAGTCCACCGCAATTCCGGCGCCGTTCTCACTGGCGTCGCCCCCGAGATAGGTGGAATAGATCAGGGCCGATCCGGCGGAATTAAATTTTGTGACAAAGGCGTCGTCAAAACCGCTGAGCGCACTTTTGAAAGCATTGGCAGTCGGGAAATTCGTCGCGATAGTATACCCGGTGAGATAGGCGCTGCCGGTCGAATCGACGGCTATGCTTGCACCGACATCTTCGCCGTCACCGCCAAGATACGTGGAATACACCAGCGCCGAGCCCGCAGCATTGAACTTGGTGACAAAGACATCGGAATACGAATTGCTCCCGCCCGCTATCTTGTTTTGGAAAGCATTAACCGTCGGAAAATTGGCCGAACTGGTATATCCCGTCACATAGGCACTGCCCGCGCCGTCAACGGCTATGCCGTAGACAACATCCTCGCTATTACCCCCGAGATACGTGGAATAGATGAGCGCCGACCCTGTTGCATTGAACTTTGCGACAAAAGCATCGTGCCCTCCCCCGCTTGTGCTTTGGATAGCGTTGGCCGTCGGAAAGTTGGTTGAGTGGGTTGTTCCCGTGACATAAGCATTGCCCCCGGAGTCCACCGCGATGCCAGCGCCCTGATCATCGTCACTCCCGCCAAGATAAGTGGAATAGATCAGCGCCGACCCCGTCGCGCTCAGCTTTGTGACAAAGGCATCCTCTGGGAAGTTGCCGCTGCTTCCATTCATACTTTGCAACGCATTAGCGATCGGAAAATTGGTGGAAGTAGTAGTTCCTGTCACGTAGACACTGCCTCCGGAGTCCACCGCAATGCCATAGCCGAAATCAAAACCGCTTCCGCCGAGATAGGTGGAATAGACGAGCGCCGAGCCCGCCGCGTTGAACTTTGCGATAAACACATCTATCCCACGCACCGTGCTTTGAATGGCATTGGCAATCGGAAAATCGGTGGAGTTGGTAAGTCCCGCGACATAGGCACGTCCGCTCGAGTCCACTACGATACTCGTGGCTTGCTCAGAAAGCGGAACGCTCCCGCTCCCGCCCAGAAAGGTGGAATACTCCAGCACTGGATCAATAATCAGGGCCGCGCTCGCATCGTACTGACCGACCTCAAACCCCACTCGTGCGCCGTTGCGAACGACATACCGGCTCTCGATCTCACGTCGCGCGCCGCTAATTTCCTGATACGCAATCGGCTTGTGCTGCCGGAGGTTTTCCCCGCCCACCGCGATGAGTAAATCACCCGTCGCACCTTCTACTTCCACTTTGTCCGTCCCCGCAAATTCCAGGGCAATCGCGCGCGAGTCCTGGCCGGGCCCGACCACGAAGTCATACTCCAGCCGTCGCTGGTTGCCGTAATAAACCACGTCGATGCCCGGATAAACTTCCGCGTAACGCACGCGCTCGAAAGTGGGAACCTCCGTCCGCCACTTTGACGGGTCGTTGCCAATGAAATAATTCACCCGGCCCTCCAACTCATTCTGGCCCGCAGCCTTTGCCGCACCGTTCGCGCCGACGAGATTCATCCGCAGCACAGTGGACGGAGCCGCGTTCTTCGCCGAATCAGATGAAAGCTTGGAAAGCGAAAAGGCTGCTTCGGTGGGCGCGAGGGCGAGCGCGTACCCGGGACCGCGCGCCACAAAATCGACCGATTCATTCGCCTGGCCGCGGTTCTCCTCGAAACTCAATGGCAGTTTACCGTAGGCTTCCCGCGCTTGTGCCGCTGTGCGCGGTGCGGTTTGCGGTGGAGTGACCGGGTTGACGATGAGGACTGCGGAGACGGTCGAAACAATTAGCAACGCCAGAACAACCGCTTTCAGGGATGACAGATTTGATTTCATAGGGAGGCGGGTGCGATGGGTTTCCCCCGCAAGATGCGGGAAAGGTAGTCCAATGTCAGCCTTTTTCCTGTCAAATTCGCTTCCAGCGAACCTTCTTCTGTAGCCGTCGCCCTGTGGGCGACGCAAGGCATGTCTTTTCGAGGTCGCCCTCGCGCTTCGCACAGCGAAGCGGCTCCAGAAGCACTTGGTTAAAAGCGCACTTTGAATCCGGCGAATGCCGTCCTCCCCAATGCCGGGAAGCCGAACACCTCGGAATACTGCTCGTCGGTGAGATTGTTAATGCGCGCGAAAACGGAAACGCACGAGTTGATCTCGTATTCCGCCGCCAGATTCACAAACGCGTAATCCTCGATATCGATATTCGTGGGAAGAAAGTCGGGAGGCGGAAAAGTCAGCTCTTCGCGCGCGTTGACGAACTTCGCTTCGATGGTCGTCCGCAGTTTTCCGAACCAGAGATACGTGCCCGAAACATAGGCCTCGTTCCGCGGTCGACGCGGCAGGCGCGAGCCCTCCGGCTGGTTAAGGTCGGCGGCGGACGTCTTCTCCGCGTCGAGATACGTGTAGGCCGCGGTGAACTCCAGATCGCGTATCGGCCGCAGCTTCAACTCCGCTTCGATCCCCTGCGTCCGCGCCGCCCCCAGGTTCAAGGTCTGGAACAGCCCGTTAAACCCGATCACGTTCGACAGGTCGTTGTGAAAATAAGTGAGGCCCATCATCACCCGCCCCTGGCAAAACCGCTGCTCGACGCCGAGGTCCCAGCCGAGGTTTTCCTCCGGTTCCAAGCCAAAGTTCATCCCGAAAATCTTGTCCTGCGCGCTCGGCGGACTGAATCCGGTCGCGACACTGGCATGAAAATGGGTGTCGGTTTTCGCGATCCGATAACTGCCGGCGAAGCGATAGGTCCAGATATCGCCGAATTGGTTGAAATGATCGTAGCGCCCACCGGCGACGAGGTTCAGTTCTTTGAACGGCGTCACGCTCGCCTGCACGAAGAGCGACGTCTGTTCCGTCTCGTCCCCGATGAACTTGTCACCGAACAGAACGAACGGCCGCTCCTGCCCGGCGTCCACTTCGCTGTAGAAAAATCCCGACGTAAGCGTCAGCCACGAAGCGGGTTTGAGATCGTTTTGATAATCGACCGTCGCCCGGGTAAACAAGGCCCGGGTCGGGCCCACGAAACCGTCGTCGTTTGGATCATTCACCTGACGTTCTTCGTCGTAACTGAAGATCAAGCGGTGCTGCCACCACTCGACTGGCTTGTAATCGAGGTGCGGCGCGACGAGCCAGCGTTCGGTCAGGAAATTATCGCGCGGCCGCGGATCGAAAATCGTGTTGGGCAGGCCAAGGTCGGCCAGCGAATAGGTGATGAGCGCGCTCAACCGCACCTGTTCGCTCGGCGACCAACCGAGGTTCGCAATGCCGTTCCAGAGCCTATACTGGTTGTTCGGCCGTTCGTTGTCGGTGGTGAGCCCGCTCAAACCCACCGAATAATCGAACTGCTTCGCTGAGCCGGAACTGGTCAGCGTTCCCCGGATGGTCGTGTTGGACCCGCCCTCGAGGCTGAACTCGCCGCTCGGTTCGCCGCTCCCCCGTTTCGTGAAAATCTGGATCACCCCCGCCAGGGCGCGCGGCCCGTAGAGCGTGCTCTGCGGTCCACGCACGATCTCGATCCGATCGATGTTGTCCGTGGTCAGATCCCCGAAGTTGAACGCACCCTGCAAACCCTGGTTGATCGGAATACCGTCGAGCAGGACCTGCGTGTGCTCGCTCCGAAGACCACGGGTGAAGACAGAGGTCAGCGATCCAGGCGGCCCGGATTGAACGACCGAAACGCCGGGCACCTGCCGGAGCGCATCGGCAACGCGACGCGTTTGTTTGATCTCGAAGTCATTCGAACGAATGACGTCGATGGTGGCCGGTGAGTCTTCCTCAACCGTCTCGACCCGTGTCGCGCTGACAACGATCCGTTCCGATTCCGCTTCCGTGGTTTGAAGCCCAAATGAAAGCGCCTCCTGGGCGCGACTGCTGATTGGCGCGGCCGAAAGAAAGGCCACTGCCAGAAGCCATAAACGATTCCGCATAACAAGTTACCTCCAACTTTTTTGAGAGGCAGACTTGCTCCCGCCCTGGCGGAACGCCGCGTCTACAGCTCTCATTCTTCTTTTTCGCGAAGAAGTTTTTTCGAGCCGCCGGGCTGCAGATCGCCCGCGATCAACGATCGCGGCTACAGCTTCGGCTCGAATGAGGTGGAGACGGGCGAATATTCTGGCTTCTGGCTTACCGGGGAGGTTGAGAGTTCATGGTTGAGAGTTGAGAGCCGCGGAAAAGCCATTCAGCCTCTCTCAACTCTCAACTCGTAACTCTCAACTGGCCCCAACCTCTTTCCCGCCTTCACCCCCGAACAGTTTCGAAGATTGGCCCTGGGAAATCGTATCCAGTCACAGCAGCGCAACTGCTCCCGAATCTCACGGGAATTCCTCACGCCGCTCCACAACCGCAACTAACAAAGAACTAACCCGAGGTGTAGCGCCCGGCCGGTTCGCACTCAAGATTTATTTGATCCTGGCCTCGGTGAAAACGTCAAGGAGCGGCGGTGTCTACACCGCCGACCGACGGCGATTTCAAATCGCCGCTCCTTGAAGCGCCAACCGCTTTCTCGCGCCTCGGGAAGGGCGCTTTCCAAACCGCCCGCTTTCCGTCGCCCCTGTGAGGGGCTCGAGTGATTTAATCGAGCACCCGGGAGTTTCGCATCGCTTCACTCCCGGCTTTAATTCCGCCGCGCCTTTCGGCGCTGCACTCCCCCCCGAGATCTCGTCGCCCACCCGCGCCCCGCGCAGGAGACCACAGGCCGTGGCCGTCCGTCGTCCAACGCCAGAGGCCACAGGCGGAGGCCACATACGGCTCACCACCGATCGCCCCAGCGCCGGAAGCGCGAAGGACTAAAGCCCGGGGTGTAGCGCAGCGAAACCCCGGGGAACTGCGTCATAATCATTTCCCCAACCCCTGACAAGGGGTGACGGATCGGCGAGTTTGACCACATCAAGGCGAGCTTTCCAACCGCCCTCTGAATTCGTTCGGCGGTTTCAAACCGCCGCTCCTTGATGCACAAGCCGCTTGCGCTCGCCGTCTCTGGAATTATCTGTCAGGAACGCTCATCATCGCACCGTCCATTGTGTCTTCCTCTGCCAAATCCATTCTCGTAACGGGCGGCGCCGGCTTCATCGGCTCCAACCTCGTGCTCGCGCTCCAGGAACGAATGCCGGACGCGCGCCTGACCGTGATCGATGATTTTCGCTCCGGCGATTTCAAGAACCTCGCCGGATACAAAGGCGATTTCGTCGCCCAAAACCTGGCTACGCTCGATTGGAAACAACAATTCGGCGACGAACGATTCGACGCGATCTTTCATCTCGCCTCGATTACCGACACGACGCTGCACGATCAGTTCGTTCAGACGCACGACAACGTGGAAAGCTTTCGACGGTTGCTCAATTTCGCGCGCCCGAACAAGACTCGCGTGATCTACGCTTCGTCCGGCTCGACTTACGGCGCCGCGACGGAAGCTCTTACCGAAACAAGCACCGCGGCGCCGGCGAACATTTATGCCTTCTCAAAGGTGATCATGGACAATCTCGCGAACCGCGCCGCGAGCGACGTGAGCGGCTGGATCATCGTCGGCCTGCGCTACTTCAACGTTTACGGTCCGCGGGAAGCCCACAAAGGCGTCCCGGCGAGCATGATTCTTCATCTCTCGCGCCAGATCAAAGCCGGGCAACGGCCTCGCATTTTCAAGCACGGCGAACAGAAGCGGGATTTCGTTTACGTGAAGGACATCGTCGAAGGAAGCATCCGCGCGCTCGAAGCGAAGCAAAGCGGGGTTTTCAATCTCGGCACCGGCCAGGCGCGATCGTTCAACGAGCTGGTCGATATCCTCAACCGCTCGTTCGGCACCGACTTCAAACCGGACTACATCGACAACCCGCACGCGCACTACCAGAATTTCACCCAGGCTGATCTGACCAGCGTTCGAAACGGCCTCGGCTACGAGCCGCGCTATTCGCTCGAGACCGGCGTGGCTGATTACATGAAGTGGCTCTATCCCGAATGAAACCGACGATCCACACGGTAGGGACGGCGCGCTGCGCCGTCCGAGCGGCCGTCATAGCCGCGGTTGCAAGCGCGGACGCCGCAGCGCGGCGTCCCTACCACCCCTAAACGATGAAACCCAAACGGCGGTCAAAAAGCCCGGAAGAGATCAACGCCGCGCTCGCGGGAAAGAAAGGGCCGATCTCGAAATTCATCGCGAAAAATTACCGGCACTTTAACGCGGCCGCATTGCTCGACGCGGCCAAAGGATACGAGGACCACCTCGCCGCCGGCGGCAAAATGCTGATGACGGTCGCGGGCGCCATGTCGACCGCCGAGCTCGGCATTTCCCTCGCGGAGATGATTCGCCGCGACAAGGTCCACCTGATCGTCTGCACCGGCGCAAACCTCGAGGAGGACATTTTCAATCTCGTCGCGCATGACCATTACGAACGCGTGCCGCACTACCGGCAGCTCACTCCCCAGGACGAGCAAAAACTGCTCGGCCGGCACATGAATCGCGTCACCGACACTTGCATTCCGGAAATGGAAGCGATGCGGCGAATAGAAAAGGCCGTGCTCGAAGAGTGGATGGCGGCCGATCGCGCCGGAGAACATTATTTTCCGCACGAGTTCATGTATAAAATTCTGCGCAGCGGAAAGCTGAAGAAGAGTTTCCAGATCGACCCGAAGCATTCGTGGATGGTTGCGGCGTGTGAGAAAAATTTGCCGATCGTGGTCCCGGGCTGGGAGGACGCGACCCTGGGCAACATGTATGCGGCCGCGGTGATCCGCGGCGACGTGAAGAATGTCCACACCGTGCGCACCGGCATCGAGTACATGACCTGGCTCGCCGACTACTACACGAAGAACTCAAAGAAACTGCGCAACGGCGAAGGCTCGATCGGATTTTTCCAGATCGGCGGCGGCATCGCCGGCGATTTCCCAATCTGCGTCGTCCCGATGCTGCACCAGGACCTTGAACGCACCGGGGTGCCGTTGTGGGGTTATTTTTGCCAAATCAGCGACTCGACGACGAGTTACGGCAGTTACTCCGGCGCCGTGCCGAACGAGAAGATCACCTGGGGCAAGCTTGCGGCCTCGACTCCGAAGTTCGTGGTCGAAAGCGACGCGACGATTTGCGCGCCCTTAGTTTTTGCCTGGGTGCTGGGGCTGTAGCCGTCGCCCTGCGGGCGACGCATCGCGTTATTTAACCCGCGTCTCTCAACGCTTCGCATAGCGAAGCGGCTACAGAAGAACGCGAATCAGCCTTCCCAAAAAAATTTCGTCGGGCGATCGATCTCGGGCGGAAGGCTCTTGTGCACCGGGCAATTGAGCGCTGCGTTCTCAAGCAGCGCACGTTGCGGCGTGCTGGCTGGCAGCGGGATGTGAACTTCCGACGGCAACCCGACGATCCGCCGCGGTGCGTCCTTCGACATTTCTTTGCTCACGCTCACGGTCATTCCTTTGACGTCGAGCCCATGTTCCTGCGCCGCCATCGCCAGGATCGTGCTCATGCACGTCCCAAGCGCGGTCGCGACGAGATCGGTGGGCGAGAACGACTCGCCTTTCCCCTTGTTATCTGTCGGCGCGTCGGTGGCAATCGTGGAGCCGGACGGCCCGTGCGTGGCATCGCAGTGCAGATCGCCGTTGTAGGTGATGGAAACGTTGACCATGAGTGAATATGAGGACGCCCCTGCCTCCGCGCAATCCTACTCGTAATCGTGCTCGTGCTCGAAATCGAAAACCAGCCGAGCACGAGCAGGAGCACGAGCACGATTACGATGATGGTCCCATGATCTGCACCGGCTGAATCTTGTCCGCGTGTTTCGCAAGCTCCTCCCGCCAGACTTTCGTCAGCTCCGCGTCATGCAAAATATTCATGTCGGTGTTGTGCTTCCGGACGTCATCATTCTCCCACGACTCGTTCCACCAGCAGAAACCGATGACGGCCGGCCAACGACCAGAGAACAGATCGTCGAGCGCACTCTTCGCCCACGCGCTCGCGTCGACTCTCCGATGATGGAGCGCGCAGCCGAATTCTGCGATCACGATCGGTTTTCCGGCCGCGATCTTTGTCAGCCGAGGGTATGCGGTCGCCATCTTGAATCGAAAACTCTCGGTGCCGTCGACGGCCCGCGGAGTCAGGGGACCGTACGCGCTTAACGCCACCCAATCAGCGTGCGAATCGCCCGGGTAATAATTTTCGAACCGGTTCCATTTCGCTTCCGGCTGATCGAGCCAGTTCACGTGCCAGACCCATTGCAAATTGTCGGCGCCTTCGGCCCGCATCAGGTCGACGATGTGGCGATAGGCAGCCACGTATCGGGCCGGGCCTTCCTTTGCGCCACCGTTCCATTTCCCGTTCCACGAAAACCAGCTTCCGTTTGGTTCCGTTCCCCATTCCACCAGGACGGGCGAGCCGAATTGCTTCGCGTCGCGCGCCCACGTTTTGAGATCTTCGTCGAATTGCCCACCAAGGATTTTTTCCAGGGTAAACAGCTTCTCCGGCCGATCCTGTTCCGTGTCCGAGCGCAGCATCAGGCGCACATAGGGGATTTTCCCCAGACCCCGGATCCAATCGCAGGTTTCCCGCGGAAACGTTCTCGACTCAAACCAATTATTGGAAAAGAAAATCCAAGTCGTTTTCGTTCCGAGCGTCTCCTCGAAGCGCGCCACGTCGGCGGCCGTTACGTCATGTTCCGTCGGGTCGTGCCCTGCCTGCGGCTCGTCGAAGTAAAGCCCTTGATAGAGCTTGCCGGCCGGCGGTGGTGCGATGAGCTGCCCACCGCAAACCGACGACGCCGACAACGCAATTACGATTGCGCAACGGACTAGAACCATCGCGCGAACGTAGCACATCAAGGAGCGGCGGTTTGAAACCGCCGTCTTCTGTAGCCGCGGCCCTGTGGGCCGCGTTGTGCGGTGCGCTGTCATCAGCGCAACGACCATCAATCCCCTGGCGACAGCGGACGCTACAAGACCCACGCTTCGCATAGCGAAGCGGCTACAGAAGGGCAACAGCCGCTAGTTTATTTCTTCGTCGCGTCGCGCAACTCCTTGATTCGATCGTGCGCCCGCTTCACTTCGGCGTATTGCCGGGAAACGATCTCGCGGATCGGCGCAGAGAGCTCCCCCCCTTCCATCGCCTTCCTGAATTCATTTACGGCCGAATCCTCGCCCCGCTCGCATTCCGCGAGGATCGCGTGGTCGTCCCGGCTCGTGATCGCGGCCTTCAAATTGATCCAGGCCCGATGCATGGCCCCGGCCGCACTGCTCGTGTTCTCCGGATTATGTTCGCCCAAGCTGATGGCTTCGTTTTGCAGTTCGCCCGCAAATCTGGCGCGCTGAAGGGAGAACTCGCTGAAGATGGACTTCATCCGGGTGTCTTCGACCGCCTCCGACGCTTCGCGAAACCCCTTTTGTCCGTCTTTCAGCGTCTCGATCAAATCATTGATCGTGGAGATAATTTCCTTTTGTTGACTCATATACTCTCAATACGGATGTCGCGGGAAAATGGGTTGCTTTTTTGTCCTGGATTTGCGGCGAAGCGGTTCGGGCCTGATTGTTCTTCATGAACAACGATGAGAAGGGAAAAGATCTGACGAAGGAAGCGCCACGCAGTCCGCGAGTTCGCGTCGGCGGTTACGCAATTCTGGCGCGCACTTACGACAAGTGCCAGGCGTCACTATGGGGAAATCTCGGGGAATACCATTTCGATTGTCCGCTCGATAACATGCTTTTTGGGTTCAAGGGCGTGAAGGGCGACGACTTCAAGGCCGAGGTGGAGAAAGGCGCGACCGACGAAGAAATGGCGCGCTGGCTGGACAGTCACGGCGACAAGAAAACGCCGGAGGAAGTGAAAGCCTGGAGCGATGAAGTTGAGGCGACAAATCCGTATAACAATCCGGAGAAACGCGATTGGTTCGTCGAACAATTGCAACCGCACCGGCTCAATCCGCTGACGACGACGCTTTTCGATTGGCTCGAGGTGGACGACAAGGCGAGCCATCCGAAGGCGGCATAGGGTCGCGTTTTAGAGTTCCCGGGTAGGGTGGGCGTCTCGCCCGCCGGTTTTGGCATCTTGCCAAAACAATCTTGCAAGTTGGTGATCGCGAGACGCGATTACCGGCGGGCGGGACGCCCACCCTACCCGAGACAGACCAGAGGCGTGCGCCTACCAAGACCGTTCTGCGTCTGAAATCCGTTTCAGAGATGCAATGGCGATCTCACTCAAACCACAGCACCTCAACCGTTACCGCCAGATCGCGTGGCTCTTCATTAAGTATGGCCGCTCCGACCTGGTGAAGGAAAGCGGCCTCGAGGGCACGCTCGCCGCGGAGCAACGCGTCACGCCCAAGGAAGCGGCCAAGGCCGACGAGCTGGCAGCGGATCTGGAAAAGCTCGGGCCGACTTTTGTGAAGCTCGGCCAGCTGATGTCCACCCGCGTGGAGCTCCTGCCCCAGGCCTATCTGGAGGCGCTCGCCCGGTTGCAGGACAAGGTCGAGCCGTTTCCGTTCGATGACGTCGAAAAGATCGTCTGCTCCGAGCTCGGCGTCAGAATGTCGAGAGCGTTCTCGGATTTCGATGTCCAGCCGATGGCGGCGGCTTCGCTCGGCCAGGTCCATCGGGCCCGGCTGCGGGACGGCCGGCAGGTCGCGGTGAAAGTCCAGCGCCCCGGGATCCGCGACGCGATGTTTGAGGACCTCGACGCGCTCGATGAAATCGCGGAATTCCTGGATAACCACACCGCCGCGGGGAAGCGCTACGAGTTTTGCCAGATGCTCGATCAGTTCCGGAAAAGTCTCGTGCGCGAGCTCGATTACCGCCAGGAAGCCAACAACCTCACTGCGATTGGCGGCCACCTGACAGATTTTCCCAGGATCATCGTGCCGGAGCCGATCTCCGATTACAGCAGCTCCCGCGTCCTGACGATGGAGTATATCCACGGCAAAAAAATCACCGACCTCAGTCCGCTGGCCCGGATGGAATTCGATGGAAACGCGCTGGCCGACGAACTTTTCCGCGCCTACCTCCAGCAGATCCTGGTCGACGGCATCTTTCACGCCGACCCGCATCCGGGAAACGTTTTCATCACGGACGACTACCGGATCGCGCTCATCGATCTGGGCATGGTCGGCCGCATTATGCCGGGATTGCAGGAACAGCTTCTCCAGCTTCTCCTCGCGATAGCCGAGGGTCGCGGCGATGACGCGGCCGATATCGCGATCAAAATCGGCGACCGGAAGGAAGATTTCGCCGAGAAAGACTTCAAGCATCGAATCGCGGAGATCGTGGCCCAACAACAGGGCGCGACGGTTGCCCAAATGCAGGTCGGCCGCCTCGTCCTGGAAGTGACGCAGGCTTCCGCGGAGAACGGCATCCGGGTTCCTTCGGAGCTGACGATGCTCGGCAAAACGCTGCTGAATCTCGATCAGGTAGGGCGCGCGATCGAGCCGACCTTCGATCCCAACGCCTCCATTCGCCGCAACGCCGCCCAGATCATGCAGCAGCGCATGATGAAAAGCTTGTCGCCCGGCAATCTGTTCAGCGGCGTCCTGGAATTGAAGGACCTCCTGCAACGGCTCCCCGCGCGGCTGAACAAGATCATCGACGCAATCGCGAACAATGATTTGAAAGTTTCGGTGGACGCCATTGACGAAAAGACGCTGGTGGTCGGTTTCCAAAAAGTCGCGAACCGCATCACGGTGGGATTGATCATCGCCGCGTTGATCGTCGGGGCCGCGATGCTGATGCGGGTCGAGACTTCTTTCCGCATCTGGGGTTATCCCGGGCTGGCGATCCTGCTTTTCCTGGCCGCTGCTGGAGCAGGTGTGTTTCTGCTGATCAACATTCTCTTTTACGATAAGAGCGACGATGGGTAATCAGACGTCGCCTCAAAGCGGCGTTGTAGCGTGCGCTGTCTCAGCGCAGCTATTTGCTGATGACAGTCCGCTGATGACAGCGGACGCTACAACGCATTGCCAGCGAACGGGGGCATAGAAGAATGACAATTCCAATTGATCCGGGCGCGCGCATCGGCCACGTCCATTTGAAAGTCGCGGACATCGAGCGCTCCCTGGCCTTCTACTGCGGCGTGCTCGGCTTCGAATTACGTCAGCGTTATGGATCGCAGGCGGCTTTCATCTCGGCCGGCGGTTATCACCATCATATCGGCCTCAACACCTGGGAGAGCGAAGCTGGGTCGCCGCCTCCGCCGAATTGCACCGGCCTTTATCATCTCGCCATTCTCTACCCGAACCGCGCCGCTCTCGCCGACGCGTTACGCCGGTTAACCGCCGCGAACATCGCCCTCGATGGCGCGAGCGATCACGGCGTGAGCGAAGCGCTTTACCTGCGCGATCCCGACCAAAACGGCGTCGAACTTTATTGGGACCGGCCCAGGGAACAATGGCCCCATGGACCAAACGGCGAGCAAGCCATGTTCACCGTCCCGCTCGATCTCGACGATCTGCTGCGAGCGTAAGCGTGCCGCTGTGTCGGCGCGTCTTGGCACGGCGACAGAGCGCCGTGGTTACAGCGCTACGGCTTCACGATCGGCGGAACGATATCTTCCGTCGGGCCTTCGTCGACGCCTCCTCGCAACCGGCTGTGCCGGATGCTGTAGAGGAAATAAATGACCAGCCCAATCGCCAGCCAGACGAAGAACCGAATCCAGGTCAGCACCGGCAGACTAAGCATGAGCGCCACGCAAAAGATCACGCCAATGAACGGAAATATCGGCACCATCGGGACACGAAACGGCCGGGGACGAGTCGGATCGCTCTTCCGCAGGATAATCACGCCGAAACACACCAGGATGAAAGCGAACAGGGTTCCAATGTTCGTCAGGTCCGCGAGCGAGCCGATGTCTGAGACCATGGCGACGCCACCCACGACGATACCGGTCCAGATCGTTGTAATGTGCGGAGTGCGATAACGGGGATGAATCCGGGAAAAATATCCGGGCAGCAATCCGTCGCGCGCCATGGCCATGAAAATGCGCGGCTGGCCGAGTTGAAAGACAAGGAGCACCGACGACATGCCGGCCAGCGCGCCCGCGCTGACGAGCGCCTGCGCCCAGCGCGTCCCGCCAAACGCGGTCGCAACCGCGGCGGAATCGCCAGCGTAAACCGTGTACTTCTTGATCCCCGTCAGCACTGTCGACATCAGGACGTAGAGGATCGTGCAAATGATCAGGCTGGCGATGATGCCGATGGGCATGTCGCGTTGCGGCCGTTTCGTTTCCTCCGCCGTGGTCGAAACCGCATCGAATCCGATGAACGCGAAAAAGACAATGGCCGCGCCGCTCATTACGCCGGTGAAGCCATTGGGCATGTACGGATGCCAGTTGCCCGGGCTCACCATGAATCCACCGAATGCGATGACGAAAACCACCACGGCGACCTTCAGCACGACGATGGCCGTGTTCGCCCGCGCGCTTTCCCGAATGCCGTAAACCAGCAGCACGGTGACCAGGACGACAATGACCAGCGCCGGAAGATTGAAAGCGATGGTGTGGCCGCCGATGACCGGCAACGTGGTCGAGGAAAAATTCTGAAGCGCTTCGCTATTGTTCGCGATCAGATTCGTCGCGGTGGCGTGATCGTTCACGAGCCAGATGGGAAATTTCCAGCCGGCCAGGCTACTGCAGAGTTGAACGAAGTAACCGGACCAACCCACCGCCACCGACATGTTCCCAACCGCGTACTCGAGAATGAGGTCCCAGCCGATGATCCAGGCGATGATTTCACCCATGGTCGCGTAGGAATACGTGTAAGCCGAACCCGATACCGGAATCATCGACGCCAGCTCCGCGTAACAGAGCGCCGCAAAACCGCACGCGACGGCCGCCACTACGAATGAAACTGCGATGGCCGGCCCCGCGCCGGCGCGCCCGAGGACGACGTCAGCGCTGCTGAACCAGGCCTGGATGAAATTGAGCACCGGCGTTTCCAGGCGCGAGGAAAAGGTCTGCCCGGCCGCGGCCGTGCCGGTCATCGCGAAAATACCGGAGCCGATGATCGCGCCAATCCCAATGCAGGTAAGATCGAACGCGCCGAGAGTCCGCTTCATTTGGCGCTCGGGCGCCGCGGCTTCCTGCATCAGGTGATCGGGACTCTTGGTTCTGAACAGTTTTGAAGCCATTTCGTTCCTCGGTTGACGTTCTCGAGGAAGAATCGTGGCAGCCGCCTGCAATGAGGGTCAATCCTCAAGTTTCTGCTGGGAGGGATGGCGCGCTGCGCCGACCGCTGCCGCGGCGATTTGGCTGACACGCGGACGCCGCAGCCCGGCGTCCCTACCCTCTGGCGCGGAATTAGCTCGGAAATACGCCATGCCAGTCTTCAGCGGCGCAAATCTTATCGGCGGATTGCTCTTCGGCTCGATCGGTTTCGTCGCCTTCATTTACGGAAAGCGGATGCATGTCTGGAAGCCGATGTTCCTCGGGATCGCGCTGATGGCGTACCCGTACTTCGTCGAGAACGACGTGGTTATGTTCGCGATTGGCGTCGTCGGAACTGCGGCGCTGTTTTTGTTCCGGGATTGATCGGCCACCGACGTCTCCGGTCGCCGTCTATCGCACCTCTGTATCCGTCACCCCTTGTCAGGGGTTAGCGACATTATTGCAACTGCGTTTCCCGGAGTTCCGCTGCGCTCCACTCCGCGCTCTAATCCTGTGCGCCTCCGGCGCTGTGGGACGCGGGACGACGCGACGAAAGCGCCGGAAGGCGGCGGGCTAGACCCGGGAGTGAATCCATCGTGCCTCCGGCGCTGTGGAACGCGCGCGGTGGGCGAAGCGCCGAAAGGCGCGGCGGGCTAGAGCCGGGAGTGGAGCGCAGCGGAACTCCCGGTTTCGTTTCAACAACAGGTCAAGCCCCGCAGGGGCGGCGGAAAGCCGCCGGGATTTCGGAACCCCTTTCTGATCGCAGCGACCTCTCTTGCTCACTCCCCCGCCACCTGATAAACCCACCATATGGGTCGCCAATGGTTGCATGCCAAACGGGAAGTCGCCGGGCTCCGGAAAGGCCAGGTCGTCGGGAAGCTGGTCAAGGAAATCATCGTCGCGGCGAAATTGGGCGGCGCCGAGCCGGCAGGGAATGCGCGGCTGGCGGCGGTGGTCGACAAAGCCCGCAAAGCCAGCGTCTCACGCGACGTCATTGAGCGCGCGATCAAGAAAGGCGCCGGTATTGGCGACGACAAGCTGGTGATGGAGCATGTCGTTTTCGAAGGTTATGCGCCGAACAAGGTGCCGATCATTGTCGAAGTCCTCACCGACAACAACAACCGCACCGCCCCCGAGATTCGGGTCCTGTTCAAGAAAGGCGGCCAACTCGGCGCGCCGGGCAGCAATAAATTCCTCTTCGATCACGTAGGGCTCGTCGATGCCCACCACGCTGATCCCAGCGCGGACATCGAAGCCGCCGCGATCGAAGCCGGCGCCCAGGAAGTGGAGACGCTTTCGCCAGAGCAAAATGACGATATTCCCGAAGGAACGGCGGGCGCGCGTTTTACTACAGAACGCGGCGATTTGCATGCCGTCACCCAATGGCTGGCGAGCAACGGCTGGACGGTGGTGACCAGCGAACTGGGCTACGTCGCCAAGAGTTTTCCCGAGCTAACGGACGAAGAACGCGCTCACACCGGCGAATTTCTCCAGACCCTCGAGGATCACGACGATGTTCATCGCGTCTGGGCTGCGCTAAAATGATGCCGATCCGATGAGCGACGAGATAGAACAAATCGTCCTGGCCGATTCCGTTTCTGCCATGGCCGAGCAGCCGCCGAGACGGCGCGGAATCTTCGGCCTGCGTCGCCGGTCGAAATTGCCGGCGAAGCCCCTTACTCATTGTGAGAACTGCGGCGCGCCCCTGACCGGCGAGTTTTGCTCGCAGTGCGGCCAACATGCGATCGATTACCGCCGTTCGATTTTTCGCGTTCTCGTCGACGCCGCGGATTCGTTCCTGAACTGGGACACGAAATTTCTCCACAGCATGAACCAGTTGCTCATCCGGCCGTGGCAACTGACGAACGATTTTAATGCCGGGCGCCGTGCCCGCTACGTTCATCCACTCCGGCTTTACCTCATCGCCAGCATCGTTTTCTTTCTTCTCGCCCGCGCGATCGACTGGGAATCGCAAGGGCCCATTCAATTGACGGCAGAAGACCGCGCGGAGCTGGCGTCCAGCCTGGCCAGGATGGTTTCGACCGATTCGCCCCTTTCCCCCGAGGAACGGGCCCGCGTGGAGATCGCGCGGACGAAACTAGCCGAAGCCCAGGGGGCCCTCACCGAAGACGAGCGCGCCGAACTAAAGAAGGCGTTCCGCGCCTACATTAAATCAAGCGTCGTTCGCAAGCAGATGAGCGCCGAAGAGCGCGCGAAAATGGCTACGATGATGGCGCGCCTTCCGAAAATCCCCGACCCGGATATTGCCGCGGTCATGCCGCCAATCCCGGCGCCTCCATCGGACTCGGCCGCTCCCCCGCCTGACGTAGCGCAGCCACCAGTGCCGCCGGTTATCCCAACCCCGAAACCACACGCCAAGCCGCCGATTCATTTCAGCATGGGTCCTGAAGGCAAAACGAAGCCGCCATTCGCACTCTGGCTGGAAAAGCAGGTCAAGGATAAGATCGGGGAGGACGGCAGCCGGGCGAAGCTTTTCATGGAGACGCTGCGAAGCAATATCCCGGCGATGATGCTTTGCTGCATCCCGCTTTTCGCCTTCATCCTGAAAATCCTCTACATCGGGAGACCCAGATTCTATGTCGAGCACCTGGTCTACGCGCTTCACATCCACACGTTTCTCTACGTGTCAGTGATCATCACCTCGCTTGCCGTAATGGCCGCGAACCGGACTCTGCCCGCGCTCAGCGGCTGGATCACCGGGGTGATGGTGATCGCGATTGTGGTCCAGATTTTTCTCTCGATTCGCCGCGTCTATCGTCAAAACTGGTTCATGACGTTCATCAAATTCTGCTTCGGCGGACTCGTCTATTGCGTGATCCTGGTGTTCGCGGTGGCAGCGACGGCGTTTGTTACGCTTTTGCTGCCGAGCTAGCGACGCGCAACCGCGTCAAATCGCCTCTTCTGTAGCCGCCTCGCTGCCTGCCACGCCGAAGCCATGCGAAGGCGGGTGCGAAGCGCAGGGAGGAAGCGTCGCCTGCGAGGACTCGTTGAGCTGCCCACAGGGCAGCTGCTACAGAAGAAGCTCCCGCGCGCGAGTCAGCGCTTCGTCGATTTTACCGGCGTCCTTCCCGGCCCCTTGTGCGTTATCCGGCCGACCACCGCCTTTGCCGCCGACAATCGGCGCGATCTCCTGGATCAACTTATTCGCTTGGAACTGCGTCGTCAGCTCTTTTGGCACCGATGCGATCAAGGCAACGCGCCCGTCGAGCGCGCCCGCGAGAAAAATTGGCCCGCGAAAATTAGACTTCAGGGCGTCGACGACGCTTTGCAGCAGTTTGCCATCAGCGTCGGGGATTGAGGCAACGATCGCCTTTTCGTCCGAGTGAGTTGCTCGAAGTTCTTTTGCCACGGCCCCAGCCCGATTCTTCAGGTCCGCTTCGCCCGCCTTGGCCTGTTGCTTCTGCCATTCGTGAACTTCGCTCTCGATCTTCTCCAAATGCGCTGCCCGAACGTCGACCTGCTTGAGCGCGTTCTCCGTCTCGCTCGTTCCCGCGAACGCCGGTAACGCGGCGATATCGGATTTCTTTCGAGCGAGCGTCTCGAATTTCTGCTCCTGGCGCGCCGCTTCTTCCTTCGCCCATTCCTTCGCGGCGTCCCCCGACACCGCTTCGATGCGCCGAATGCCGGCGGCAATCGCTTCTTCCCTTACGATTCGAAACGACCCGATGTCGCCCGTCGCGCGGACATGCGTGCCGCCGCACAACTCCATGGAGTACCCGTTCAGCTTTCCGGCTTCGCCGCCGATCTGCACCACCCGCACTGTCTCGCCGTATTTGTCGCCAAAGAACTGCTGGATATCCGACCGCTTCTTCGCCTCCACGTACGGAATTTCCGTCCAAGAAACGACCGCGTTTTCCTTCACCTTTTCGTTCACCGATTCCTCGACCTCACGTTTCTGCTCCGCCGTCAGTGCCGCGCTCGAAAAATCGAACGTGAGTTTTTCCGGGCCGACGTAGCTCCCCTTCTGGACCGCATCCTTGCTCACCTTTTCGTGCAGCGCCCAATGCAACAAATGCGTCACGCTGTGATGCCGCTCGATCGCGCGACGACGAGGAGCATCAATCGTAACCGTGACATGCGCTCCGGGTTCGGGCGCATCTTCGCCTTCGAGCAAATGGACATACGCCGCGCCAGACTTTCGGGTATTTGCGATTTTCCAACGGCAATCCCCGGCCGCCATGTTCCCTTTGTCCCCTACCTGCCCGCCCATCTCCGCATAACAAACAGAATTGTTGAGCACGACGGCGGCCTGGCCTTTGGCCGGCATCACGGACATCACGTCGGCGCCGGTATGATCATGATCGTAACCAAGAAAATTCGTCGCCACATTCTCGTCAGACTGTGCCAGTTCGATAGCGGTCTTCTTCTGCGCGGAACGCGCGCGAGAACGTTGCTCTTCCATCAACTTTTCGAACCCGGCGTTGTCGACCGAGAGACCGCGCTCACGCGCCATCAGCTCGGTCAGGTCGAACGGGAACCCTTGCTCGTCGTAGAGCCGAAACGCGAACGCACCGGAGATTGTTCCTGTTCCTTTCGAAGTCTCGCGCTCGAACAACTCGATGCCTTTATCGAGCGTTTTGTTAAACCCTTCTTCCTCCCGGCGCAGCGTCTCCTTGATCTGATTTTGCTGCCGTTTCAGTTCGGGGAAAACATCACCCATGGTGCGGACGAGAACGTCCGTCAGGTTGTAGAAGAACGGTTCATGGAATCCGAGGGTTCGGCCGTAGCGAACGGCGCGGCGGAGGATCCGGCGGAGAACGTAGCCCCGGCCTTCGTTGCTCGGCTGGATGCCATCGGCGATGGCAAAGCTGAGCGTGCGGATGTGATCGGCGATGACGCGAAAGGCGATATCGATCGCGATTTGGTCGCGGGTAGGGTGGGCATCTTGCCCGCCGAGGGACGCATCTTGCGTCCCGGCCTTTTCCCTGGGATGAAAAGATCGTTCCGGCGAGACGCCCGAACCGGCGGGCGAGACGCCCACCCTACCCGGGAGTGATGGCAACGTACTTGAGTACCTCTTTCCGCTCAGCTTTTCGATTTCGTCGAAGATCGGACGGAAAACATCGGTCTCATAGTTCGAGACGAGGCCGCTGAAGTCGGTGAAGTTTTTCGTTCCCTGGATCATCGCGGTGATTCGTTCGAGACCCATCCCGGTATCGACGTGGCGCTGGGGCAAGGGCGAGAAGGTCCCGTCCGCGTTCGCGTTGAACTGGATGAAAACGAGGTTCCAAATCTCAATGCAGCGCGCGTCGCCGGCATTGACGAGCGAACCTTTCGTGTCGCCCGCCGGCGTGAGGTCGACGTGCAGCTCCGAGCAGGGACCGCACGGGCCGGTATCCCCCATCATCCAGAAATTGTCTTTCTTATTGCCGTTGACGATATGGACCGCGGGATCGAGTCCGGCCTTCGCGAACATCCGCGCCCAGTGGTCGTAGGCCTCCTGGTCGAACTCGCTCGGCTCGCTCGGCCCCGGTTTGTAAACCGTCGCGTAAAGTCGCGCCGCCGGCAGCTTCCAGCGCTCGACCACCAGTTCCCAGGCCCACTCGACCGCTTCCCTTTTGAAATAGTCGCCGAAGCTCCAGTTCCCGGTCATCTCGAAGAACGTGTGGTGATACGTGTCGAGCCCGACGTCATCGAGATCGTTGTGTTTGCCACCGGCGCGAATGCATTTCTGGGTGTCCGCCGTACGCGGCGGGTCCCAGGCTGGCTTTTGTTGCCCGAGAAAAATCGGGACGAACTGGTTCATCCCCGCGTTCGTGAACAGCAGGTTCGGCGAATCCGGCAGGAGCGACGCCGAGGGCACGATGGTGTGTCCTTTCTCGCGAAAGAAATCGAAAAAGGACTGGCGAATTTCAGCGGCGGTCATGGCGATTAATTGCGGATGGACCGATAGCGCAATGGCTGGTATCCGGCCGCGGTCATTTCGCTCACGTCGCGCTCGGAGGCGAGAGTCTTACTGAAAGGGGCCGCTTCATAAAAAACCGCGCGCTTCTTTTCCCCGTCGACCCATTTTACGAACAGAAGCACATGGCCGTTTGCCTGGTTCATGATGTCGGCTGGTTCCAGCGCGGCGGGCGACGAAAGTTTCTGGCAGATCGAGGCCAAAGAGTTCGTCGAATGCCGCGTGGTCAACTTCCAGCAATGATTGATGAAGCCCGAACAATCGATCCCGACCGCTTCGCCGCTGACCGCTTTGTCTCCGAGCCGGCGTTTTTCCGACGTGTAAACGTCACCGCCGGCTTTCCCTGCGCGAATTCCCGCGCTGAAACTCTTCGGACTATCGTTCCCTCCCCACTTGTAGGCGACTCCGATATTCTCCGCGTCCGGCACCCAGCACTCGCTCAGGGGGGTGCCGTGGCCGCTGTCTCGATCGGGGGTATGCACCTCAACTCCATCCGCATCTTTCCCATGCCGGACATTTTTCGGGGACGAATGCCAGCGATGCTGAACGAATGACTCGGCAATCATGAGCGCTTCCCCACGGGTTATGGATTGCCCTCGCGAAAGAACGGGGCACGCCGCCAGGATCAGCAGCGTAATGATCGCGAGTCGCGACCCTTTGCGCAGACGAGATTGGTGAGACCTCAACAAAGTCATAACCGCCGAATAAAGCGCGACATCCACCGCGGCGCGAGCACTACCCGGCGCGACCGATAAGCCGGACGCTACTTCTTATCCTCGTCGAGCTTGGCTTTGACGGCCGTCTCGATCTCCTCGTAGAGCGCCGGATCGTTCTTCAACGCCTCTTTGCCCGCATCGCGCCCCTGGGCAAGCTGCGTTCCCTTATAGCTCAGCCAGGAACCGCGCTTCTCGATGATCTGCTTTTCGAGAGCAAGATCGAGCAACGCGCCGGTCGAAGAAATGCCCTCGTTATACATGATGTCGAACTCAGCTTCCGTGAAGGGGGGCGCGACTTTGTTCTTCACCACTTTCACGCGCGTGCGATTTCCCGTGACGACGCCGTCGGTCTGCTTGATTGCGCCGATCCGGCGGATATCGATCCGCACGCTGGCGTAAAACTTGAGCGCCTTGCCGCCCGGGGTCGTCTCCGGGTTGCCGAACATGACGCCGATCTTTTCCCGAATCTGATTGGTGAAAATGCAGCACGTCCGCGCCTTGGAAATAAGCGACGTCAGCTTGCGCATCGCGGCGCTCATCAATCTCGCCTGCGCCCCCACCGTGGAATCGCCGATCTCTCCCTCCAACTCCTGCTTCGTGACCAGGGCGGCGACGGAATCGAGCACGATGACGTCGAGCGCGTTGGACCGCACGAGCGTCTCGACAATCCGAAGCGCTTCTTCACCGGAACTCGGTTGCGAGACGAGCAAGTCGTCCATGTTAACTCCGAGACGACGCGCGTATTGCGGGTCGAGCGCGTGCTCGACGTCGACAAACGCCGCCAGACCACCACGCTTTTGCGCCTGGGCAATGACGGTCAGAGTGAGCGTCGTCTTACCGGATGACTCCGGTCCGTAAACTTCGACGACCCGTCCCCGGGGAAATCCACCCACGCCGAGCGCGCGATCAATCAGGATGTTGCCGGTTGGGATGACATCGATATCGACAATCGTCGCGTCTCCGAGCCGCATGATGGCCCCGTCGCCGTAATCTTTGGCGATCTGTTGCAGCGCCAGATCCAGGTTTTTGTTGCGGGCGGCGGTAACTTTGTCTTCGGTCGGTTTTTCTTCGGTTTTGGTAGCCATAGGAGGGGGTCTCTTAAGTACGTGCGGTCGCGAAGTTCGCCAAGTAGAAAAGCTGCGCCGGGATGTCGCAAAATGCCGACAGGCCGCAAACCTCACGGCTCGCGGCCTGTGCCTAACCCAACAATCTTATTAACTTTACGCGACGGCGATCTTGCGCGGCTTCACTTGCTCTGCCTTGGGCAGGGTCAAAGTCACAACGCCCTGGTCGATCTTGGCGCTGATTTTTTCCGCGTTGATCGACGGGTCGAGCTCGAAGGCGCGCCGGAAATTTTCCGAGCGCGATTCGCGGTGGAGCAGGGTGCCTTCCACCGAAGGCATTGAACGCCGGCCCACAATGGTGAGCTCATTGTTCTCGACCCACATCTCGAGGTTTTCCTTGCTCACGCCCGGCATTTCGACCTCGAGGGTGTAACCATCCGCGTTTTCGAGAACGGTGGCTGCCGGCGCGATAAACTGCTCGGCCGCCCGCTCGCCGTTGCTCGAGCTGCTGCGATTTTCACGAACCAAAGTATTCATTCAGTTTTCCTTTCTTGAGATTTTCTTAGCTAACGTTGACCTGGATCTGCTTCGGCTTTGCCTCTTCCGCTTTCGGCAGCGTCACGGTGAGAAGGCCATCCTTGTAGGTGGCATTCACCTTGTTCGCATCGACGCGAGTCGGAAGGGTGACCGTGCGGCGGAATTTTCCGGTGAAACGCTCGGTGCGCGTGGCGCTGTCGCCTTCACCGCTTTCGGCCTTGCGCTCACCGCCGATAGTCAGCGTCCCGTCATGAAGCGAAATCTCGATGTCCTCCTTGCGCATGCCCGGGAGCTCGACAATCGCGACGACGTTGTCGTTGTTCTGGTAAAGGTCGAGCGCGGGAGTCCAACCGCTGAAAAGCTGCGCCTGGCGGCCGGAGCCCGTCAAAAAGGGCAATTCGAGAAGGGTATCGAGGTCATCCCGAAGATTTGCCCACCGATTGAGAGAGGGCCACATCACGGGACTTGGGGTTTGGTAACGAACTAGACTCATATTGATTTCCTTTCCTGGTTAGATTTTGTGATTCAAAAGTCGTCAAGTCAAAAGCGAGCGAAATGCCAACGTTCTCCAAGGATTTGTCGATTATATTTATATATCTAATTCTCAACATGTTATGATGGCTCATGCCCCGAGACGTGCGGCAAGACAATAGGCCACAATGTCCCATATGGTCATTAAACTAAAGGCGAGGAACGGTGCAATAGTGACTCAAAAAATGGGAGAAGACACTTTAGACGAACCAAGTGTTGCCCTCCGGGTTCGCCCGCGATATTCGTGGTCTGTGGCCATCGACAAAGACCAGAAATTCATGCGGCAGGCGCTTCGCGAAGCGCGTCGTGGGCTTGGACACACGAGCCCCAATCCCGCCGTTGGAGCGGTCCTGGTGATTGACGGTAAGGTTGTCGCCCGGGGCTACCACCGGCGGGCCGGGGCGCCCCACGCCGAAATCGAGTGCCTGCGCGGATTCGGAAAACGAGTACCGAAACGCGCCATTCTGTATGTGACCCTTGAGCCTTGCTCAACCGTAGGACGAACCGGCGCGTGCACCGCAGCGATCGGGGAGGCGGGTGTCCGGCAACTGGTTATCGGCGCGATCGACCCAAATCCGCGACACGCCGGACGCGGAATCGACCTGCTCACCAAAGCGGGGATCGCAGTGCGGACGGGCGTCCTGGCAAACGAATGTTCCGCGCTCAATGAAGCGTATGACAAATGGATCCAGACCGGACGACCGTTCGTGATCGCAAAGTGCGGAATGAGTCTAGACGGACGTTTGACCAGGCCGCCCGGCGAAGATCGCTGGCTCACCTCGACCGCTTCGCGCAAGGATGTCCACAAACTTCGCGCGCAGGTTGACGCGATCCTGGTAGGCGCCGAAACCGTGCGGGCAGACGATCCGCAGCTGACTGTGCGCGGCGTGCCCGGCGCCAGACAGCCGTGGCGGATTGTGCTTAGCCGCTCAGGGAAATTGCCGCGCGACGCAAAAATCTTTGTGGATCGATTCTCCGATCGGACGCTCGTTTATCGCCAAATCGCAATGGAAACTCTGTTGCAGGACTTGGGCGCCCGCGAAATTACGAGCGTTCTGATCGAGGGTGGCGGTGAAATCCTGAGCCAGGCGCTGGACGAACGCGTGATCGATCGCGTCCAAATCTACCTGGCGCCGCGATTCACCGGCGGTCCCAAGGTTGCGTTCGCCGGATCAGGTGCGGCCACGACGGCTGAGTCGTTGCGACTGCGCGACATCCGCTACGAAAAAACCGGGGCCGACATTTGCGTGACCGGTTATCCCGGTTTGGTGGCCGCTGAATAATTTAACCGAAGCGAGCGTCAAAATTCGTGGTAAGTTGCTATACATTTCAAACGGAGGATTGCGCATGAGCTGGAAAAAGATTCTTGTGATTGCAATTGGGGTGGGAGCGTTCGTTTTCGCGGGCGCGACCAAAAGTCAGGCAGGCGTATCGATCGGCATCGGTTTCGGTTTCCCGGTCGGATATGGTTACGGCTATGGCTATCCGTATGCCTACAGTGCCTACGGGTATCCGTACGGATACTATGGATATCCGCGTCCCGTCGTTTACGTCGGGCCGCGTTATTACCGGCACCACCGCTACTACCGCCATCATCGGTATTACCGGCCGTATCGCGCGTATCGGTATTACTAAGCGAGCGAAACAGAATCCTAAATTGAGCCGGCCGGGAGATCCCGCCCCGGCTCAGTTTATTTTGGGCTCTAGAGCAGGACGCTGTCTTCGAGGGCGAGGGTTTCGTCCGAACTGACTAAATCATCCAGGTCAGCCAGGAGATCGCTATCCTGACTGTCGGAGAGCGTTACCACGCCGGCCCGCGACGGCGGTTGATCGCGCTGGACGAGGTGACCCGGGAAGCTGAGCGCGGCGATGATTACGACCGCCACGCCCGCAGCAGGCACCAGCCATTGCGGGTTCCACCAGCGCCGGAACGGCGCTTCACCCTGAGCTTCGCGGATCTTTCTCAAGACGTTGCGCGCAAAGAACGGCGAAACCTCCCGCTCCGGCGAATGGCCAAGCAGGTCCCACAGTTTCTCGTCGTCTTCACGCTTCATGGCGTTAATTAAACTCCGTCGGACGGACAAAGTTCCGATTAAGTTTCGGCGGCTTCGAGGAAGCCTTCGAGCTGCCGGATTCGGGTTGGGTGCCGCATTTTGCGGAGGGCTTTCGCTTCGATCTGCCGGATCCGTTCCCGGGTGACGCGGAATTGCCGGCCCACTTCTTCCAGGGTCCGGCTATATCCATCCACCAGTCCAAAACGCTGCTCGAGGACCTGACGCTCCCGATCCGTCAACGTTTCCAGCACGTCCTTGATCTTCTCCTTCAAAAGGACAATCGCGGTCATATCGCTCGGGTTTTCCGCGCCCTTGTCCTCGATAAAATCGCCAAAATTTGTCTCTTCGCTTTCACCCACCGGCGATTGGAGCGAGATCGGTTGCTGCGCCATCTTCAGGACCGCGCGAACCCGGTCGACCGGCAGGAGGATTTCCTCGGCCACCTCTTCCGGGGTCGGTTCGCGGCCGTACTCCTGGACGAGCTGCTTCTGCACCCGCATCAGCTTGTTGATCGTCTCGATCATGTGGACCGGGATGCGAATCGTCCGGGCCTGATCGGCAATGGAACGCGTGATCGCCTGGCGAATCCACCAGGTCGCGTAAGTGGAAAATTTGTAACCGCGCCGGTACTCGAATTTCTCCACCGCCTTCATCAAACCCATGTTTCCCTCCTGGATCAGGTCGAGGAAGGAAAGGCCGCGGTTGGTGTATTTCTTGGCGATGGAAATCACGAGCCGGAGATTGGCTTCGACCATCTCCGTTTTGGCCCGCAACGCCTTGTGCAGCCAGTTCTTGAGCGCGCGATATTGCTCTGTGTACTCATCGAGCGAAAGCCAGAGCGTACTTTCCAGGTCGCGCATTTTGATCCCCAGCGGCGAGCGGGCCCCGTTGTCCTTCGGGTGTTTGCTTATTTCGATCTGCAAATGCGTCAGCACCTGGAACTGCTCGTCCGCCAGGTGCACGAATTCTTCGGTCACCTTTTGTTTGAAATAAAACTTCGGATAGAGCTTTTGCAGGGCGGTCACCGACTTCTGGAATGCTTTCGTCTTTCGGGCATCGCGCCGGGCCGGGCCGTGGAGAATTTGACCGTAGAGCTGGCGAATGGAGCCGCCAAGTTTGTCGACCTGTTTGCACAGGCGCGGGAGCAGCTTCATGTAGCGCTCGCGGCTTTCGATCTTCTTGTCGAGAATAACGCGGTCAAAACGTTCGCCCCCTTCGGTGAGCTTTTGCGCGAGATCGAGATGGGCCTGGGCGATGAAACCGAAACGATTGATGAGGCGCTGCACCATGATCTCGGCCTCTTCGATCCGCTTTGAGATCTCCACTTCCTGCTCCCGGGTCAGCAGCGGCACCTGGCCCATTTGTTTCAGGTACATCCGCACCGGGTCGTCGAGGATATCGAGCTTCGGTTCCGGTTTTTCTTCCTCCTCCTCTTCGCTGTCCTTCTTCCCATCCTTGTAACGATCGACCTCGGACGCTTCGATGATGTCGATCTCCATCCGGCGCAGGCGCGTGAGAATGGCGTCCAGCTCGTCGGCGTCGCTGATATCCGCCGGCAGCGCTTCGTTGAGATCGTCGAAGGTGAGATAGCCCTGCTCTTTGGCGAGTTTGATCAGCTCCCGGATGCGCGTTTGCACGTCTCCCGGTGCACTGGCCGCCAACATCTCATCGCCCTCCGAAATATCCGCGCCGTTCAACGGTTTCGCGGGGCGTGCGGGGGCCGACGTTTTCCCTTTTGCCGCGGAGGTTTTTCGAGAAACCGGGGCTAGCTTACGGCGAATCTTCTGCGCCTTGGCTTTCGAGGGCCGGGACTTGAGGCGCGTCGCTTTAGCGGGTTTCTTCCGCGACGTCGGGCCGACGCTTCGTGCGTGTTTTCTCGAATGAGTTGCCAAGGCTTTGTGCTGTAGAGGTATAGCTGTTTTCAAGCCGGCTCGCCGGCCTTTTCCACCCCCTCAACGGCAGCATTTCAGCTGTCGAGCACGCGGGCGGACGAAAACGCGGCAACGTCGCGGAGTTGCTCCGTAAGGTCAAGAATTTGTTTCTGCAAGGCGACGGCTTCTCCTGTGGTCAAACGAGGCAGTTTCATCCGGCCTTCCGCGATCTGAAGTTGCCGGCGTAAGATTGCCTGGCGGAGGCCATTCCACCAGCCCCTCGCGACTTCCAGGCCGTTCGGCGGCATTTTTTGCAGAAGCCAGGAAGAAACCAGCGCCTCTTCGCCTGGCGCGAGACTGGCCATGAAGGCGTTCAAAGAGGCCGGATCATCCGGCCGGAGGTCAGCCGCCAGAATGCGCCCGAGGATTTCCGCGTCCGGCGTGTGGGAAAGCATCTCCCGCCAATCCTGGGCCTGGAGAAATTCCCGCGCCTCTCCATCACGCAAAGCCAGGAGACAAAGCATCCCGATCTCGTGCCGCGGTGCGGGCGCCACCGGCGGGCGAGATGCGTCATCCGTCGAAAACCGTTCGCGATTTGGCCGGGCCAGCAGCCTTTCGAAATCGGAGCGGGGCACTCCGATTCTGGCGCTGGCTTTGTTGGCCACCTCCCCACGCATGAGCGGGTCCTGCACGCGCGCGATGGTCTCGGCGAGTTTGTTGGCCAGTTGCATTTTGGCGCCGATCGAATCCAAATCCGTCGCAGCGGTTTCGCGCTCGATCCAGGCGTCGAAAAAATCGCGGGCTGCGGCGATCCGTTTTTCGAATTCCTCCCGGCCACCTTTTCGCACCAGGGAATCGGGGTCTTCACCGGCTGGCATTTCCGCGACGCGAACCACGAGGTTATTTTGCAACAGAGCGTCGAGTGACCGTTCGGCTGCTTTTTGACCCGCCGCATCGGCATCGAAGCAGAGAACGACTTCGCTCACGAACCGCTTCAGAATTCGCGCCTGATTCTCGGTGAAGGCTGTCCCCTGCGGCGCGACCACATTGGTAATCCCCGCTTCAAACAGGGAAATGAGATCGAGCTGGCCTTCGCAGACGATCGCGCAATCGGCCTCGATCAAGCCGCGTTTCGCCTTGTGCAGCCCGAAAAGGACGCTGCCTTTGCGGAAAAGGGGCGTTTCCGGCGAGTTCACGTATTTCGCCACCTCGGCTTCCTTGTCCAAAATCCGGCCGCTGAACGCGATCACTTCGCCGACATCGTTGTGGATCGGGAACATGATCCGGTTCCGGAACCGGTCGTAAGCTTTGTTGTCGCCCTCCTCGCGGCGCGTGATCAGTCCGCTTTCCAGAAGCAACCGCTGCTGATAACCGCGCTCCAACGCCCAGCTCATAAAGGCATCCCAGCTTTCGGGTGCGAACCCGATCTGCCAGTCTTTCGCGATCCGCTTGTCGATCCCCCGCCCTTTCAAATATTCGCGCGCTGGTTCGCCGGATTTTTTCTTCACCAGGTTTTCGTAAAACCATTCGGCTGCTTCCGCGTGGAGCTGGAGTAACGCGTGCCGCGTCTCCTGCTGGCGATCGTCCTCACCGCCGGCGCTTCGTTCCTCGATGACGGGAATTCCCACCCGGGTCGCCAGCTTCCGCACCGCCGCGGGAAAATCGAGATGCTCGTAATCCATCACAAAACGAAAAACGCTCCCGCCCGCGCCACAGCCAAAGCAGTGAAAAGTCTGTCGCTGCGGGCTCACCGTGAACGAGGGCGTCTTTTCCTGGTGAAAAGGACAGAGCGCCTTGAACGCGGAGCCCGCCCGTTTCAGCGGAAAATAGGTGCCAATCACTTCCACGATGTCGTTCGCGGCGGCGATCTGCTCGATGGTCTGTGTCGGGATCGTCCCCATCTGCCTTTACTTTTCGCTCGTTTGCGGCCCGGAGCGATGGCAAATTTAAGCCGGAGCGAAAACCCTTCCACAAATTGCCATGCCCCTGACGTGTATTCCGTAATGAGAACATTGTTTCGTCTCTTTTTCCCGGTGTTTTGCCTGGCGGCTTTCGCAATGCCGGCCCAGGCGCGCGAAGCGGTCGTGCAAAAGGGAGATACGGTCGTGATTCAACTGGACGGCGAGATCTCACCCTCGCTCTTTTTGTTTATTCGGCGCGCCGTAAAAGCCGCCGAGACGGCGGGCGCCAGCGCCATCATTATTGAGATGAACACTTACGGCGGCCGGCTCGACGCCGCGGCGGACATCACCGGCGTGCTTAACCGCACCACGATTCCCACCTACACTTTCATCAACACCAACGCCGGTTCGGCCGGCTCGCTGATCGCCCTCGCCACCCGGTACATCTACATGTCGCCGGTGAGCGCGATCGGCGCCGCGGCCCCGGTCCTCTCCACCGGCGCCGATCTTCCGCCGACCGAAAAGGACAAGGTTATCTCGTATTGGTCGGCCATGGTCCGGAGCTCGGCGATTAAGAACGGTCACAACCCCGACCTCGGCGACGCCTTCATGGACAAGGAAAAGGAAGTGAAAATTGGCGATCGCGTGGTGCACGCAAAAGGATCGCTCCTGACCCTGACCGCGCAGGAGGCCGTCGAGCGGATCAACGGCAAACCGCTGCTCGCCGAAGGCCTCGCCGATTCCGTGGCTGATCTCGTGAAAAAAGCCGGCTTGAAAGGCAACGTCGTGGCCGTCGAGCCAAGCGGATTCGAGCGGCTCGCGTTTTGGGTCACCGCCCTGGCGCCTTTGCTTCTCCTCTTGGGAATCATCTGCGCTTATCTTGAGTTCAAGATCCCGGGCGTCAGTTTGCCGGGAATCATTGCCGCGATTTGTTTTGCGCTCTTTTTCGCCGGGCACTACCTGGCCGGTTTGGCCGGTTGGGAGGTTGTGGCGCTCTTCGTTCTCGGGCTCATTCTCGTCCTCGTCGAAGTTCTCTTCTTTGCCCACTCGACGATCGTCTTCGGCGTCGTCGG
The DNA here is from genome assembly GCA_035274845.1 of Chthoniobacterales bacterium. NCBI lineage: Bacteria > Pseudomonadati > Verrucomicrobiota > Spartobacteria > Chthoniobacterales > Chthoniobacterales bacterium. The sequence continues at coordinate 76,020 of DATENU010000024.1, forward strand.
CGTCTTTCTCATGCTGGGCGCCCTGCTCTGGGCGATGATCGACCGCTATCCGGGCGAGACATTTTTCCCGACTAGCGACATGCTCGCGATCCCCTTGCGCAATCTCTTTTTCACCCTTATCGCGGCCGCGCTGGCCATTGCGATTCTGGCCCGTTACCTCCCGAAAACGAGCCTCTATCGCCGGTTCGCTCTTATGACAACAAATCCGCCCGGCCCTTCCCTGGCTGGCGTCCCCCGGGAATTCGCCACCGCCCTCGACCTCACCCCCGGCATGCAAGGCACCGCCCAGACCATGTTACGCCCCAGCGGCAAAGCCCGCTTCGCTGATCACGTCGTCGACGTCGTGACCGAAGGCGAATTCATCGCCGCCGAAACGCCCATCACCGTTACCCAAAAAGACGGGATGCGCGTAGTGGTGAAGGCGCACTAGCCGACACTAAGGTGGGGCAGGGCCTTTTCGCGAAAGATGAAACGAGTAGTCCTCATTGCCCTGACGGTGATCCCGGTCCTTGCGACGACTCTGGTGGTCGCCGGTTTTGTGAGTCGCGATCGCTATTCTTGGGCAACTTCGCGCAGCTTTTCGGCGGCTCTTCAAAACTGCCGTAGCGTTGAGCTTGTCGAGCATTCCGGTGGTGTTGAGCTAGCTCGAAAGATGGCGACGCCGGATGAAATATCGCGACTGCAAAAGGCAATCACTGCATGGCCTCGCCCTTTTTTTCCAGAGGCATATGCCTGTTATATCCCACATCACAACATCAAAATAGTCCGAGCGGATGGCTCCCAGGTTAGCGTCGACATTTGCTTCACTTGCGGGAAGTTTGGGATTGAGGACCTATGGTTTGTGGCTGCGCTCCCACCGTACTTGGCAAAGTCGCTTACCTCGTTTTTCACTTCAGTAGGAATGGCGCCCAGAACTGACGAAGAGTACCATCGGATAGACGCTTCCCTGTCGCGCCTCCCGAACGAGCAGTCAGAGAATTAGCGTGAATGAACCGGAAAACACCTAACCAAACGATGGAGCGAATCCCGCGGCCGCGGGATCGCTCATCTTGTTCTCGTTAGGCTTAACGAGCGCACCTTATGCACACGCTGTTCGTGGTCCTCGCAATCAACTTCGCGACGTTTGGATTTGCGTTTGCCTTCGCGGGTTTTTTGGGACTCGCACCGCCAAACGCGACAGAAGCGAAGGCGCAGCGAGAGGCCTACCAGCGCGAGCGAGCCAAGGGTTTCTGGTATGGGGAGCTGCATTCATGGCGCGAGCAGCAGCGTTTGAAATCGCGTCTGTTCAGCATTCTGGCATCCCATTGGCCGGAGCGCCCAGACAGCCGCTGGCTCATTTGCCTCGGTGTCATATTTCTCGCGAACGCGATCCTCATCGGGTTTTTCCTCGGAGCTTTTTCATGACGCACACCAAACGATTCAGCGAACGCCTGCCCGGCGTTCGCCCACATTTTGCATGACTAAACCATCCCATCCCCGATCAGCGCTCCCCCCGGCAGGCGTCGCTGATCTCTTTCTCGTTAGACGTAAGCACCGCATCCATGCCCAACGGAAAAGGAAATCTTGAGTGTTGCTACTGTCGGCACTTCACCGGCCCGCATGGTTACGGTTGGGGCGCGTATGAGGCTGCCCGATGTCAGTTTCATGGCGTCATGCTGCCGGCCTCTGATGATGGCCTCCAGCGCGTTTGCTGTCACTTCGAGCCGCACGACACGTATTGGCAGGACAACCCTGGAGGTTTCTTTCCACCCGCACTGCGATTTGCCCGGTTCGGGAGAGAATTGCAGCCGGGGGTTCTCTATTTCTTCGGATACAACCCCCCTGAACGAATCGAGCGCGAGGTCGTGCTACGAGAACCGAATTATCAATCCGAGACATGGCGCCCCAACGTCTAACCAGACGATCGAGCGAACGGCGGACCGCTGTGCGATTCATTTGAGATGACTTCCACGCTTCCACTCCGAGCGACACGCGCCCTCGTCCGCCGTCGCTCATCTTGTTCTCGTTAGATGGTTTCGCCCTCGCACGGATCCGAAGCGCGCTCGCAGCCGGGATGGCTTCCGCCATTGCGAGCACTGTGGTCGCTGTGTTGGCGGCTCTCCATCATGCTGGTCTTTGTCGGTGGCGCGCTATGGACGCTGCTCATTGGCCGGTGGTGGATAGCACTCGGCTCGGTGATCGGCTTCGTCGTTGCCGCGCTCGTCATTCGCCGCGTCTCTCCAGTCGAGCGTCAGGAGTCTTCCGGAGATAGCATTGTCTTTTTATGACATCTTCTTCCACGTGTGAGATGCCGCGCTGTCCACCACTAACCAGGCGATGGGAGCGAACGGCGGACCGCTGTGCGCTCCACTTTTGAAATGACTTCCACCCAATCACTCCGAGCGGCGCGCGCCGGCGTCCGTTGTCGCTCATCTTTTCTCGTTAGGTGAACACGCACCCGGCGTCAAAGACACGGTGGAAGGCGAAGATTATCATCGTCTCATCAACGATCGTGCTTTGCGTTTCCGCCGTCGCGGCGGCTTTTGCCCTTTGGTATATCCCGTCTACACCATGGGGCCTCCGCAGACTCATCGTCGCCGGCTGCCTTGTTGGCGTATTCACATCTGCCATTCTTCTGGTCCGCGGTGAGAAAAAGCTTGGTCGAATGCGCCGTGAATAGTTATCGCTCGAACAATTCTCCGAATTAGGCGATGCAACGAACCGCGAGCAAGACTTCTCCTGATCTCTTCCATGTTTGCCATCCACGCTATGACCACGTAGCACGTTACCCAGTGCTCGCGGTCGCTGATCTTTTGTCCCATTAAGCGCGGCCATGTTTGGGATTCACGATTTCGCATTATTTATCACCACGGGGATCCTGCTGAATCTGACACCCGGGCCAGATACGCTTTACATTCTCGGGCGCAGCATCGCCCATGGGCGTCGGGCCGGGGTTGCTTCCGCGCTCGGGATTTCGGTCGGAAGTATCTTTCACACGGGCGCCGCGGCGCTGGGGCTGTCGGCGGTGCTGGCCACTTCGGCGTGGGCGTTCACGTTCGTGAAACTGGCCGGGGCGGCATATCTGATCTTCCTCGGGGTGCGCGCGCTGTTCGAAAAGCAGCACGAGCTTTCAATGCCCGGACATTTCAGAAGGCGCGGCGCCGCCGCGGCGTTTCGCCAGGGAATCGTGACCAACATCTTGAACCCGAAGGTCGCGCTGTTTTTCCTCGCGTTCCTGCCGCAATTCATCGAGGCAAATGCCCCGTCGAAAACAATCGCGTTTGTTGTTCTCGGGCTCAGCTTCGTCATGACCGGAACGATCTGGTGCCTGATCCTGGCGTGGTTCGCGAGCGCGTTCAGTGGGCGTTTGCGGGAAAGTCCGGCGGTGACGGCGTTGCTCAATCGGGCGGTGGGATCGCTGTTTATTTTTCTTGGGATTCGGCTGGCGGTGGCGGCGAGAAGGTAGGTGGATCGGCCGCTATGCGGGCGATGAGTGCGATGCCATTTCGTCTAGCGAGAGCGATAAAGGCAGCGTCGTCGCCCTCATCGCGTCGTAGCGCTCGATTCACCTGGCCGCCGGAGCGCTCAGTCTCTAGCCGCCGGCGACGACGCGGATGAACTCGATCCGATCGCCTTCCCCAAGCGGACGCGTCGACCATTCGCGCTGATGGAGCGCAACGGCGTTGTGCTCGATCAGGACGGTGTTGGGCTGAAGACCATAACGCGCGGCGAGCTCGGCCACATTCGTCGCGCCATTTGTCTCGGCCGGTTCACCGTTGATCCAAACTTTCATGTCACCATCAGCCCGGCATCCCAGTCCTTCCAGACCGGTTCGAACCCCCGCCGGCGCAGAACGTCGGCCACCTCCGCCGGTGGGCGTTCGTCACTGATCTCGAATTGGCCCGTCGCCAGCTTGTCCTCGCCGTTTTGGAACTCCGGCGCCACAATTCGTCCCCGGACTGTTCGATGCAGGCCCTCCGCGCCCTGACCGGTATATCCGCCCGGCTCGGTATGGCTGCCGGCACTCATCATGGTGACACCGAGCGGTGCAAGAGCATCGCGCAGGGCGGCCCGCTCCCGCGTGCTGAGGACAATACCCACTTCCGGAAAGGTAATGCGAAAGGCGCAGATCAATTGCGCCAATTCACGGTCCGTCATCGAAAACGGCGGATGAAATTCGCCCGCGGCCGGCCGCAGGCGCGGAAGGCTGACCGTGATCTGCGCCTGCCAGCAATGTTTCAGCAAATACTCGACATGCGCCGCCAGGCTCAGCGCCTCCTCCTGCCAGCGACACAATCCGAACAGGGCTCCGATTCCCAACCGCCGAAATCCCGCCGCATAACCCCGCTCCGCGCAATCGAGGCGCCAGTTGAAATCCCGCTTGGGACCGGACGTATGCATCTCGGCGTACGTTTTCCGGTCGTAGGTTTCCTGATAAACCACGAGACCTTCGGCGCCGGCCTGCACGATTGGGACGTAATCCGCTGTTTCCATGGGGCCGACTTCGATTGAGATGGAGGAAAAATCCGGGGAGAGTGCCCGAACGCAGCCAGCCAGATAATCCTGGCTGACAAATTTCGGGTGTTCTCCCGCCACGACCAGAATCTGGCGAAACCCTTCGCGGGCGAGGTGCCGCCCCTCCGCCACCACTTGCTCGAGGTCGAGGGTCACACGGAGGATGGGGTTGTCCCGGGAAAACCCGCAATAGCGGCAGTTATTGATGCATTCGTTCGAAAGATAAAGCGGAGCGAAGAGACGCATGGTGCGTCCGAAATTCTTCAAGCTCAGGCGATGGGATTGCTGTGCCAGCGATTCGAGTTCTTCGTCCGACTTCGGTGAAATCAAATCCTGGAACCGCCGCAGAAGCGGCGATTTCTGCAGCGGCAGGTTGTCCAAAATCTGGGCGAACGCCATGGAAGCAATTTCGTTCGGGCTTTTCGTTTCGCAATCCGCCGTCACGCCTGCCGAAGACGATTAGGTACAAAAAAAACGCCGGGAACACATACAGTGTTCCCGGCGTCTTGTTGAATTATACGGCGTTGTTTAGAACGCGAAGTTAATGCCGGTGCGGGCCATGCCGAAGTTGTTGTTCGAGCCCGAAACGATGTTCCAGCTGAAGTCGTTGGTCCAGCCGCAGTGCGGGGTGAAGCGAACTTCAAACCCGCCGCCGACCTGGCCCATGAACTTGGTCTCATCCGAATTGGTGGTCACTCGCTCGATCCCGAATGGCTGCGCGGGGTTGAGCCGGAAGAAATGATCCCGGCCACCGCCGAAGATTCCACCGCCGCCACCCCAGACATAGGGGGCAAACCGGGAGCAGCTGATCGGGAAACGCAGCGTGAACGTGCCCAAAACCGTGCCGACGAGATCATTGTCGTCACCGTCCACGCGAACCCGCGTGAAACCGTTCTCGATGACATCGTGGTCGTTGGGCACCAACAGCGTCCCTTGAACACCGAAACCAAAGTAACGATGGACAAAGTACTTCGCGTCGATTGAACCACCCCAGGCGTGATCCACGCCCAGATATTGGTCGTCGCGCCATTCGTTGCCGGTGAAGGCGTAAGCGCCACTCAGGGTCAGGTTAAATTCGTTATCCGCATACCATTGCGGGCAAGGCGGCGGAGCGACGCTTTTCGATTCCTTCGTGTAGGTTTCCCCGGCGAAGGCGATAGAGGTCATCGCGACTACCGCGCTCAAGCTCAGTATTAGTTTTTTCATTTGTTTTCTCCTTGTTTCGGTTAAGTGCTCCCGTGCATTTACCATGCGCATCCTAAAGAACGCATTTGGGGGTTCCCTTGGACGTCCGCGATTCTGGCACAGGTAAACTAATTTGCAAGAACGAAACGGGCGTTTTCTCCCGGTGTCAAGGCTTTAGTTCGACCCCGGAATTGGCGTCCGCCACCAGGAATTTCTCGTGGTGGTAGGTCGGGTCCCCTCGCAGGGCCAGCCGGGCGGCATAACGCCTCTGGAGATCGATCAGGATCTCCTCGTCTTCTTCCTTTAAACGCTTCAATACGTCCGGGTTCAGGATGATCAGGAAATCATGGACGCTGTCCTGGTATTTGCGCATGACGGTGTTGAGGGTGCGGTGCAGCTCCACGCTGGTCGTCATCGAGGTCTTGACCACGCCACGCCCCTGGCAGTACGGGCAATTCTCGTAGATTGAATCGCTCAGGCTTTCCTGCGCCCGCTGCCGCGTCATCTCCATCAAACCGAGGGCCGAGAGCGGCAGAACGTGGGTCTTGGCCTTGTCGCGCTTCAGCCGTTCCTTCATCAGATTGTAAACGGCCTGCTGGTCTTTCCGGCTCTTCATGTCGATGAAGTCGCCGATGATCAGGCCCCCGATATTGCGCAGGCGCAATTGCCGCGCGATTTCATCCGCCGCTTCCAGGTTGGTTTGCAAAATTGTTTTTTCGACGTCGCGGCCGCCCTTGTTGCGACCGGTGTTCACGTCCACGGCCACCAGGGCTTCCGTCTCGTCAATGACGATATAGCCGCCGCATTTCAGCCAAACCTGACGATGAAAGGCGTCGTCGATTTGCTTTTGGATGCCGAAGTTTTCGAAGATCGGCGAGTTCCCATCGTAGAACTTGATCCGGCTGCGGGCGCGCCGCGAAATCTGTCCCACCATCGCATTCATGCGATCGATCGCAGTCCGGTCGTCGCACATGACTTCGTCGATGTCCTCGGTGAGGAAATCGCGCACGGTGCGTTCCACCAGGTCCGGTTCCTCGAAAACACGGCAGGGCGCGGGCTCGTCCCTGATCAACTGTTCAACCCGCGCCCATTGCTCGACCAAAAAGCTCAGGTCGCGCACAAAATAACGGGCCCGCTGGCCCTCCCCCACCGTCCGAATGATGACGCCAACGCCCTCGGGAATCTCGAGGCCGCGCAGGATCTTGCGCAATCGTTCCCGTTCCTTCGGGTCCTCGATCTTGCGCGAAATGCCGCTCCGATCGCTGTAGGGCATGAAAACGAGATAGCGCCCGGCGAAGCTGAGGTTGGTCGAAACGCGCGGTCCTTTTGTTCCGATCGGGCCTTTCGTGACCTGCACGATCACATCCGAGCCCACGGGATAGATGCTCGGGATATCTTTCGCGGTGATCCGCTTTTTCGGCCGGCGATCTTTCGGCCGGTCTATTTCCTCGATGCCGCTGTCGAGCGCGGCCGGGATCGCGTCCCAGAAATGGAGGAACGCATTTTTCTCGAAGCCGATGTCGACGAACATCGCCTTGAGCCCCATCTCGATGTTCTTAACTTTTCCCTTATAAACGCTGCCGACGATGTTCCGGGAGCTGTTGCGCTCGACGTTATATTCTTCCAGCCGGCCATTTTCGAGAAGGGCGACGCGGCGCTCCAACTTCTCGACACTGACGATCAATTTGTTGCCGGTCTTGGGCGAACCAAGACCTAAAATACGTTTTACCTGGTCTATCATAATCGGGGAGAGGGTTTGCGATCATAAGCGAAGCGGGGCGTTGGGTTGGCGGCGCTAGGTTTCCGATCAAGAGGTTTTCATCTGCGCACCGGCCGTTGCTGTGGTTTCGGCGGTGGCGTGGGTGCTGGCGCCGGCTTCGGGCGGACGCCAAAAAGTCTTTCAAAAAAGTTAAGTTTGCGCGGCGGCGGGGTAGCCACCACGACCGGTCGCATGACCTTTTTCACTTTGCCGGCCGCATCCGCTTCCGGTTCGACGGAAGGATCGGCAGTCGTGTTGGCCATATCGCTGTTGCTATTTCCGTCGAGGTTCTCTTCGTCGCTCGCGTTAATCTTCGGACCGGAATCGTTGAAGGTGACGGCAGGAATCATCTGGAACGGATTCGCCTTGTGGGCGGGTGCAATCCACGCGACTTGCTGCTGAAAATTTCCCTGATCCATCGCCAGCGCCCGCTCCAGAATCCGGGTTGCGATCGGCGCGGCAACCGATCCGCCATGTTCGCCGCCCTGGACCATCACGACGATCGTGTACTTCGGGTTGTCGAACGGCGCGAAGCACGCAAACCACGCGATCGTGTCCTTTTTCCCTTCCGTCATCGCCTGGGCTGTTCCCGTCTTGCCCGCGACCTGCACGTTATTCAATCGCGCCACCCGGCCGGTGCCGCCGTCTTCGTTTACGACTTTCCAAAGGCCGCGACGCGCGAGCTGGATTTGTTGCGCCGGAAAATCGAAGCGCAGATCATGATGCACTTTCGGCGCGGGATTCACCACCGGCTCGCCTTTTTCGTTCAGCAACGGTTTCCCATCCAGATTCGTCACGCTTTGGACCAGCTTCGGATAATAGGAGACTCCGCCGTTGGCGACAGTGGAGTAAACCATCGCCAGCTGAAGCGGCGTGACCAAATCGTAACCCTGGCCAATCGAGACGTTGGCCGTGTAAGCCTGCGACCAGCGCTCGCGCGGATAATGAATCCGCATCCAGTCGGGACCTGGCAACACCCCCGGCGATTCGCTTGTGATCTCGATGCCGGAGGTCTTTCCCAGGCCGAGATCGTCGCCCGTCTCATCGATCGCATCGATTCCGGCCGCGTTTCCTAACTGGTAGAAGAACGAGTTGCACGAAACTTTAATTGCGTCCGCGATTCCGATCGTGCCATGGCTGCCGCCCTTCTCTCCGATCCAGCAGTGAAAAAAGTGGTCGCCGTAACTGACGCCGCCGCCGCAGTTAAACGTCTTCGACGCCAGCCCTTTTCGAAGTCCCGCCAACGTCGTCACCAACTTGAAGGTGGAACCCGGTGGGAACCCGCTCACGGCCCGGTTCACCATCGGCGTCGCTTCATCTTTGCGAAGCGTTTCCCAATCTTTCGCCTTAATGCTCGGGATAAAGGTGTTCGGATCGAATGACGGCACCGATGCCATCGCCAGAATGTTGCCGGTGTTCGGATCCACCACCACCGCCGCCGCGCGACCGACGGCCCGGAGCGCTTCCTCCGCGATCATCTGGATGCGCGCGTCGATGGTTAGATTCACGTTCGCGCCCGCGGTCGGCGGTACTTCGCGGAGAACGCCGTCGATCTGCCCTTTCGCGTTCCGCCGCATGTAACGGACGCCGGGTTTACCCTTCAAATACTCATCCATCGCCTTCTCGACGTTGGATTTCCCTTCCACGTCTGATTGATAGAACGTGAACTTCTTCGCCTCCTCCTTGTTCGTGTCGTCCGGCGGACCGACGTAACCGAGGAGGTGCGCGGCGAGCGCACCGTAAACGTAGGAACGCACCGGCTTGATCGTGATGTCCACGCCGGGCAAGCCCACGTCGTGCTCGGAAAATTTCGCCATCGTGTCGAAATCGATGTCCTTAAGATAGGAATACGGGACCTCCGTGTTGGTGCGGAAATGGCGCTGGAGCTGAACAGAATTGTAGTCGCGCGCCAGATCGAGATCGTCGAGGCGGGGAACGACGCCGGTGTTCACGATCTTGACGATGTCCGGCTCCTTCAGGTCTTTCGGCATGCCGTTGATCGTGCTGCGATATTCGGTCAGGGGTGGAGGACCCACGCGCTCGCGGTATCCTTTCACCATCTCCGGGAGATAAAAATCGACCTCATAGCTGGCCCGGTTTTGGACCAGGATGGTGCCGTTACGATCGCGAATCTCCCCGCGCACGGATGGGATACGCACCGTCGCTTCCGAACTGCCGCGAATCTTGTCCGTCCACTCCTTGCCGTGCGCTACCTGAACGTACCAAAGCTTACCCAGAAGCGCGGCCAGGCCCGCCAGCATAAGCAAAGCGAGGAATTGCAGGCGCCAACGGGAACTGAAACGGCTCTGGTTCATTCGTACGCCTCCGGATCGGGAACATAAGGATTACGGGTGGCCCGGGCAAGAGTATGCAGAATCCAGAAGGCCAGCGGGGCCATGATCATGGCAATCACTCCGGGCCCGCCGATTTGCCACCAGGCCTCGCGGGTGAAAACGAGCGAGCCGCGCCGGAAAGCAATCATAAGATATTGAGACAGCAGAATCGCGGAGGTGCAAAGACCGCTCATTACGCAATGCACTTCCCAGCGTCCCCTAATAAACAAAGGCCTCAGGCCATGCATAACGGCCGCCAGCACGGCGTAGAGGAGTATTGACCATCCGAACGAAATTTCAACCCGCGGTCCCAGCACCTGGACGGTGAGGGCGTCGAGCAAAAACCCGGCGAAGAAAGCCAGGGCCATGACCAGCGGAAACGGCAGCGCAATGGCGCCATAAAAGACAATGACCGGGACGATGTAGATGTGGGCGTTGTACATCCAATCGAGCGGCGGAATGAAAATCTCCACGATCTGGGCGAGGAAAGTAAGAACGAGGAGGATGACGAAGAAGATCATCGAGAGAAATTTCGAAATTCGAATCTCGAAATCCGAAACAAATTCAAATTCGAAATGGGAAAAAACTCGAAACCGGACCCGATCATTTGAATTTTCCGCATCGTTTCGAGCTTCGAAATTCGGATTTCGGATTTGTTCATTATTTCCGCCCGGTGACCACAAACACGTCTTCCAGGTGTGACAAGTCCACGGCCGGTATGATCCGCGCCTGGCCGTCCAGTTCCCGAACCTTAAAACTTTGCACCGAGCCCACGAGCAGACCCGATGGAAAAACTCCGCCGACGCCGGAGGTATAAACCTTCGCGCCCGTTCTCACGTCGGCTTGCTTCGAGAGAAAGTTCAGGTCGAGCAACGGTGAGACCGAACCGGTAACTCGCTCGCCTGAAACAATTCCCTGCTCGCGCGTGCCTTCGACGGAACAGGCCACCCGGCAATTCTCATCAGACACCAGGAGAACGATCGAAATGTTGTCGGCGACGGTGGTCGTCTTGCCGACCAGACCCTCATCGGTCACGACCGGCATGTCGGGTTCGATCTGGTCAACCTTCCCGCGGTTGATGGTCACCGTCCGCCACCAGGTCGAGGAATCGCGGGTGACGATTTCGGCCGGCACGAGGCGGAAATCCGAGCGTTCGCGGTAAGCGAGGGCGCGGCGGAGGCGGTTCACCTCATGCTCAATGTCGCGCAGGGCCTGGTTCGTCGCCTTGAGCGCCCGATTTTCGACCTTGAGATTATTATTATCGCGCTCCAGGTCTTCCAGGGTTTGCAAGCCTGTGCTCACCGAAGTTATTTGCTTTTTCAATCCCGAGCCGCTCGAGAGAAACGGCGAAATCACTTTGTAAAATCCCGCCTGCAGTTTGCGGGTGCTTTCCGCGCCGAAGCTGAGAAAATAGGCCAGGACCGCGGCGACGATGACCAGCGCGATGATGCTCGAGCGGTTCATCCGATTGCCGATTTCAGATTTGCGACTTCAGACTTCAGGAAGGGCGCGGCGAACCGCGCAATCTGAAATCGGCAATCGGCAATCTGCAATCTCCTAGCGCCAATTGCGATCGGTTGAAGCCACCTGACGCAAAAATTTAAGTTCATTGAGGCATTTGCCGGTTCCCTCCGCGACGGCGCTCAGCGGATCTTCGGCTACATGGACAGGAAGACCTGTTTCCTCGCTCAAAAGTTTATCAAACCCGCGAAGCAACGCGCCGCCGCCTGCCAGGACGAGCCCCCGGTCCACCAGATCCGCCGACAACTCCGGCGGGCAACGCTCGAGAGTGATGCGGACGGAATCGACGATGGTCGAGATCGGTTCGAGCAACGCTTCCCGCACTTCCTGCGAGGTAATTTGCAGCGTCTTCGGCAGACCCGCGACCAGATCGCGGCCCTTCACTTCCACGCTCGTCTCTTTCTCGCTCGGATAGGCCGAGCCGATTTTGATTTTAATCTCTTCCGCGGTGCGTTCGCCGATCATCAGGTTGTAGGCGCGCTTCATGTATTGCACGATGGCTTCATCGAGCTCGTCGCCCGCCACCCGCACGCTTCGGCTGAAGACGATCCCGGAAAGCGAAATCAACGCCACTTCCGTCGTGCCGCCGCCGATGTCGATGATCATGTTCCCCGCCGGATCCTGCACCGGCAGGCCGACCCCGATCGCCGCCGCCATCGGTTCTTCAATCAAATAAACTTCCCGCGCGCCGGCGTGGGTGGCGGATTCGCGCACCGCCCGTTTTTCCACTTCGGTGATTCCCGACGGCACGGCGATAACGACCCGGGGCTTCGCCCGGACCCGGCGCCCGTGCACTTTTTGAATGAAATGACGCAGCATCGCTTCGGTCACTTCGAAGTCAGCGATAACGCCGTCTTTCAGCGGGCGCACGGCCACGATGTTCGCCGGGGTGCGGCCGAGCATTCGTTTGGCTTCGTCGCCAACCGCAAGAACCTTGTTGGTGCCGGCTTGCACGGCAACGACCGACGGTTCGCGGAGCACGATACCCTGATCCTTTACATAAACGAGCGTGTTGGCCGTCCCGAGGTCGATGCCGATGTCGCTGGATAACCAGCCGAAAAGTCCGTTAAACATGAAATCTAAATTGGTCGAGCATTCCAGGCGAGCCTACGGCGCCTGCGAGCGCGATAACATGAAACGCCCCCCTGCATCGTCAAGGACGAATGCGGGTTGGAGTATTGGAGTAGTGGATTGATGGGAAAGCGGCGATTCGACATTACCCCATTACTCCATTACTCCATTACTCCAATGCCCCGCGTTCTCGTCTCTCCGTCCATCCTCGCCGCGGACTTTTCCGATCTGGCCACCGAGATTCATCGCGCCGAAGCCGCGGGCGCGGACTGGCTCCATCTCGACATCATGGATGGCCACTTCGTGGATAACATTTCCTTCGGTCCGGCGATGGTGGCCGCCGTCCGCAAGCAAACCCGGCTTCCGCTGGATGTTCATCTCATGATCGAGCATCCGGATCATTATCTGCCGCGCTTCGTGGAAGCCGGGGCGAATTCCATCACGGTCCACGTCGAACCGGAATCGAAACATGATGTGGAGAAAACGCTCCTGGCCATCCGCGACGCCGGCTGCGGCGCCGGGCTGACTCTGAATCCGGCAACGCCGTTTGCAGCAATCGAGCCCTATCTGGACAGGATCGACCTGCTGCTCATCATGACGGTGCACCCGGGATTTGGCGGCCAGGCGTTCCGGCCTGAGATGATGGAAAAAGTGGGCCGCGCGAAAGCCTGGCGCGATGATCGCGGCGCGAAACTCGACCTCGAAGTCGATGGCGGCATCAATGCCGAAACCGCGAAGCTCTCCATCGAGAGCGGCGCGAACGTGCTCGTGGCGGGCACCTCAATTTTCCGCGCGCCGGATTATCGGGAAGCGATCGAAAAGCTTCGGGGCGAACCAAAAGAATAGCGTCGCGGAGTCATCCCGAGAGCGCGACTACGCGAGCACCATCGGCGTTTCGCCCACCGTGGCCGGCACGCTGTGCAGCTCGGTCTCGGCCATCATTTCGTCCGTCTGGGTCACGCGCAAAACTTCTTCAATCGTGGTTTTGCCTTCGAGCACGCGGCGCCATCCGTCCTGGCGCAAGGTGATCATTCCTTCGCGAATAGCGCACTGTTTGAGTTCGCCGCCGTCGCGTTTCTGCATGATAAGGCGCTTGAGCGGCTCGGTGATAACGCAGATTTCGTAGATGGCCATGCGACCCTGGTAGCCGGTTTGGCGGCAGTTTTCGCAGCCGGCCCCGCGATATAACCTCGTCCCCGACGCAATGGTCGCGCCGATTTCGTTGAGATATTCCGAAGGATATTCGACCGCCTCCCTGCAGTCCGGACAGATGGTTCGGACGAGCCGTTGAGCGAGAAAGGCTTTGACGACCGAGGCAAGGAGGAACGGCTCCACGTCCATGTCGATGAGACGAGTGATGCCGCCCACGGCGTCGTTTGTGTGGAGCGTACTGAAGACAAGGTGACCCGTCATCGCCGCCCGGATCGCGATGTCGGCGGTTTCGACGTCGCGAATTTCTCCCACCATCACGACATTCGGGTCCTGGCGGAGAATGTGACGGAGACCCTTCGCGAACGTGAGATCGATTTCCGGTTTCACGTCGATCTGGGAGACGCCCGGCAACCGGTATTCGACCGGTTCCTCGATGGTAATGATGCGCCGCTGCACGGAGTTGATGCTGCTGAGGAAACAATAGAGCGAGGTCGATTTTCCGGAACCGGTCGGCCCGGTCACGAGAATGATCCCGTTCGGCTGGTTGAGGAGCGCTTTCATGATGCGCGTTTGCGCCGGGCTAAGATCGAGACGCTCGAAACCGAAGGACTGCTGTTGGTCCCGGCTGAGCAAACGCAAGCTGATGGACTCGCCGTTCACGGTCGGAATCGTCGAGACGCGGACGTCGATCTTCTGTTCGTGGGCCTCCAAATTGATCCGGCCATCCTGCGGCAGACGACGCTCGGCGATATCCATGTGCGCCATGACTTTCAGGCGCGAAATAATGGCCGATTGGAGGAGGCGCAGCTGCGGCGGGACCGCGACTTCATGGAGAATTCCGTCGATCCGATAACGGATCCGAAGGTCCCCCTCGAGCGGCTCCACGTGAATATCGGTCGCGCGCTCCAGGATGGCTTCACGGATGATCTGGTTCACGAACTTCACCACCGACGCTTCCGGATCGTCCGCGTTCAGGTCGGTTGCGCTTTCAATATCCTGTGAGTTTTCGAACGACCGGTTCGTCTTGAGAATTTCATCGAACGTTTCCGCGCCCACGCCGTAAACGGTTTTCATAGCGCGCAAAATCTGCGCGCGCGGCACCAGCACCCATTCGACCGGCCGTTTCAAAAGCTGGGAGGCAAGCTGACGCCCAACGGAATTAAACAAATCGTAGGTCGCGAGCACGACCGTTTTGTCCCTGGTTTCGATCGGCAGGATGTGGTGCTGAAAAACAAAGCGGCTCGGGAGGAGCGACAACACCGGGCGCTCGATTCGTTTCGTGTCGATCGAGATCACCGGGACCTGGAAATAGTTTCCGATCGCCTCAAGGAAACGCTGTTCGTCCACCTTGCCGGAATCGAGTACCTGGTTGGTCCACGATCCGCCGTTGAGGTTCGAGGAAAGCTCGATGGCCTCTTCGCGCGAGGGGACGCCGCTCGCCAGGAGAAGGTTTACGAGAGAATTACTGACCGCTGTGTTCACTGGTTAATCTTACGCGCAAGAGGTGCAATTGTCATCAGGATCGACATCTTGCTGCTTTTCCGGTTAAATCGGCGGCCTATGAAAACCCTCATTGTTTCCTTGGCAATCTTCGCTCTCTCCCTAACCACTCTTCCCGCCAAAGATGGCGAGTTTAAGAGCATGATCATTCCCGATAACGGTGCCGACGTGCGAATCAGTCTTGCCTCCAAGGAATGGATGAAGATCACAAATTTTACTCAGAATGATACGGGCTCTTCCCCTGCCCGGTCTGCCGGGGTCGCCGTCTTCAATGGAACGGACGGCATGTGGGTCCTTTTCGCCACAAATCCCACGGCGTTTACGCCCCACGAAGATATGTTCATCGCGGGTCCGGCGACAGTTGTTGTAGTACCCCAGCCGGGCGCGATCGTTTTCATGACGTATCAACGCGGATCAGATTAGCGCAGCGGATTAGCCGCCGGCGCTATTTCATCCCTGGCATATCGGGTCCCGGGAGCACGATCTCCTTATCCTCGCTGGGGGCCGGACAATCCGGACAATCCTGGTCGATCTCCGGACCAAAATGCATTTTGTCTTCGTGTTTCTGCCGCAGCCGATGAAGATCGAGTTTCGTCAGGGCGACTTCCGGTTGCATGAGAATAATGAGCTCGGTCCGATCTTTTGTCTCCCTCGTGTTCCTAAAAATGCCCCCGATGACTGGAATTCGGCTCAGCACTGGAATGCCGGTTTTGTCTTTACGCTTATTCTCTTGAATTAACCCGCCAAGGACAATGCAGGAGCCATTTGCCGCCGCCACGGTCGTCTTGATATAACGCGTTGCGATGTTCGGAATTGGGTTTCCATCGATGGAGGTAGAGCCCTGGAGGTTGTCCAGTTTCTGAAGGATATCGAGCGAGACTTCCTTCTCGGAGTTGATCAAGGGCACTACTTCGAGTTGGAGGGCAACCTTCTTGAATTGAACGCTGGAGAAAGTCTGGCCAACGTTAAACGAGGAATTTACCGGCACCGGAACTTCGGTCCCGGAAGCGATAATCGCCTTCTTGTTGTTGCTCGTGAAAACCATCGGGCGTGAGATCACCTTGAAACGCCCGGTCGCATCGAGCATTTTAACGATCATTTTCAGACCAAAGCCGGTCGAAAGGAAAACATTAGTCCCGCCCGTGGCCGCAGCTTCGGCCAGCTGGGTAAAGTTCTGCAGCGTGCCCGGCTCGGAAATCGGTGCATTCAGAAGAGTGCCGCGAGAGAAGCCGGCGACGCCACCGTCATGGTTGGGCCCCGGAATGCCGACTTTCTGCTGGAAATAATCGACCCCAAACTGTTGATCGGAATTCAGGGTCAGCTCGCCAATGACCGTGCTTAGGGCCACCTGCGGCGCCTTGATGTCCATCTCGTCGAGAATTTTCATTATCTTGACCACAACCTCGCGATTTCCGAGGACGATGATGGAATTCGCCCTTTGGTCGGCGATAATCTTGGAGTTGCCAATCGTGACAGCCTTGGGCGTGGTATCGACCGCCTGGGTGGAAAGTTCTTCCGAGAAACCCTGGCTTCCTCCGCCGCTACTGCCAAAGCCGGAGTCGAACCCGCTACTGCTGTTGCTGGTGTTCCGCGGTACATTGCGCTGGGCTTGCTGCTGCGGCGCCGCCGGGTTGGAAGCATCCGCTCCCTGGCCCTGATTGGCGCCCGGCTCAGTCAGTGCTTGAACCAGCACCGGCAGGATGTCGGCCGCGCTGATGTAGCGCAGAGGCCGCGTCACCGGTTTGCCGAACTCAACGTTGGCATCGAACTCCGCAATCAATTTTCGGATAAATGGCATGTTGACCGGCCGGGTGATGACATGAATTCGGTTTGTCCGCACGTCCGCCGCAATCTTGATCTTGCCGACCACGATTGAATCCTCCGAGAGCCCGGCGAGCCCGCCCAGATCCCCTTCAATGGTCACCTGGGGCGGCACCCCGGGGATGTTCGCCCGTCCCGGTGGCCGTACTCCTGGCTGGGCAGGGTTTGCTGCGGGCGCGGTTGCGGGCGTGTTCCCCTTGTCGAAAACATCTTTGAGCGCCTCAACCACTTTGGTGGCATCGGCCCGTTCGAGTTTGATGAATTCACTCACGACCTGGGCAGGTGGGACGTCGATCTGGTCGATGATGTGAGTGAGCATCCGGATCACGCTCGAGTTTTCCGTGATGAGAATGGCGCCGGATTTTGGCAGGGCCAAAAATGAGGTGTAGGTCTGCGGCGGCGAAAGATACTGCCCGAGCACCTGCTGGAGCTCGACCGGATCGGCGTAATGGAGCCGGAAAAGATAACTCACGACGTGGTCGCCCGACGGAATGTCGGATTCGTCGGAAATGATCGGGACGCCGGCATTGCGCGGGCTGCGTCCAGTACCGATTACCTTCACAATTTCATCCCCGGCCGGCACGAGGGAATAGCCGTTCATGAGCAAATTCATCTCGATGATCTTGATGGCCTCATCTTTGGGGACCGGTTTGGCCAGGAAGATGTTGACCTTGCCCTGGACGAAGTTGTCCATGATGAGCTTTTTGCCAGTGAGCGTTTCGTACAGCCGAAGCACGTCGGCGACATCGCTATTCGGATATTGAAGAGTAACCGTCTTCTCCACGGGGACGGTGGCTGGCGGCGGAGGTTGGGGCGCCAGGTTTGGCGCCGGAGCGGGCGCTGTGTTCGGAGGCGCGGCTGGCTTTTGCGGGTTGGACGCCGGCGCCTGCGCGACAGTCTGCGGGGCGGCGGTAGGCAAGGGGCGCGAAGCTACGGATGACGCCGGTGGCTTAACCTCTGCAAATCCGGAACTTAGCGCTGCGACCGACAGCGCTACGAGACATAAGGGCCGTAACACGCGCTGTATGTAATAGGTCGGCCTCTCCGGGTCAAGATTATAAGAGGGGAATCGTGGCTGAAGTTACAAAGTTTTACAGCCGTTTTACAACTGTTTTACAACGCTTCCATGGCCACCATGGAAGCAGAGGTTGCTTCGAGCGCGTCGCGGCCAGGCACTTTTTAACTTTGTAACCCTCCTAACGTTTCACCGCGGCCAGTGCGGCGAGCAGCTTTTCATGGATGCCATCAAATCCGCCGTTGCTGAAAACCGCAACCACGTCCTTCTCTTTCACGAGCGGAACCAGTTTCTCGATAATGTGGGCCGCATCCGGTTCGTAGAAAGCCGGACGGCCCGCGGCGGCAATCGATTTCATCACCGCCTGAGGATCGAGCCGTTCTTTGGCAGGGATCTGTTCAAGGCGCGCGATCTGAGAAATGAAAACGCCATCGGCCAGCTTTAGCGCATCGGGCAGCTCCTCCTGAAAAATTGCGCGCCGCGTCGTGTTCGATCGGGGCTCGAACACCGCCCAGATTCGGGAGCCGGGATAACGATGCTGGAGCGCACGGATGGTCTCGCGGATCGCAGTGGGATGGTGCGCGAAATCGTCGATTACCTTGATCCCGCGCACTTCGCCGCGCAGCTCCTGCCGGCGCGCGATCCCCTTGAAGCTCTTGAGCGCCTTCCGGATGTTCGCCAGCGACACGCCGTAAAAGCGCGCGGCCGAGACGGCCATGGCCGCATTCCGCACATTAAACTCGCCGACGAGCGGCAGCTCGAATTTGTCTTCGCCGAGGATGAAGCTCGAGCCGTTCGCCGAATAAGAGGCTTCGCGGATTCGGCGGGCGCAATTGGCGGAGAACCCCACCTCCTCGATCTGCGCCAGCAAGGGCTGCAACTGGCGAGCCACGTCCACGCAGTTCGCGTCGTCGCCGTTCAACAGGATCATGCCGTTTTGCGGGACGATGTTGAAGAGGCGGCGGAAACTGAGCTTGATTTCGTCGAGGTTGTTAAAGATGTCCGCGTGATCGAACTCGATGTTGTTTACGATCAGTAATTCGGGCAGGTAGTGGACGAACTTCGAGCGCTTATCGAAGAAGGCCGTGTCGTATTCGTCGCCTTCGATCACGTAATATTTCGAGTCGTTGAGATGCGCGCCTTTCCCGAGATTTTTCGGGATGCCCCCGATGATGAAACCGGGATCGAGCTTCGCCACGCTGAGGATCCAGGCGAGGAGCGCGGTCGTGGTGGTCTTTCCGTGGGTGCCGGTGACGACAAGATTGTGCCGGCTCCGCAGGAACAGTTCTTTCAGGATCTCGGGAAGCGAGACGTAATAAAGCTTCCGATTCAGGACCGCTTCCACCTCCGGGTTGCCGCGTTTCATCGCGTTTCCGATGACGATCACTTCGGCGCCTTCCGGGATATTTTCCGGGCGAAACCCGGCGAACAAGGCGATGCCCTGACTCTCAAGAAAGGTCGACATCGGCGGGTAAACGTTCTCGTCGGAGCCGGTGACGATGAAGCCGCGTTCGCGCAAGGCCGCCGCCACAGCTCCCATCGCCGTGCCGCAAATCCCGATGAAATGAAAATTTCGTGCCCCTGAAATCACGCAAAGTCCTTTACGATGCGAGTGAGCGTTTGGCTACTGTTGATGCGTGGCCGCGGTAAGGCGTTCTGGCGTTGAAGCGTTTGAACCATTGCAGACTGTCGTCTGCTTCATCGCTTCAACCCTTCAACCTCCTCTCCATGAAATGCTTTTGTTGGCGAGGAAAAAGAAGAAGCGGTGAGGCTTGTCGGTGTTCGTGGGACTAGCTAGGGTTGCCCCCCGAATGGAACCCGACAGAAATCCTCCTCTTGAGCAGGGAGAAAACGATGTTTTCGCTTCCGACGATCCTGCCCTGCCGCCAGGTTCGCCACCTTTGTCGGTTCCATTTCGTCCCACCCTCCTGGAGCGGCAGCTGGATAAGTTGCGGGCCTTCTATAACGCGGCGCCGACGGAACCAACGGCGAGCGGGCGCTATTACCGAAAATTGCTGGCCACTTATTACCGCAACCTCGTTCCGCCCGGCGCGAGCGTCCTCGAAATCGGATGCGGCGCCGGAGACCTTCTTGCCTTGCTGCCGAATCAGGATCTCACGGGGATCGATCTGTCCGGCAATCAAATCAGGGCCGCACGCGCGAAAGTGCCCCAGGCAAAATTCCACGTCATGGCCGGCGAGAACCTGGAGCTCAACCGCACATTCGACTTCATCATTCTCTCGGAGACGCTCAACTTCGCGGCCGACGTCCAGAAGATTCTCGAAAAGGCTCACTGCGTGTCACACGGCCGAACACGTCTGATCCTGAATTTTCACAGCTTGCTCTGGTGGCCCTTCATTAGTTTGGGGACGGTGCTCGGCCTCCGCGCGGCCCACCCTCCCTGCAATTGGCTGAGCTCGACCGATATGCGAAACCTGCTTTCGCTCGCGGGTTGGGACGTGATCAAACAACAAGGCCGGTTGCTCATGACGTTCCCGCTTCTTGGCCTGGAAAAGTTCGTCAATCGCTTCATCGCCCCGCTGGTGTCGCCCCTGGCTCTGACTGTCTTTCAGGTCGCCCGGCCTTTGCCCCGTCCGCATGGCCCTAAGACAGTTTCAGTCGTGATTCCGGCACGGAACGAGGCTGGAAACATAGAAAACGCCGTGCGGCGCGTGCCAGCGCTCGGGAGCAAGACCGAGATCATTTTCATCGAGGGAAATTCCACGGATCACACCTGGGCGGAGATTGAGCGGGTCAAGAGGGAATACCCTGATCTCCAAATCAAGACGATGCGGCAGACCGGAAAGGGCAAGGGTAACGCCGTCCGC
The DNA here is from genome assembly GCA_035274845.1 of Chthoniobacterales bacterium. NCBI lineage: Bacteria > Pseudomonadati > Verrucomicrobiota > Spartobacteria > Chthoniobacterales > Chthoniobacterales bacterium. Next base: position 96,699 of record DATENU010000024.1, read on the forward strand.
GAAGCTTTCGACGCTGCCAGCGGGGAGCTCCTGATGATCCTTGATGCGGATCTCACCGTGCCGCCGGAGGAGCTCGGGAAGTTCTACAATGTTGTCATCTCCGGGCGAGCCGATTTCGCGAATGGCGTCAGGCTGGTCTATCCGATGGAAGACAAGGCCATGAAATTCTTCAATCTCTGCGCGAACAAATTTTTTGGAATCGCTTTCAGTTGGGCGCTCAACCAGCCGTTAAAAGATACGCTCTGCGGGACCAAGGTCCTTTTCCGGGAAGATTATGCGCGCATCGCGGCGAATCGGGCGCACTTCGGCGACTTCGACCCCTTTGGGGATTTCGATCTAATTTTCGGCGCGAATCATCTGCATCTGAAAATCGGCGACATCCCGATCCGTTATCGTGAGCGCACCTACGGCGAGACCAACATCCAGCGGTGGCGTCACGGCCTCCTGCTCTTCCGGATGCTTTTACTTGCCATCATGAAAATTAAGTTGATCTAGCGGAGCGCAAATCGCTACGCGTTGCCTCCCCGGACGGGAAACGAGATGATAGGGTCCTTACTTTACGATCTTAACCACGCTTCGATCTGGCATCATGAATTGAAAGTGTGGAACCAGCGCCTCCGCGCCACCTCGCTCGACCGGCTCGTCTTTCTCGGACTTCATCGCCTGGGATTAATGGGAAAGGAGGAGGCGAGGCTGCTGGAAAAATTGGTCGAGCCTGGCATGCTGACCGTGGACATCGGCGCCAATATAGGACTTTACGCTCTGTTGCTGGCCCGACTCGTGGGGATGGACGGCCGCGTTTTCGCTTTCGAGCCGGAACCAGAACTCTTTGCGATGCTGTGCGAAAACTGCGCAGCCAATGGCGCCGTGAACGTCACTCCATTCCAATGTGCCGCCGGCGAAACAAATGGACGCGGGACCTTCCAACGGGCTATTTTTAATTCGGGCGATAATCGCCTCGGCCCGACCAGAGCTGATGCCCAACCGATCGAGGTCCAAGTGGCGCGCCTGGATGACGTCTTGCCTGTGCGAGCGGTCCAATTCATCAAAATCGACGTTCAGGGTCACGAACTGGCCGCGTTGTCCGGCATGACAGAACTGCTTTCCGCCAGCCCAGATGTTCGGGTGCTTTTCGAATTTATGCCGTTTGCTTTGCGGGCGGCAAACGCGCCTCCGGAAAGTTTGCTCGATTTTTTCCGCGACCGTGGCTTTGAACTCTACGAGATGAAAGCCGGGTGCTTGCAGCATGTAGCCAATCCGTCCCGACTTTTGACCGAGGTCCAAGGCAAACAATACATCAACCTTCTGGCCAGTCGGACTCCCCTTAACAATCTCGCGAAGAGCTAACCCTCCCTGGATATGTTTTCCGGACCGAAATGGCGCTTGAAAGCTGATTGGCTGCGGTTGTGGCTGCCGCCGGTGCTGCTGGTCGCGCTCTTCGTAGGCACCGGGCTTCGCGGTATCGATTTCGGCCATCACTGGGACGAGCGCGAGTTTACCCTGGACGCCGCGCGCACCATGCTCGCCAACGGACTCTTCCTCTCGCGCCCGTACATCTACCCCGGTTTTGCCAAGCTGCTGGCCCTGGTCCCGTCACTCGATGACGGGTTGCGGGCGCTGGGACAAGGTGGCGGTGTCCGCCAGGTCCTCGGGGCGATGGTCGCGGCCTTCAATGCGCCGAACTATCTGCTCCAGGCGCGGGCTGTCTTCGTAATGGTTTGCGCGCTCGGGATTCTCTGGGTCTACCTGGCGGTCTGGGTGACCACCCGCCGGTGGTGGCAGGCGACGCTGGCGGCCGCGATCCTTGGCACGTCCTGGGAACTGGCGTATCACTCGCGCTTTCTGGTCGGCGACTGCCTCCTGGCACAGTTCTCCGCCCTCTGCCTTCTGCTGCTGGCGCTCTATCACCGCCGTGGGCACTCTGGCTGGTTGTGGGCAGCGTCGATCGTCGTAGGTCTTGCCGTCGGCACCAAGTACCCAGGCGTCCTCCTGCTCGCCCCGGTGATGTTTTGCGCCGCTCTGCAGACGCCAGCCACTTTATCGCAGCGGACCGCCCGCGTAGTGATAGTGGGTGTGCTTTCGGTGGCCAGCTACCTTGTTACTACGCCCGGCACTGTCATCGACCCCATCGTCTTCGCAGACGCGCTCGCCAAGGTCAAAGCAACCTACACCGGGGGTTGGTTCGGTTACTCCGTCGCACCGGGGTATCCGCACCTCTGGATGTTGGTGCGGTATTTTGCGCTCAATGTCTTCTCACCTTACGCCCCCATCGCAGCCGTCTTCTTTGTTTCAGCCATCGCCGGCGCGGTTCTGTGTTGGCGGGACGACCGAAAGTTCGCCGCGGTCTTGATCGGCTTTCCCATTCTCTTCGCCACGTTCTTCTGCTGGAAGTACACCGTCTTCATCGTCCGCAACTTCCTTCTCCTGGCGCCATTCCTCGCCGTGCTGAGCGCGCGGGGGCTGGCCGAAGCGCTCGTGCGCCTCCGCTGGCCCGCGGCACGCATCACCCTGGCGGTCGTGATCGGCGGCGCTCTGGCCGCCAACGCTGCGTGGTTGATCTCCGCAGGCGAAAGTATCCGCCACCGCGATGACGGAGTCGCAGCCTCGGAGGCCATGGCCTATGTCCGCGATCACCCGGGCACTCGGTTCCGGGTCTCGCCTAAGGTAACCTCGATGGCAGCCGGGCGGGGCCTGGCGCTCCCATCCAACGCCGTCCAGGCCAACCCCGATGAAGTTGTTTTCTTCGCCAAGACCGAGGGCGCCGCAGCCTACGCATGGAGCGCGAACGATCCCTGGCTCACTCGCGCCGTATTCGGCCCTCGAGAGATTAACTTCAACTACTACTCGACTTGGGAAGGCTCCGACCGGGTCGTGGTGATGACTCTCGTGAAAGCCAAGGCCGCCGGAATCCCGTTGGCGCAATAGGGCCGGCGCCTGACTATGGCTGCTGACAAAAAAGTAGTGGTCATCATGCCGGCTTACAATGCCGGCAAGACCTTGGAGAGAACGTATCGCGAGATTCCATTGGACTCGGTCCAGGAATGCATCGTCGTCGATGACGTTTCGGCCGATGCGACGGTGGAGATCGCGCGCGCGCTTGGGCTGCGCGTTTTCCTGCATGAGGAAAATAAGGGATACGGCGGAAACCAGAAGACCTGTTACGTCGAGGCCCTCAAGACCGGCGCTGACATTGTGGTGATGTTACATCCCGATTACCAATACGACCCGAAAAAAATCCCGGACCTCATTCGGCCAATTATCGAGGGCCGCGCGGACCTCGTCCTGGGTTCGCGAATGGCCCACGCGGTCGCGGGCGGGATGCCGCTTTACAAGCGGATTTCGAATCGCTTTCTCACCTGGTGCGAGAACAAGGTCTTCGGGCTCGAGCTCTCGGAATATCACACCGGCTTTCGCGCCTTTCGCCGAAGCGTGCTCGAAACCGCGCCCTTTCTCCTGAACTCGAACGATTTCATTTTCGACCAGGAGATCGTGGCGCAGGCCGTCTGGTTTGGGGCCCGCATTGCAGAAATCTCGGTGCCACACCGCTATTTTCCCGAAGCGAGCACCATCGGTTTCGGGCGCTCGGTCCGTTACGGCCTGGGTGTTCTTAAATTACTGGCAGCTTTCCTCCTGAATCGAAAAGGCGTAATTGCCTCCCCGAGATACCGTCCTCTGCACCACGCTTACACTGAGGTCCGCACCCGCTCCCCGCAGTGATCAATCGCAACGGTCTCTTGCCGTCAGCGATCTATTGGTTTGTTCGCCTACGACAGCATCACAATCTCAATCCCGCACTGGATGACGACGAGAGTGAGAACGACGAACGCGCTCTTTGGCCATTTCGCTCCGACGGTTCGGTCGAGCAAAAGAAATCCGGCCCAGAAAAAACAGAGGAGCGGCACCAGGATCAGGCGTGGCGTCCAACCCCCGCCGAGAGCGCCCGAATAGACGAAAGGGAGCGCAAGAAACAAGAGCAAAAAGTAGGGTATTCCCATAAACAGGGCGGCATCCTCGCGCTCCATTTTATCTCGCCAAAGACGCCACACCGCGGCGAAAAAAAGCCAGGCCGTGCCGAGTAAGGCCAGGACAGTCCAGAGAGCTCCCAGGCACACCGACGCCGCCATCACCGGGGTCTTCCATGGCCGGCGCGTTTTCAAATCGGGGATAAGAATCCGGTCGATACTGTGAGATCCAGGCAAATCCTGAAAGATGTTCATCGTATCGGCAAAAGTGCCCAGATGAACCAGACCCAGGTAGCTGTGTTTGTGCGCCGCCAGAATCTCCTTCTTAAAGTACTCAGGAGCTTTGAAAAGTTGGAGGTCAGCGGTCTTCACCCAAAAGAGCTCCCTCCAACTCATGTCCGGTTGCCCCGGCGCTCCGCCTTTCGGGAGCCAAACCGTAGTGGCCACAGAGTTCTTCGCCCGTGCGCTCGCCCAATAAGAATGGTACACCAGCGCGGTAGGAAGGATCAAACTCAGCGCGCAGATTGCGACGAATCGTTGCAGGCTCCACCGACGCTTCCACCAGAGGAACCCAAAAATAACAAAGATCGCCGGGATCACAGCCATAAAACTGTACTTACTCCAAATTCCAAGCCCCAGAACCAACCCGAGGAGGGCCGCGTTTTTCGGAGTAGACGTTTCCGCAGACCGAAACCGCTCGAAAACAAAAAGCAGTAGAACAAACACCGGAATTGTCAGCCAATCGGCGCCGCTCGTAACGGAGTGGATCATTCGGACCGGGAGAAATGTTACAAAAAAAACAAAGGCCAAATGAAGGAGGGGCGATTTAAAGCGGCGCTCCGTGTAGAGGAAAAACCACCACAGCGCCACGGTGTTAACGGCGGCCTGAATGATCGCGAGGGTGATGGGAAATGCGGTCTTGGGTCCGACGATCCTGTAAATCGCGTGGCCCACGAAATCATAAATGGGAGGGGACGAATGGGAGAAATCGAAAAATCTTGTCGGGTCGCGGAGGCGCGCCACATGCACATTGTAATCGGGGCCGACGTAACCGCCGCGATAGGCCGCGGCCGCGCAGAGAAGAAACGAAACGACCAGCGCGGCCGCCCAGAGAACCCTGCGCCAGGGCATTTCTCCCGCTGATGTTCGCCAAAGCTTCATGGTCGGCGGGCAATTGATAATGGCACCCGAGGGCGAGACAAGCTATTTTTGAGATATGTCTGAAAAGTGGAGGCGATCGGCTCAATCCTGTTGCGCCTCCGTCCCGGCATCGGCGGATATCTGCTGGTCACGGCGACATCCTTCCTGTAAGTCGACGAGCTCCGCTGGATGAGTATCGTCCTCGGCTCATAACAAGCGCGTGAAACTCAAGATATCATCCGATACGGTCATAGCCCTCGTTCTGGGCACCGCCGCCGGGTTTCTTTTCTATTATTCGACCAAGCCGCTCCACGGCCATTTTGATTACACCGTCCGGATCGCGGGCGCGCTTTTGCGAGGACACGTTGGGCTCAGCGAGAATCCCGGCTCCTGGCTGAATGAGCTGGTCCCTTGGAAGGGGAAATTCTATTCGGTCTTCCCCCTTGGAGCGGTTCTCGCCCAAATTCCGTCCGCGCTGCTGCTCAAAATGGGCCTTATTCGCTACTGGCCGGCGCAAGTGACGGCCTCCGTCGTGGCGGCCGGGTGCGTTTATTTTTGCTACCGCCTGACGTTTGTCATGCGCATGACGCGGGCGCGTCGCATCCTGCTCGCGTTGTTTCCGGTGTTTGCGACTTTCACCTGGACGAACCTCGGCTTCGCCGGCGCGTGGCAAATTGCTCTCGGCTTCGCTGTTCTCGGGCAATCCGCAGCCCTCTATTTTACTCTGGTCCGCCCGAATCCGTATCTGGCCGGCGCGTTTCTCGCCCTCGCTTTTGGGAACCGGGTCGAGTTGGTCCTCACCGTGCCGATCTTTCTCTATTTTTGGTTTTTCCGAGTGGGCCAAACTCAACCCATTTTTCAGCAAGCAGATGCGAGCCCACTTTCGGATTCGGCACCTCTTCCGGATTCAGCCCCGGCTGCTCCCTTGCCTCACGATTCGCCTCAAGCAGAGGCAATACCCGAGGAATTGGTCGAACCTGCTCCCGCTTCGGCCGATTTAACAACCACCTCTTCGGCCGAGGTGACTTCTCCCAATCCCATCGAGCCTGAGCCGACACCTGCCGAATTCATCTCCGACACGCCGATATCTGCGGCTGCCGATTCAACACCCGAAGCTCCAGCTGCTACGGAGACCCCAATGGTTACCGAGGCTCCAGTGACTACCGAGGCGACACCTCCCGAGCCCGCGCCTGCGGTCCCGGCGCCCGCGCCCGCCTGGCACAAGAAATATCACCCGGCCTTAATCCGGACGGCCAAGTTCATCGCCATTCCCGCCCTCATGCTCCTCGCGATGGCCGCCTACAATTACTCGCGTTTTCATTCGGTCGCTGATTTCGGTTACGCCCGAATTCCCGGCGTCTTGAACGAACCGTGGTACCGGCACGGCCTGTTTTCCTTTTATTCCATCCCGTGGAACATCCACAAAATGCTGTTCGAGGGCGCAGGGGACATGCCGGTCTTCCCTTACATCCGGTTTTATCCGTTTGGATGCGGGATCTTTTTCTCGACCCCGTTTCTGTTCATGCTCTTTCGGGAAGGCGGAAAATATCGGCTGCCGTGCTGGCTCGCCATCGCTGGACTAACCCTGGTGCTGTGGCTCCACGGGAATCCAGGTGGCTGGCAATTCTCCTATCGCTACGCCATGATCATGCTCCCGTGGATGTTCCTGCTCATCGTTGGCAACGGCCCGCGCCGGTTAACCGCAACCGAAACGACGCTCTTTCTTGTCTCCGTGGGCCTGAACTGGCTCGCGAATTACGAATTTCTCTTCAAGAACCTCGTTCATCCATAAACCGCTCCGCTGATTCGCAGCGGGCTATTTTTTCTTAAATACCTCGACCGCATTCCACGCTTCGTCCGGCGGCTGGGCCTCGTATTCCAGGGAACGCTCGAGATACATTTTCGCCAGGGCGTCATCAGGATAAAACTCGAGGAACTGTGAGAAAAGGATCTTTGCTCCGCTAAAATCGCGGGCCCGGAATTTCCGAAAGCCCGCTTCATAAGTTTCCAGCCGCTGAATAAACTCCGCGTCTCCATCGCCGCCCTTCGCCCCGATGAGGGTGAACAACTCGACCGGTTTTGTTTTCCCTTTCACCTGCACCAGCGCGACGCTGCGGAGATGAAACTCGTCGCGGATTAATTCGCTCGCCCGCGCGCCGACCAGAATGTCGACCGCGTAGGTCCGCGTCAGGGCTTCGAGCCGCGAGGCCAAATTGACGGCGTCGCCGATGACAGTCGGATCGGCCTTTTCCTGGGAGCCGATGTTGCCCACCAGGACGTCGCCATGATTAATGCCGATGCCGATATGGAACGGCGCGGTCCCTTCCCCTTCCCATCTTCTATTTAGTGCCGCGAGTTCGCGTCGCATGGCTACCGCAGCCCGGGCGCAGGCTTTCGCATCTTCCGCCACGCCCCGGCTGCCAACATTTCCCCACACCGCCATCACAGCGTCGCCGATAAACTTATCGAGGGTGCCGTTGTGCTGGAAAACGGCGCTAGTCATCCGGCTCAGATATTCGTTGAGTTGCTTCACCAGCTTCTCGGGATCGGCGCTTTCCGTCATGGAGGTGAACCCGACAATGTCGGAAAACAAGATCGTGGCCGGCACCCGCACTCCGCGCAGACTGCTGTAAAAGCTATCGGGGTTATCGAGGATTTCCTTCACGAGATTCTTCGAGACGTAACGCTCGAGCGTGCGGCGGGTGCGGAGCTTCTCCAGGCGCTCCAGAGTAAAATCGTAGCCGAGGGAGAACAGTCCGCTCAGGCTGAAGGAGCCAAGGACAGGGAGGGTAAGCAGAAAAACATTCTGCGTGTTATAGAGTCCCACCACGGCGGCGAGATAGCCGGCACTGAGCCCGATGAGAAGGAGAAGCGCGACCAGCGTCTGCCGGACAAAGGCAACCACCACCCAGGCGCAGAAGCCCGCGCCGAGCAACAGAGCGAGGTTTGTCCAGGGCCCGGTTTCGTTTAAAAACTCGCCATCCAGCGCGGCGGCGATCGAATGGAAATGGGTGATCGGCCCTGAAGTCACATCGCTGATAGGAGTGGGATGGACATCGTGCGCAATGGCCGAGGCCGCACCGATGAGCACGACCTTGTTCTGGAAAAAACTGCCGTTGCCATAGTTCCTCTCCCAATAGGCAGGAACGAAAATCTCGAAAAGAGAACGCGGCTGATAGGCATCGTTCGGTCCGAAACGGATCATGGCGGATAAGCCCGGGGGAGGAATGCGATTGCGGAAGCCAAGCTTGCGGAGTGACCGCGCGTCGAGGGACTCGTAGATCGTCTCACCGCTTCGGGCGCGTCCCGGTTCGATGCCATTCATCTTGGCAATGATCTGCGAATCGGTCATGGCGTAGTTAATCCGGCGAATCCGGCTGTCCGCGTCCGGCCAGATACTCACGAAACCGACGCGGTCGTCGGTGAAACCATCCGGAATCAGCGCCTTGTTTGGCGGCACAAAAATGATGCCCATTTTGTCAGTCTGGGAACTTGCGCTTGCTTCGATGTCCGCACCAATGACAACCCGGTCGCGGTGACGATCGAGCGCCGCGCGGAATTCTTCATCGCCAGCGCGGCCCGGATCGAAGGTCAGATCGAAGATAATCAGGCGCGCGCCGGCATCGCAGAGTTTGTCGATGAGCTCGGCATAAACCGCCCGGGACCACGGGAACTCTTCACGCATTTTTTGCAGGGCGGGCGAACCAGCGACTTCCTCTTCGCTCACCTGGTCCAATTGCTTGGACGCTTCATCGATCCCCAGGAAGACAAATTCGTCATGAACTTTGGTGCGAAGACCCTTCCGTTCGAGGGCATCGCGAAACGCGGTTTCGTTTGCCCAAATGCTGTTGGCAAACGCAACCTGCCGAAGCAGGGCCAGGCCGATAATTATGCCCGTGCAGAGCGCGCAAATAAGCGCCAGCGCCACGCGGCGATGACGTCCGAGCCAGTGCATGCCGGATTTTAGGAGCCTTGTCCCAGACGGCCAATGCAATAATACGCCTGTTGGATTCCGAGGTTGCATCCGCCTGCTCGCTCGCTACTGTTCCGGCCCGCCCCGCCGGATGGCGCGCGGCGATCTGCTCACCTGGTTCCTATTCGGGACCAAATCAGCGAATGAGGTCGCGCAGATCATAATTAAAGAACAATTCGCTGAAAGAGGAATCCCGCCTCGGCGGGGTAAAACAAAATGCCAAGAGCAACTAACGCCCCGGCCAGCCGGGAGCGACGCAAACGCGTTCTCGACCAAGCCAAGGGATATCGCGGTCGCCGTTCCAAACTTTTCCGTTACGCGAAAGACGCGACGATGAAAGGAAAGTATTGGGCCTATCGCGACCGTAAAACCCGCAAGCGCACTTTCCGCTATCTCTGGATCCAGCGTTTGAACGCCGCCGTCCGGGCCCAGGGTCTCACTTACAGCCGTTTCGCCGAGGGCTTGAAAGCAGCCAACATCGGCCTCGATCGAAAGATCTTGTCCGACCTGGCCATCACGGATGAAGCCGCCTTCAAAGGCATCGTCGAGCAGGTAAAGACCGCGCTCGAAGAAAAGGCGAAATCAAAGAAGAAAGCGGCGTAAGCCGTTCTTCGCCGCTTTAGAGCGCGGGCGAGTCCGCGCCGGTCGTGACGGCTTCCGGTACTTCTGCCGGGGCCGGTGTTTCCACCTGGCTGGCGACGTCGCCGGCTTCGCCTTGAGATCCTTCGACCGAAGGCGTCTCCGTGGAAGGGGCGTTGACTTCAGTTTCAGCGGGTTGTTCGGCAGTCGCCGCCGGTGGCGCTTTTGCCCGGGGCAAATCAAGGGAGCCATCGTTGAATTCGATGACGTAACCTTCGCCGATCAACCAGTGCAGGTCGGAGGCCAGCGTCATTTTCGCCTTCTCGAGCTCGGCGGCTTCCGTGCCGGCCGGACTCAATTGCTCCGCCAATAATTTTCGGTTAATCCCAGGCGCGGCCGCTACTTTTTCCAAAATCGCGTTGATCGATGGGGAAACCCCGGCGCGTTCGTGGCCGAAAATTCGGGTCCGAACGGGCGAGACGAAAAGCATTCCGCGGCGATGCCGAAAAATATTCAGCCCCGCCTGGCGCAGGCCTGCCGCCAGCTCCTGCATCATTTTCGAAGGCGACCGGGTTTCCTGCGACCACGCCTCCTCAATCGCGCGGCCCAACCCACGATCCGGAAGGCGCCGGCTCAAAACGCCGCTCACGGTGAGTTCTTTTGCGCTGCGCAACAACGTTGGAAGATGCGTCTGCCGAAAGTGGCGTTCCGCTTCCGCTACGCTGGTAAATGTCAGCGGCGGCTCGACGGCCTTGGTTTGGTAGGTCGTGACATTCCGAGCCTGCTCCTTCCATTCCTCCACCACCGCGGGATCGCTGACAATCTCGATCTGCCTTTGGTAATCGGCAAAGCTCATGCGCCGGCTGAAGCGCGTTTCATACAGATTCCGCAGCTGCGGTTGATAGGCATGATGGTTCGTGGGGCCAAGCAGAGTCCCGCTCAGTCGGCAACGCGCCACGTTCGAGAAATTTCCCTTCAACGGCTCGCTTTGCGTGACTTCGATCGTATAAAAATCGTCGCGGGCGTTGGCAAAGGCGGCCCCTTCGAGAATGCGTCGATCTGAAGCGACCGCACCGTTTTCGCCGATCTGGTGCAGGTCGGCGCCTTCCGCCGCGGTGAGGCGAACATCGTAGCGCTCCGGCTTCTCCAGGAAAAGCCGGGCCAGGGCAAAAACAGAGTACGCCACCGGCCCCGACTTGAGCTGAGCGACAACACTCTCGAAAGCGCGCGGATGAGGAAGAAACCTGACGGTTACGGCGACCGGCGGGGCGGTTTCGACAGGCCGGTGCTCACGGTGATTTTCCGGCCGGCGCGGGCCTCTCCCGCGGTCCTGACGAGGTCCCCCGGAACGCTGGTCTCGCGGCTGGCTCGGGCGTCGCTCCCGGGTTTTGGGGCCGCGCCGGTCCCGATCGCGGCCGCGGTCGGACCGCCCGGGGCCCCGCTCGAAGGCCCGCGGATCCTCGCCTTCAAAGTCGGCGTAATGATTCGGGCGCGCCGGTTCGTTTACCCACGACGGCAGCAATTTGAGGTCGAGTAAATCTTCCGGTGTGGACGGCGGAGGCATCTCTTTTCATTTACGCCAAGCGAAGGGGAAGTAAACTGCTCATGCCGTTGGGAGAGCCGAATTCTCGCCTGTTTGGCGGGCAGGAGGCGCGATCCGATCCTTCGACCTGAAATTGATTGACAAGATCGCTAATTCATTTAGTTGCCATCCTTACCAAGAATGATAAAGAGCTGCCCCCTTAGATAACGCCCAAAGGAAATTTTTATGACGGACAAATCAATCGAAGAGAAGGTAAAGGACATCATCGTCGAACAGCTCGGCGTTAATCCGGAACAGGTCACGCCCACGGCGTCGTTCATTGAAGATTTGGGTGCGGATTCGCTCGATATCGTTGAGCTCGTCATGGCGTTCGAAGAGGAATTTTCCGTCGAAGTGCCGGATGAAGATGCCGAGAAACTTCAGACCGTCGGCGACGTCGTGAAGTACATCGAAGAGAAATCTTCGAAGCAATAGTCTTCCTGGCGTCGGCACGCCTCTCTTGGAGCCGGCACGCCATCGTGCCGGAGGGAACCAGCCCCCGACGCGCCCATCCCAAACGGCTCGAAGGCGAGCCGTCTCCATTCGAGCCGTCTCGCGCCACGGTTTCGGGTTGCAGACGAAGTTAACCGTCCCACACTGAACCGGTGAGCTTTGCCCTCTTCGAAAAACCCCTTTTTTACATGGGGGAACATTACGTTTCTTTCCTGGGATTGATGGCCTTCGGCGGCCTTTTCGCGGCCGGTCTCCTCATGGCCCGGGGACTCCAGAGCGAGCTCGTTCGGCGCTTCCTGGCCCGGTTTAAACTCGATACCAATTTTATCGCGATCGTCACCACGATCCTGAGCGCGACCTCGCTGGTTTTTTTCACAGTCAACGCGGTGAACGCCGCCGGCATCCCGCTGCTTTGGACCGCGCCCCTGCCGGGAATCGCTCTGAGCCTGCTCCAGGTCTTTCTCCTAATTACAATGCTGGTCTCCGTTTTCTGGGTCTCCTCGCGAACGAAGCGTTTTCTCTTCAACCGCTACCTGGTCAGAAGCGGGCTCGACCGCTCACTCCAGTACGCCATCGCTCAAATCGTCAGCAACCTGGTCCTCGTCATCGGCATCTTCCTGGTTCTTGAAAACACCGGAATCCATCTCGGCGCCCTCACCGTTTTTGCCGGTGCGGTCGGCGTCGGCGTCGGCTTCGGTTTGCAGAACATCGCCAGCAATTTCATCAGCGGCCTCGTCATCCTGGCGGAGCGCCCGATCACCATTGGCGACCGGGTGGAAGTCGCGGGCGTGGTCGGCCAGGTTCAGCAGATTCGCGCCCGGAGTACCGTGATTCTGACCAACGACAATATCTCGATGATCGTGCCGAACACGAAATTCATCGATTCGCCCGTCACCAACTGGACCTACGGCGATCCCCGGGTGCGGTTTCGCATTCCGATCGGGGTGGCTTACGGGAGTGACGTCAACAAAGTGCGGGAAGCGCTCATCGCCGCCGGCAGCAGCAACGCTCATGTCCTGACCGATCCCGCTCCGAGCGTGTTCCTCAAGCAGTTCGGGGAAAGCTCGATCGACTTCGAACTGGTGGTCTGGAGCAGCGAAATGAGCCATCGGCCCAGCCGTTTCAAGAGCGACCTGAATTTCGCCATCGAAGAAAAGCTGCGCGAGGCCGGGATCGAGATTCCCTTCCCGCAACGCGATCTGCATATCCGGAGCGGCGGCCCGAAGGCAGATCTTCTGTAGCCGGTCGCCGCGGCGACCGATCAATGCTAACCGCGATGCTCACTGATCAAACGATCCCCTTCAGCAGTGGCGTCGCCCGTATCCTATCGCGCCGTGACCTCGCCCAGCACGAAGCCTGGACGCGCGCGTTCGAAGGCAAATCGAAGGACCACCGTTTCTACGAAATCGTGGCCGATACCCTCGGTTCGAATTTCGAGCACCATTATCTTCTGCTCGAAGACAGCGCCGGAAAGGTTCGGGGCATTCAGCCGGTCTTCTTCGTGCAGCAAAACCTGGTGGAAGGAATTCCGGGGCTTCGCGCTGCGGTCGAAAAAATTCGGCGCCGGTTTCCGCGGTTTCTGACCATGCGCCTGCTCATGATCGGAAACGCGGCGGGCGAAGGACACCTGTCGGGGTGCGCGGCTGGCGACGAAGCCTGGGTGGCGCGGGCTCTTCGCGAGGTTCTGCCCATTTTCGCGCGGCAATCGAAAGCGTCGCTCATCGTCTTCAAGGATTTTCCGGCGACTTACCGCGACGCGCTGACCGATCTCGCGCAGGCCGGGTTCACCCGCGTTCCAAGCATGCCGATGACGGAGCTGACGCTCGATTACCGCGACTTCGATCATTACGTGACGACGCTCGGCGCTTCGACTCGAAAAGATCTGCGGCGAAAATTCCGGCGGATCGCGCAGGCCGAACCGATCAGAGTGGAAGTGACGGCCGATCTCACCCCGTACGTCGACGAAGTTTATCCGCTCTATCTCCAGGTCCATGAGCGTTCGCCCATGAAGTTCGAGCGCCTGACGAAGCAGTATCTCTCCGAGCTCGGCCGCCGAATGCCGGACCGCGTCCGTTTTTTTATCTGGCGCCAGCATGAAAAGGCGATTGCGTTTAGTGTCGCGCTCGTGCATGAGGGCACGATCTACGACGATTACCTGGGCTTGGATTACCGCGTGGCGCTTGATCTTCATCTCTACTTTTACACGTTGCGCGACATTCTGAGCTGGTCGCTCGAGCAGGGACTAAAACGTTATCGAAGCAGTCCGCTGAATTATCAGCCGAAGCTGCATCTCGGGTGCACGCTCTACCCCCTCGATCTCTATGTCCGCCACGCTAATCCCGCCTTGAACAAGGCTTTTCGGCCCTTCTTGAAATTGCTTCAACCGACGCGGCACGACCCGGTGTTGCAACGTTTCCCAAACGCGCCCGAACTCCATGGCGAGCGAAAGTAGACCGACTGGCTTCCGCAATCCGTGGCTGTATCTCGTGATCAGCGTGAGCTGCGTGACGATCTACGAGCTGCTCCTTAAACGCGGCGCCCGTGAGACGGCCAACCCAAATTCGAGCTGGTCCTGGACCGGCCTTTCCGGGCTCGGGTCGATCTATGTCTGGATCGCGATCGTATTCGTGATCATAAGCCTCCTCACCTGGCTGTATGTGCTCCGGTATCTTCCGCTCTCGATCGCGTTTCCGATTTCGCAGGCGGTCCATGTCCTGGTGCCGCTCGGAAGCTGGCTCATCCTGGGAGAGAATATCATCACCTTGCGCTGGGTCGGGATCGCCTTTGTGTCGTTAGGCCTGGCCGTGGTGGCGAGGCCGGTGGCGAGCATTGAGGAGGAGTTATGACCGCCGTCGCTCTCGCCATTGTCCTGGTCGCTCTGATCGCCCACACCGCGGGGCAGGTCTTCCTGAAACACGCCATGGCTTCTTCGCATACCGACGCGGGGTTTCGCTCGCGAAAGGTCGTCCTTCCGTTTGCCATCGGGATCGCGCTCATGACCACGCAATTTTTCCTAAACCTGGGACTTCTGCAGCGTTACGACCTCAGCTTCATCTACCCTTTCCAGGGATTGGGAGTGCTCATCATCACGTTCATTGCCGGGGTGACTTTGCGGGAAAAGCTCTCTCTCCAGCTCGTTTTCGGCTCGGCCCTGATCAGCCTCGGGGTGGTGCTGGTCTCAATGACCTAGGTAGGGACACGGCGCGCTGCGGCGTCCGCTTTGTCGCATCTACGCCACCAAGGACGCACGCGGACGCCGCAGCGCGGCGTCCCTACCCACCCAGGAGCGGCCACAATCGGCTAAACGCTCGCAAATTCACTTCACGCGCCGCGTCGAGGTTTTGCCCCTGCAGCTTCGGATGGTCGATCTCGGCGGCGAACCGCTGTTTCGCTCGCGCATATTTCGGCGGCGAGAACGCGCCACAGATGTCGCCGGCCACGATCTTTGCTTTCGCGCGCAGCTGGTTGAGCGCCCAGGCCACATCGTCGAGGGCGAAGCGTCCGCTCTCCCAATTGGTCATCGCATCTTCGGCTCGCAGGCAATCGAGATCGATCGTCACGTACAAATTTGCCTCGCTTAAGCCTTGCGCGAACTGGGTGAACTTCGCCCGCCAGTTCGAACTCAGGATCGCACCCCGGCGGTCGTGGTCCCTGACTGGGTGCCCATCCGCCCAGGGGTGGACCTCCAACTCGCCAGTTCGTTCTGCGCGCCGATTCCCGAATAAGTTTCGCGGCCACCAACATTCGAAATTGCCGCAACCCCAAACGCAGACCTTTTGCACCTGCGGGAGCTCGAGCGCGCGATTGACCCACCCACCGCAACCCCACCGCGGCGGCCGCACGTCCCAGTCCGGATGATTATCAAACGAAACGAGCACAAACGGCTCAGTCAGCCGCCGAATCCAGAGCCCGCTCAGGTGATGAAAATCGCCCGAGCCATAAACGAGAAATGGCGCCACCCGCGGGCCGTATGCATGGAAGAACTCTTCGACCAACCGGCTCGGGGCCGAGAATCGGAGGCGCGGCCCCCATTCCCGCGCATCCACCGTCGGCAGATCGCTGGGCAAACCGGCCCAGGCGTCATCAAGGTTGAGGTGCAAAGTTCGAAATCCCTATGCGCGCAGTTCCCCGGGCGCAAGCGAAGTTAAGGTGCATGGCGAACCACAAAACCAACGGTCCCGGGAAAAATGGCGGGAACAGCGGTAACGACCGCGATCTCTTCTGCCGAATCCGCGATGCCTTCGGGGTCTTCGCGCGAAAGACCTCGAATATTCTGGGAAGCGCATGGGCGTTCGTCATCGCGCTCCTGATCATCGTCGTCTGGGCGATTACCGGTCCGACCTTTCATTACTCGGATACCTGGCAGCTCATTATCAACACGGGGACAACCATCGTGACCTTCTTG
Organism: Chthoniobacterales bacterium; assembly: GCA_035274845.1. Classification (NCBI taxonomy): domain Bacteria; kingdom Pseudomonadati; phylum Verrucomicrobiota; class Spartobacteria; order Chthoniobacterales; species Chthoniobacterales bacterium. Next base: position 112,793 of record DATENU010000024.1, read on the forward strand.
ATGGTGTTCCTGATCCAGAATACCCAGAACCGCGACGCGAAAGCGGTGCATTTGAAACTCGACGAGCTCATCCGCGCTCTGGGCCCTGCCCGGAACAAGCTGGTCGATTTGGAAAAACTGTCTGACGACGAACTCAAAGCGCTGGAGGGCGAATTCGAAAGGCTCCGCCAGAAGGCAGAAGGCGCTAAAGAGGAAGTCGAAGAGCTGGAGGAGACAGCCAAAAAGTAGTTTCGCTAATCTGGCGGAGCCAGCGCTTCGCCGGAGCGGACGAAAGCTTTGCCGCTCGGACAAAGCTTGAAGATCTCGCAGCGGTGACAATCCGGCTTGCGGGCGAAGCAACGCCGCCGGCCGTGCCAGATCAGCCAGTGGCTCCAGTTCGTCCAATGCTCCTTCGGGACGAGCTTCATCAGGTCCTGCTCGATTTTTTCCGGGTCGGTCTGGCGCGTGATCTTGAAGCGATGCGACAGCCGCATCACGTGAGTGTCGACGACGATTCCTTCGTCCTTATGAAAGGCATTGCCGAGCACGACGTTGGCCGTCTTTCGGCCGACGCCCGGCAGACCATGCAACTGCTCCATCGTATCGGGAACCTGGCCCCCGTGCTTTGCGACAACTGCCGCCGCCATGCCGCGAAGACTCTTCGTTTTGCTCCGGAAAAAGCCGGTAGTCCGAATCATTTTCTCGAGGGTAGCCGGCGGAGCTTTTGCGTAATCGGCGGCTGATTTGTACTTCGCAAACAAGGCGGGGGTGACGGCGTTCACCCGCTTGTCGGTGCACTGCGCCGACAAAATTGTCGCGACCAGCAGCTCGAGCGGATTCCGAAAATCGAGCTCACAATGCGCGTTCGGATAAACCTTCGGCAGCGCTTTGACCAGCGCCGCCACGCGTTCGCGCACCGTCATCGCGACGCCCCTCCTTTGCCTACCACCGCTTTCGCCCTGTTAACGGCGCTCCGCGCCCAGGCAAACTCCGTGGCCAGGATCGCGAGACCGATCGGAATCACAATGAAGGCGGGACCGGGTAAAACGATCAGCGCGATCCCGATCGCGAGCACGGTGCCGCCGATAATTCCGATGACGAGTTTGCGGAGGGAGGTAACCAGGAATCTCATCACGCGTTAGTCGCCGCGCTTCGATAATGCGTCAATGATTCTGTAGCCGTCGCCCTGCGGGCGATGCCGGGATCGCAGCCACGCTTAGCCACAGCTGCCCAGGCGAGAAGAGGCCAAAGGCGTCACTCAACTTAGCCTGGGGCAACGCCCCAGGATCCTGAACGTATCAGGAACCAGCGCTGAAAGCGCGATTCACGCCGTCGCCGGACACTCCCGGACTGAATCGCGCCTTCAGCGCTAGGCCCAATCCAATAATTCGAATTCCTGGGGCGATGCCCCAGGCTATCATTCACGTCGCGCCGATGGCGCTCTACGCTTCGCTTAGCGAAGCGCCCACGGAAGACCGCTACGCAACGAATGGAGCGAGCTTTTGCTGCAGCTGCGGCGGGGTGTGCGCGACGATCAACGCAAATTCCCCTTCGTAGCGCAACTCCAGCACGTGGCCGACGCGATGGATTTCCGCGATCAATCCCGGTTCGGAAAGCGGCACCCGAAAGCGCGAGCGCAGCCGCCAGGCGCCAAGTTGATCCTGCAGCGCCTGAACCAAACCGGACACCCCAATTCCTTTTCGGGCCGAGATCGCCACGCTGCCCGGGAATTTCTTTGCATAAACCTCGACCAGCTCATCGTTCTCGAGCAGGTCGATTTTGTTAAAGACCATGAGCGTTTGTTTTCCGAAAGCGCCCAGCTCCTTGATCACGGTGTCCACCGCTTCGATATGCTCGTCGACGCGCGGGTGGCTGAGATCGACCACGTGGATCAGCAGGTCGGCCTCGCTCACTTCTTCGAGAGTCGCCTTGAAAGACTCGATCAGGGTGTGGGGCAGTTTGCGCAAAAAACCGACCGTATCGGTGAGCAGGAGGCGTTGCCGGTTCGGCAGCGTCAGGTTGCGGGTCGTGGGATCGAGCGTGGCAAACAGTTTGTCCTCGGCGACGACATCGGCGCCCGTGAGCAGGTTTAACAAAGTCGATTTTCCGGCGTTCGTATACCCGACCACGGCCGCGACGGGCCATTGATGGCGTTTCCGCCCCTGGCGCTGGACCAGGCGGACTCTGCGAACACCTTCCAGCTCGCGCTCCAAACGCGCGATCCGTTCCTGGACGCGGCGTCGATCAACTTCGAGCTGAGTCTCACCCGGCCCGCGGGTTCCGATCCCGCCCGTTTGCCGCGAAAGGTGCGTCCACATCCGCGTCAAGCGCGGCAGAAGATATTGCAATTGCGCCAGCTCGATCTGGAGGCGGCCTTCCCGGCTGCGGGCGCGTTGCGCGAAGATGTCGAGAATGAGCTGGGTGCGATCGAGCACTTTTCGCGACAGAAGATTCTCGAGGTTGCGCCCCTGGGCCGGTGAAAGCTCGTCGTCGAATATCACCGAGGTGACGGACTGGTCCTTGAACGACTCCTTGATCAGTTCTGCTTTGCCTTTGCCGATATAATAGGGTGCGGTCGGCTTTTGGAGTTTTTGCGTCACCGTGTCGACCACTTCCGCGCCGGCGGAATTCGCCAGCTCGGCGAGTTCTTCCATCGAATCGCGGAGATCCCATTTCGAGATCCCTTCCTGCTCGAGACCGATCAGGAGCGCGCGCTCCTGTTTCTTTTTCGGACTAACGTCAATCATCCAGAGGTGAGAACACGCGACACACTTTGCGAGATGAACTCGACGGCTTCAGCAGAATCGTGCGCGGAAAGGTTCAGCGACGGAAAATTAGTTTGCCCGCGAAACCAGGTCAACTGCCTTTTGGCGTAGCGGCGCGTGGCCTGCTGAATTTCCGCGATGCATTCCGCCTGCGAGATCTCGCCGGCAATAAGGGAACGGATCTCGCGCAGGCCCAGCGTTTGGGCGGCGGTCGGGCCGACATTTTTCACATCACGCACTTCTTCTAAAACACCGGCTGCGAACATTTGTTCCACTCGGCGATCTATGCGCGCGGATAACTCAGCCCGGTCGCGTTCGAGCCGAACGCCGTTCGCGGAAGCCGAGTCCTTCCATTCGCCTCGCTGCGCGGAAAAACGCCGGCCCGTCAGCAAGCAAACTTCCACGGCGCGAACCAGGCGCCGCCGATTATGCCGGTCGATCTTTTCGGCCGTCACCGGATCCAGGGCGACGAGGCTCCGCAATAATTCTTCGTTCGTGGCGCCTTCGAGCCTTTGGCGCAGTGGCTGATCGGCGGCTGGCAGCGAGGCCAGTCCGTGGGTGAGCGCTTTGATATAGAGACCCGTTCCACCAACGACGATCACCGGCTTGCCGCGTCCAATAATCTCACTCGCGGCGTCGCGAAACTTTTCCGCGTTCATTTCCTCGCTCAGCGGCACGGCGCCAATCAAGTGATGGGGCGCCTTCGCCAATGTCTCGCGGTCCGGTTTCGCCGTTAAGATGTCGAGCCCGCAATAAATCTGGAAGGCGTCGGCGCTGAGAACCTCGGCCCCAAGCCGATGCGCGACCTCGGCCGCGATTTCGGACTTTCCGACTGCAGTCGGGCCGACGATGTAGAAAACGCGTTTCATCGATCTACTTCGTAATCGTGCTCGTGCTCATGCTCGTGCTCGATCTGCTTCCCCCGAGCACGAGCACGATTGAGAAACAAAAAACCGGGAGACCGGTTTTCACCGTGTCTCCCGGTTTCGCAATTCAAGAGCTCGTCAGGCAGCGGAGTGATGCTCGCTCGATTTCGCCCCGCTCACGACCAGCTTCCGGCCCAGAAATTCCTTGTCGTGCAATTCCTCAACGGCGCGCTTGGCTTCGTCGACAGTTTGCATCTGGACAAAGGCGAACCCTTTCGAACGCTGATTATGTTTATAGGTCACGACTTCGGCGTTCTGGACTGCGCCGACCCCGTTGAAGAGCTCGAACAAGTCGCTCTCCGTCGCATCAAACGACAGGTTCCCGACGTAAAGCCGGGGCGTAGTCACTTCGACTGCTTCCGGCTTGCGCGAGGGGCGTGACGGTTCCGAACCGTTGCTGCGGGGTGACTGCATCGGCCGAGCCGCCGGTTTTCCGCCGCCGGTGAAAAAAGCCGTGATTTTCTGCCAGAACGATTTCTTCGCTGGTGTGCGCGAGGGCGCACTCTGGTAGCGCGGGCGATTGTCGCCCCTTCTGCGGGAGCCGCCGCGTGGTCGCCGGCCGTTCCTCCCTGATGAATGAGATGCCATATTGATCCTCAGATATTACCCAATTGTTATTTGGGCGGAGCGCATCAGTTGATGCACAGTCCGTGGCGCGCGAACCCGAAACGCTCCCAAAAAGGAGCCAGTAAGCAATCTGCAGCGCCGGTGGAAACTCCGCCTCGTGGAGCCGGGGGTTCGTTCGTAAAAAACGGCGGTCCGCACCAGTCAACCAACGAAACAGCCCCAAAGCGAAAGGACGCGTCTGGATTTGGCAAACACTGAGTCGTCGTGAAAAGCGAACGTCCGGGTTAACGAAGAACATTCCCGACATCTGCGGGAATTATGGCTTGTACAAGGCCGATTGCAAGGGCGGCCTGAACCGCCGCCGAGCTGGCAGGGGAAAACGTCCAACGTCCAACGTCCAACGCTCAACATCCAACGTCGAATTCCAGAGCAAGCAGCTTGCTCCCCTCTCCTATTTCGACGTTGGACGTTGGACGTTGGACGTTGGACGTTTGTTTTTCTCCTTTTGCTTTGCCCGGAACCAATCCACGAACTTCGGCAGCCCCGCGCTCAACGGCGTCGTCGGGTTGTACCCCAACAGCCTCCTCGCCTTCGAAATATCCGCGCAGGTCAGCGGGACGTCACCGGCCTGTTCCGGCAGCTGATTAATCGTCGCTTTCTTTCCGACCGTCTTTTCAATCGCGGCAATCAGGTCTTTCAACTGGATCGTCTCGCTCTCGCCCAGATTGAACAAATCGTAGAGCGGCCCGTTGTAATCGAACGCGGCCATCACTCCCTGGATGATGTCGTCGATGTAGGTGTAGTCGCGCCGCGTGGTTCCGTCACCGAATTGGTTGATCGGTTCGCCGGCCAGAATTTTCCGCGTGAACTGATGGATCGCCAGGTCGGGCCGTTGTCGCGCGCCATAGACGGTAAAAAACCGGAGCGCCACAATCCGCATTTGGTAAAGATGCGAGTAAGTGGAGCAGAGAAACTCTCCCGCGACTTTCGTGGCCGCATACGGACTGATTGTTTGGGTGAGACGGAACTCTTCCGAAAATGGAACTTCCTTGCAGATCCCGTAGACCGATGAGCTCGACGCGAAGATGAACCGGCCTACGCCCGTCTGCCGGGCGGCGTCCAGAAGATTCAGGGTCCCGCCAACGTTCGTCTCGTAATAAAGCTGCGGTTGCTGGATCGACGGCCGCACCCCGGCTCGCGCGGCCAGGTGCGCGACCGTGTCAAATTTCTCGTTCTGAAAAAGCTGCGTCACCGCCGCGCCGTCGCGCAAATCGAGCCGATGAATCGGGACCTCAGCGGCGAAGGCTTCAACGTTGGCCCGCTTGATCTGGGGATCGTAAAAGTCATTGAAATCGTCGATGATCGAGACTTCGTGTCCGGCGGCGAGTAATTTCTCGACGAGGTGCGAGCCGATAAACCCTGCCCCGCCCGTGACCAGAATGCGCATCGCGCGAGCGTAAAGATGAAGCTAATTACGAGCAAGGGAAGAACGCGGCCCTAATCAGCCATGAAACGATTGTTGCACTTTCCGCGAGACTTCCTCCGGAGCGTTCGACGCGCCGGGCGCCGGCATTTTTTTCCGGTACTGTCCAGTGGTGACGGAAGCCTTAAGCTGCCGCCGGCGCTCATGCTCGATTCCGTCTGGCGCGCGTCACCCGGCGGACGGATGAAGCTCTTTCGCCGGTTGCTTCCCTATCTTTCCGCAGGGGCTCCCGCTTCATCCAGCGAAGTGTGTGAGATCAATTCATTGGCCGAGTTTGAAACCGGTTACGCTCGCCTCGCCGCCATGCTGGGACGGGCGGGCAAGATTCCGCCGCCGGGCGAGGCCGAATTTCTTCGGACGATGGTAAATCAACCGATGCAGCATCCGGGAACCATTGAAGCGAGCGATTACTTTTTCCTGACCGCTTTCGTCAGCATTCTCGCCCCGCAACGGGTCATTGAAATTGGAACGCTGACCGGTTTTTCGGCGGCAATTATCGCCGCGGCGCTCCGTCGCCAGGCCGGGGAGGACCGATCGAGATGGGTCGACACGATCGACCACGCCCGAAACTGCTTCATCGATCAGACACGCCTGACGGGATTTGAGATCGCCGAAGCGTTTCCTGAACTGGCATCGATGATTCGCCTGCACGTTCCCCACGATTCGACACACGTCGGCAAGCTCGCCAAACCGGGTGAGCTTGAAATCGGCTTCATCGATGCAGATCACCAGCATCCCTTCCCGTTGCTGGATCTCCTGCGGCTTGCTCCCTACCTGAGACGCGGCGGATGGATCCTGTTGCACGACATTCAACTGGGTACAAAGGCCCGGAAGGCGAAAGGCGCCGATCCGACCTTGCGCTGGGGAGCGGCGGAAGGGGCGGAGTGGCTCTTTGAATCATGGCCGTTCCGAAAAATCAGCGGCGGGAATATCGGGGCCGTCCAGCTTCCGGACGAACGAAGCGCGCTCATTCCCTTTGCTTTGCGGCTGATGTCGCGGCCGTATGAAATCAAAGGGGGCAGCGCCCTCACCGCGGACCGCGCCCTGCGTCTAAGCTTCAACGCCTTGGTTTGATGGACCGCCCTGCCAGGCTAAAAGCGCCCGCGATGGGCAAGCAGATAAACCCAATTCACAACGATCAGCGCGACCACGCCGATGCGTACGGCGGTTTTTTCCCTGGCTGTCCAATCGACCAACCGCGCTCGCGGTAACCCACCGAGCAACACGATCGCCGCATAAAGATCGTACAAGGCCAGGCCGCAAAGCGTAACGAATGCCAGCGGATTCCATAGCCATGCGGCGCTAAAGCTACCGTGGAGAAGCGCCATCGAGCACCGCGTGGCGCCACAGGTCAGGCACGGATAACCCGTGATTGCGAGGAAGGGGCAATGCGGCATCGGCAACCCAAGCCTTAGCCAGATCGCACCACCAACCGCCGCCGCCACGGAGACCGCAAGCCAGACCAGCTCGTAATTGAATTCGCCGGGCGCGAGTTTTCGCCAGACCAAGCGCATCGATTCGAAGGCGCGGCGAAATCGCGCTCAGTGTTTGTTCAGAAGTTGGCTGAGCCCGCCGAACCCGCCCAGGATCACGCCGAGGAGAAGGCTGAGGCCGCAGCAAACAATCAGCGGCAGGAAAATCGCCATGAGCGCCTTGCCGGTGGTGGTCGGGTGCGCGCGGGAGAGGCCGATGCAGTTGAGGACGATCTGGTAAACAGCGGCGATGAGCCCGCCGCACATCGGAATCATGGAAAACAGGTTCGCGGCGCCGCCCGCGAAGCAAACTACGCGAAACGTCGTCTCGAACGAGCGATTCGCGCCGCCGACAAGCATTAGGCAGACATGCAAAATGGCGCCGCCGATAAACAGTCCCATCACCACCAGCAACGGGGAAATCACCGCGTAAATGATGATGAACGCCCAGTGGCCCAGTCCAAAAAAATGAGACAGATCATTGCCGCTGTTGAAGCCGGGGATCGACTGCATCAGGCCTTGGAACAAAATCGAGACAACCGAACCCGCGCATCCGCCGATTAAGCCAAACAGAAGTGGGTCCATCAATCCGCCCTCGGGTCGCATCATTGCGAACGCGTCGCCCGGCTTCGCGATCAGGAGACTCACCGTGTCGAGCCACGCCTTCACGAGCCCGATTTGCTCACGATTCTCCCAGGGCAAACCGGAGCCCGGCGCTGCCGCAGGCGCGACCGCCAGCGGGGCGGCGCCCGGCGCGGCAGCCGCTGTTGAAGCAACAAACTCGCTCAGCGGGCGCCAGTCACTCATACCGTTCTGCCAGCCGAGATCGGTGGGACGAAACTGGCCCGTGCTCAGTCCCTGCTGAATTTGTTCGAGGGTAAATTCGCCCAGCTTGGCGCCATCGCGCGCGACATGAATCATCGGCATGGGCCTGTTCTAACGAACAGCCATCGCCAAGTCAATTGCCGCGCATGCTCTTGAAGCTACAACTTCAGTCGAAGCGGCTTTTTGTCGGCGACGCGCCCGGAGCGTCGAGCGCGCGCCAGAAATACCACGCCGCGACCGACCGATAAGGCCGCCATTTCTCGCCGATTTTCGCGAACTGTTTCGGGGTCGGCAATTTTCTGCGGCCGAACGTCTTGGCGAAGCCTTTCTGGACTCCGTAATCGGCCAGGGGCCAGACATCGAGCCGGCCCAGCTCGAACAGGAGCAGCATCTCCACGGTCCATCGCCCGATCCCGAGCACTTTGGTCAGGCGCTCGATGATTTCCTCGTCGGTCATTCGCACAAGTTCGCGGCGACCTGGGACCGTGCCGTCCAGCGTTTTCGCGGCGAGATCCTTGAGCGCGGCGGTCTTGCTGCCGGAAAGGCCACAAGCGCGGAGAGTTTCGTCCGGCGTCTTCAGGACGGCCGCCGGATCGAGCCATTTGCGTTTGCCGTAAAGCGCGCGCACGCGTCCCCAGATCGTGGCGGCCGCCTTTCCGCTAAGCTGCTGATAGGCGATCGATTCCGCCAAGGCATCGAAAGGCCGCACCAGCTCGTTTGCCACCACGTCGAACCGGCGGGACCGCCCGATGAGGTCCGCGAAGCGGGGGTCCGACTGGGCGAGATGGTCGATGGCCTTCTTCACCCACCTTTTGAACAATAAATCGCGCCTCCAGACAAATCCGTTTTGTCCCGGGCCACGAATCAGCTACGATCCCGCCGATGAAGAAAGCCGCCTGCTGCCTTTTCCTGCTCTGCCTCGCCGCCACGCGGATGTGGGGATTGACGCTCCGTGGCGCGGTTGAATCGATCGGCGACGAGAAACCGGAGCCGGTCTCGCTCGACCTTATCGAGATCGAATCGAGCTATGTGACCGGAAGCGATCTGCATCGCAACGTCAGCTTTGGCGATCAGGACGCGATCCAGAACTCGTTTTCCTACGCGCATCGCATCCTCCTCCACGGCAATCTCTACCTCCGTCTCGGAATCGACTATGCCCGCTTCGATTTCAGCAGCACGTCCGCCCCAGTGCCGGATCATTTGCAAAGCGTGGCCGCGGTGGTGGGCGTCGACTACATGCACAACAACGACGTGGGCGCCTTCCTCCAGGTGAAGCCCGGTTTTTACACCGAGGATAACGTCGACAGCGCCTCGTTCGACGCCCCCATCACCCTGGGACGCATCTTTGTTTTGCAGACCGATCACCTCTATCTCTTCACAGGACTGAACGCGTCGTTCCTGCGGGGACGCTTCCCCGTGGTCCCGCTGGTCGGTCTGATCTGGATGCCGGACGACAAATGGAAAGTGCTCGGCCTGTTGCCGGAGCCGCGCGTCATCTATTCGCCTAACGACAAATGGGATTTCTGGCTGGGCGGCGAGCTGACCGGCGGCTCCTTCCGGACCGATCGGAAGGACACGATCTTCCCGTCGAAACTAAACGGCGCTGAAGTCGATTATACGGAATATCGCGCCGGCGGCGGATTCATTTACTCGCCCTGCAATAATGTTTCGATCGATCTCGGCGGCGGCTACGCGATCCGGCGCGAGTTTGATTTCCACCGGGCCGATATCCGCTACAAGGCCGACGGTGCGCCGTACCTGCGGGTCGAATTCAAAGCGAAGTTCTAACTCGGTTATTGCTCCACTCGCCGCAGCAAATAGATGGCGCCGAGAAAGGTGATCACCACGCCGGCGAACAGCATGACGAGGTCGAACGCGTAGAACCGCGGCGCCGCGCCGTAAAGGTTCACCAACCGGAAGGCGCGACAAAAATGGGTGAGCGGGAAGAGTTCCGAAATGTAACGAATGGCCTTGGGCAGTTGCTCCAACGGAGCGAACGCGCCGGAGAGGACGAACACCGGCAGGAGAAAGAAAACCGAGAACTGAATTGCCTGCGTCTGGGTGCGCGAGATGGCGGAGATGAGCAGGCCAAGCCCGAGCGAGCAGAGCAGGAATAGGAAACAAATCAGGGCGAGCGCGGCCGGGTTGTTGAACTGGACCTGAAAATGCCAGGCCGTCAGCAGAATGATTAAGACGATCAGGACGATCGAGATGGCCAGGTACGGGATCACCTTCCCAAGCACGATCTCGCGCCGCCGCAGAGCGGTGACCATCAGTTGAAACAGCGTGCCGGCTTCGCGCTCCCGCGCCAGCGTGCAGGCCATGAGCGTGACAGTGATGAGCTGCAGGATGAGCCCAATCACGCCTGGCACGACGTAGTCGATGAAGCGCGTCTTTGGGTTGTAGAGAATCTTATGCTCCGTCGTCCAGGGCTCCATCATGGAAGTGAATTGCTTTCGCACTTCGACCGGCAATTTCTTGGCGAGGTCGAACACGTCTTCCGGCAACGCATCGATCATCACCGTGCGCTCGCTCAGTTGAAAATCGGCCAGCGTTTTCTGGATGCTGCCTTCGAGCTGTTCGGCGGTGTTCGTGTCGCTGCCGTCGAGAAAAAGCTGCAACGGCGCCGGCGTGCCGGCCGCGATACTGTCGCTCCAGCCTTTCGGGACAATCAGGGCCGCCTGGACACCATGGCCGAGCAAATCCTCTTCGTTGGTGGCCGACGCGGCCGGGGTTTGCCACGCAAAAGTCTTATTTGCCCGGACAAGTTCCACGAACCTGTCCGCGCGCTCGCTTTGATCGCGGTTGATCAGGAGCGCGGGGACCTCCGTCATTTCGCCGGCTTCGAAGGCGTGCCCAAACACGAGTGTAAAAACGGGCGGCAAGATGAGGAGCAACAGCAGGACGCGCCGGTCGCGAAAGATGTGGAGGAACTCCTTGTAGGCGACGCTCAGGATGGCGCTGAAAGATCGGCGGTTCATGGCAGCAAATGGACCCGGCACGTCAGCAAATGGAGCCGGCACGTCAGCAAATGGAGCCGGCACGCCCTCGTGCCGGTGAGATTCAGCGTGACCCAGCTCCAACGGCCCGACGGCGGGCCGTCTCCAATGGCTCCGGCGTCGCCCATAGGGCGACGGCTACAGAAAGCGTCGACGAATAAGCGTGTCATGATCTCGGTTTCAAAAGAGCGTCGTAGCCCTGCGAGTAAGCCGTGAAGACGTCTTCCATGTCGGGTTCCACCCATCGGTGGCCGCGCCATTTCAGACCGTCGAACGGCCATTGCGTTTCCCATTCATGGATGAGCTTCTCGGGATCGGCGGCATAAAGGCGGAGCGCGCCGCTCCGGAGCGAAACGCCAAGAATGTCGGATTGTTCCCGCAGCCGGACTAGCGCCGGCATTACCGGCTCGACGTCGATTTCGAGCAGCTTCGTCCGGAAGCTTTCCTTGAGTTCGCGCGGCGGCGCTTTGGCCAGGAGCCGGCCTTCCTCGATGAAACCGACCTCCGTACAGCGTTCCGCCTCATCCATGTAATGGGTCGTGACGAAAATAGTGATCCCGTGGTTGCTCAGGTCGTAGAGCAAATCCCAGATCTGCTGGCGATGAACCGGGTCGAGGCCGGAAGTCGGTTCGTCCAAAAACAGGAGCGGCGGATCGTGGACCAGCGCGCAAGACATAGCCAGCATCTGGCGCATGCCGCCGGAAAGTTCGCCGGCCATGGCGCGCCGTTTCTTTTCCAGGTCGGTTAGTTTCAAAAGGCGCTCCAGCCGCTCGGGGATTTCGTGGCGCGGCACCCGGCTGGCGCCGGCAAAAAAGCGGATGTTCTCCTCGACGGTCAGATCGCGATAAAGACTGAACCGTTGCGCGACATAACCGAATCGGCTCCGCGCCAGGTGGCGTTCCTTCCAGACATCGATACCAGAGATGGCGGCCCTGCCACTGGTGGGATGAACCAGGCCGCAGAGCATGCGGATCGTGGTGGTTTTCCCTGCGCCATTCGCCCCGAGAAAGCCAAAAATGGTCCCGGGCAAAATCGACAACGAGAGATCCTGGACGGCCTTGGTGTCGCCGTAGGATTTGCTCAGGCGGTCGAGAAAAATGGCCGGTTCGCTCATGAAAGATTTTTAATGGAGCCGGCCCGCCCCCGGGCCGCTGGAGGTAGATCATCGCTGGTCCCTTCGGCGCGAGGGCGCGCCGGCTCCAACTGTTGCAACCGAACCACTATGGGATAGATGTGACTTCTTCAAAATGGAAAAGAAAACAGGTGAAGCAACGCGGTTCCGCCCCGTCCAAAAAATCATGCGAATTCTTTCTCTTCTTTGTCTCGTTGGCCTGGCTGTTTCCAGAGCCGGGGCGGCCGATCCGGTGGCGGAAATGGCGAGCTTCTCGGTTTTTGACAAGATCGACCTCAACGAGCTGGCTAAGGGCGAGCCGAAGGTGGCGCATGGCCCGCCGCTGGGAGGTCGCTACATTTCGGCCCAGAGCTGCTTTGTCGTAGCCGGTGTTCCGGCGCGGGTGAGCGAAGCGCTGCGGCAGTGGAATCCGACGCGGCATTCCGAGCTCAAGGTGATGATTCACTCCGATCTGCCTTCGTCTCCGAGCGCGGCAAATTTTTCCCGGCTCTCGAGCGCGCCTGATAACAGCGCCGTCCGTGCGCTGGTCAGCGCCACCCAAAAACTTTCACCCGATCTCCAGATCAGCAAAGAGGAAGAAAAGAAGTTCGCCGCGGTGGCCGGCGCCACGACAATGACGGGCCCTGTCGCTGCCGCCTGGGCCGATGTCTTGAGCGCGCGCGCCCGAGCCGGTCGATCGTCGCAGCCCTCCTACAGTCACACCGCCCAGAACGCGAAGCCATCCGAAGAGCTCAATGCTTTGCTTAGCGCAAATGACAAAGTTCGCGGCCGATTCTCCGGCGTCCTCGGAGGCGGCGGCGAGCAATTCTGGGAATTGCTGACGGCGGATGAGATTGCGGTGCTGACGTTGGGCGCCTCCTATCGCCGATCGGGAGGCAACGGCACCTACCAGGCCGCGGATGCTCTATACTATGCCAGCGGCGGTTATTACGCCGGGCTCACCCTTTACCAGTTGTGGCCGATCGAAGCCGGCGGGCGCCCCGCAACCCTCGTCTGGCGAGGCGATTTCATCTCCTCGGCCACCATTGCGGGCCTCCATGGAATCGAACGGGTCGCTTCCGAATCGGCCATGATGCGGGATATTTCGAAGGCCGTTTCATCATTTCGGCGTGACATCGGGCCGGTTCGGTAGGCAGTCTGGCCGAACACCCGATTCCGGACGCATGAAAATAGCCCTCAAGATTGCCGCATTTTGCCTTGTCCTCACCGCCGCGAGGGCCTTCGCGGTCAAGGTCGAAACCTTCAGCACTTCGTCCAAGAACGTGGCGCTGGTCGAGTCGCAATCTTCATTCCCATTCGAGTTCGACGTGGAAGGCGCTTACTTCGGCAACGGCGATGTGCAGCGCGGCGAAAACGGTCTGCGGCGGATTACGGATTTCGACGGGAGCCAGGCTCGGGTCCGCTTCGTCTGGACTCCGCTCACCAAGATCGGGATTTTGCGGTTAGGTCTGCAGACAGAACGTTATTCCTTCAGTTTTGGAGGGAACGCCGCGATTCCGGACAACCTTCACGCCACCGCCCTCATCATCGGCCTCGACACCGAACTGTCCGATTCTTTCCTCATCCGGCTCGAAGCGCAGCCGGGATTTTACGGAACCGATTTTGATGACTTCGGTCAGGACACCTTCAACGTGCCGGTGGTAATCGGCGGCACCTACATTTTCAATTCCGACTTTCAAATTGTGTTCGGTATCGGCATCGATGGCTTGCGCCAATATCCGGTCCTGCCGGGCGGCGGGGTTCGCTGGAAATTCGCGCCGCAGTGGACCCTCAACGCCGTCGCGCCAACCCCGCGCCTGGAATACGAGCCCACCAGCAACTTGCTGCTCTACACTGGCGTCGATCTCCGTTTGAACGCCTACCGGGTGGACAAACAATTTGGCACTCGCCAGGGCAACACCGCCCTGAACCACGCCGCGATCACTTACAATGAAGTCCGGGTGGGCGGCGGTTTGGATTGGAAGTTGACGACGGCGATCAAATTATCGCTGGAGGGCGGGTTCATCCCCTATCGCGCGTTCGATTTCCATCGGACGGACGTCCGCTATAAACAGGACGGCGCGGTCCCCTACGGCATGCTGGCGTTTCGGGCGGCGTTCTAATCAGGAACGCGCTTCTCCTTTGGCTCGTTTCTCGTAGAGCTCTTCACGTCGATCTTTAAACACCGGCATTCGATCCCGGACGGAACGGATCGTTTCCTCCGAGACCTCCGCCACCGCCAGCTCTTCGCGATCGGCCGAAGCGGCGGCGACAATCACGCCGTAAGGATCGATGATGGCAGAGCCTCCGCAGCTCGACCCGCCGTCATCTTTGCCGACGCGGTTCGAAAGAATCACGTAACTCTGGTTTTCGATCGCGCGCGCGAGGGCGAGAACGCGCAGGTGCTCGGCTCGCGGAAATGGCCAGGCCGACGAGATGATGAAGACGTCAGTCCGCTGCCCGCAGGCAAGAATGCGGTAGACTTCCGGGAACCGGAGATCGTAGCAGATCGTGAGTCCGAGGCGAAGCGGTCCCCAGGGGAGACTAACCAGCTCGTTCCCCGGCGAAAAACATTTGTGCTCCTCGACGGGCGCCGAACCGAAGAGATGGGTCTTCCGATATTTTCCAACGACCTGGCCGGTTGCGTCGATCGCGACCTGCGAGTTGTAAATCGTACCGCCTTCCCGTTCCGACACGCCGCTGATTATCCCAATCCCCAGCTTCTTTGCCGTCTCCTGAAGCTGGGGAACCGCTCCTTCTGCCCAAGTGGTCGCCCGTTCCTGAATGACCGCCATTGAATAACCGGTGTCCGCCATCTCCGGGAAGACAACCAGCCCGGCGCCGGCCGTTTTCGCGCGTTCCGCGAAGTCGCGCATCTTGGCCACATTGGCGTCGATGTCGCCCCGAGAGCAGGCAATTTGAGCAGCGGCGATTTTCATTTTGGCCCGCGAATAAACGCGAACTTACGCGAATGAATCCTGGAAGTCAGTAATTCGTGTCGATTGGCGTTCATTCGCGGGCCATCCATCAGCGGAGATTTTTGTCCAGCGCCCCGATCTTAAGAGTTTGGGGCCACTTCCAGCAAACGCCGAGCACCACCAGAATCGTCCCGAGCCCACCAGCCACAACCGATATCACCGGCCCGAACAGTGCCGCGGTCAATCCGGACTCCAGCGCGCCGAGCTCATTCGAAGTGCCAATGAAGATATTGTTCACCGCGGAAATTCGTCCTCGCATCGTGTCGGGTGTGACCAGTTGGAGCAACGTGTGGCGGACAACCACGCTCACGCTGTCGAAGACGCCCGTCATAAAAAGCATGGCGAGCGATAGCCAAAGATAACGCGACAACCCAAAAATAATCGTGGCCGCCCCAAACCCGGTGACGCACCAGAGAAGCGTTTTGCCCGCGTGTTTCATCGGCGGCAGATAAGCGATGAGCAGCGCCATGATGAAGGCGCCGATCCCGGGCGCAGCCCGCATCCAACCGAGACCGATCGGACCGCAATGCAGGATCTGGTCGGCAAAGATCGGCAGGAGCGCGGTCGCCCCGCCGAGAAAGACCGCAAACATATCGAGCGTGATCGTCGCAAGGACCACCTGTTTACTCAGGACAAACCGGATGCCTTCCTTGAGGCTGCGCCAGGCGTTGCGCTCGCTGCTGCTCCCCCGATCGCTGCTCCGAATCGGGAGAATCAGGAGGAAAAACGAAAACGCACAGAAAGCGTCGAGCGCATAAATGAACGGGAATCCGGCCCGCACTATGAGCAGACCTCCCAGCGCCGGACCGACCACCGACCCGATCTGAAAAACGCTGCTGTTCCAGGTGACGGCGTTTGCGAACACCTCGCGCGGAACAAGCTGAGGGAAATAGGAACTGCGCGCGGCCCAGCCAAAAGTGCGTCCCATCGCCGAGATCAGCAGGATCAAATAAATCAGCGGAATGGAAAGGTCGTCGAAATGGAAATAGGTGTGCCGTTCGAAAACCGTGGCGATGGAAAACAGAAAACGATTGCCCGCCCGGAGAAATCCCCAGTCAGGCATGTTGAGGTGGTTCCAGGAAACGAAGGCCAGGGCGAGCGAGCAGATGGCGCTCAGTGCCTGGGTCACCAGGACGATCCGTTTCCGCGGGAAGCGGTCGGCGATATGCCCGGCCGGCAGCGACAAGAACACGACCGGCAACGCGATCACCAATCCAACCAGACCGAGCGCCGTCGCCGAATGCGTCCGCGCGTACATCTCCCATTCGACGGCCACGATGAACATGAGCCGGCCGATGACGGAGATGAGGTTGCCGGAGGTGTAGAATGAAAATCCGGAATACCGGAAAGCGGCGTAGGGATCGTGCTTCGCGGGCCGGTCCAGGGTGCCTTCCGCCGTCGTCGCGCGTTCCGCCCGCGCAGCCTCGTAGGGCGGTGGCGTTTCGTGCGGCTTTGGGTCAGGCATCGGTGAACGCGTCTGCGTTCACATCCGCGCACGAGATTCTAGAAGCGTTCCTTCACGCCGCAACACCGCGAGATCTCATCGGAAGGCAAACAATGAATGACTTCCGTTCAAGATGCCCCGATAAACCGTCATGGTCATTTATCACGTTACGATCGCTCTTGAGGCGAGCATCGAGGCCGAATGGGTTGACTGGATGAAGCGGGTCCATGTTCCCGACGTGCTTCGAACCGGATGTTTCTCGGCCTGCCAAATCTGCAAGGTGATTGGGGCCGCGGGTGATGAGGTGACCTACGTTCTGCAATACGATTGCCGGTCGCTGGAGGAGTATCACCGTTACCGCGACAATTTTGCTCCGGCTCTTCAGAAGGAACACTCTGATCGGTTTGCCGGGCGCTTCCGCGGTTCCCGACAGATTCTCGAGGAGATCGCTGTAGTTAAGTTGGCCGAGTCCTAACGGCGGACCGCGATCCCTTGCGCTTCGAAATGTCCGCCGCGCAAGAGCGGGCCGGAGCCGATGAAAGCGCGGGCCGGAAAATCCTTCGTGAAATAAGTCCGATACACGTCGTTAAACTTTTCGTACAAGCTCAGGTCCGGACAAAAGATCTGGACGGAAACCAGGTCGTCCATCGTCATGTCAGCCGCGGCGAGAGTTGCCTTCACGCCATCGAGGAGAAACCGGATTTCCTTTTCGACTTCTTCCGGTGCCTTTCCGGTTTGCGGATCGACGCCGATCCGGCCCGCCAGGTAAAGGGTGTTACCCGACAGCACCGCGTCGCTGAAGGGCAATTGATCCTTGCGAGTGGGAAGGACGATATGCCGCAACGGCCCGATTACCGTCTTGGCTTCGGGGGAAGCCGCGTCGGCTTTTTCCCTCACGGCCAATCCGACCCCAACTGCTACCGCCATCGTGAGAACGGCCAGCGTTATCCGACCTCGTATCGTTGATTCAATCCATGTGCGCATAAACCGAGCATGCGAAACCAATAAGAACGAAGCAAGGTTCTCGTCGAATTCAGAGACCTTCTTGGAGCCGTCACCCTAATGGGTGAAGCCAAGTGGGGAGGGCCTTTGCGCGCCCCGAAAGGTCCCCATGGTCCGCTAGATTGGAATCCTAAGGACTGACCCGGCGTCCCAGCGTTCGACGTCCACTTCCGCCGCGCGATCACGGGTGCTGACGAACCGCGCGGCAACTTTCGTGCAGTCAGTCTCGGCGGCAGGCATCCAATCCCAAGCGATGCTATTTTGGGACGATCCATGAGCTTCCGCCAATACCGGTCAACAATTACGCAACGACACCGGGACCTCCTGGCGCTCTCCCAAGATCCCGCACGTTTCCGGGACTGCTTCAATCTTCAAAGAAACCTCCTCTCGCACATACTCAAGGTGGAGAGGCGAGCACGAAGGCACAGGGGCAGAGAGAAAGAGCTTCGACGATCTTTACACTCGCGGGGACATGTGTTAACGAGGCTAGGAGCAGACAGGTTACGGAAACAAATCGCAAGGTGCGTAAGCGAGCGGGGCGATTTTACGCATGTGTTGCACGCCCTTCGCGCCATTGGCGACGGCATCGCGTTTACCTACTTCGACCGTTTTGACCTCAAGCCGATGGCCCTAAAGCCTCCTGCAGGGTACCTGTCGGGAAAGGCTGGCCTCGCGCTTGAGCGCGCTGTCCTTCGGAAAGCATTCGACATGGGGGCCGTCGCCGTAATGAATGACCTGACGACGTGCCTTAGGCATGGCGACCTCACTTTCCTAACTCGATCAGGGCAGCCGGGGCTCATGGAACTCAAGTCCGGTACTTCGGCGAGAGCCAGAGATAGGCGGCAGGCTCAACGGCTCACTGAGCTATGTGACTATCTGACAAGCGATGTAACCAGGGTGATATTTGGTAACGACAGGGAAGTTCGCCGCGTTGCGGCCTGGGGAAAAGTCACAGACCACACCGAGGCGATCACCGGTCTCCTACAAAGGCGAACCAACGGCACGGTGCGGATCATTGCTGAGCCTGGGCTGGCCTATGTCGTTGCTCACACCGAGACTGATCCCGCTGAGGTATTTGGAGCAATGACCGATGGCCTGGCAGAAAAGCCACTGGTATTCTTTCTGAACGACATGAAGTGGGAGCCAGCGGGGTACTTTCCCTTTACGCTCACGATGCGTGATCCAGAAGGTCTGTTCGCGTTCTACTGCGGCGACATAGTCGTCTTCGTCATATTGGATCTAGGCGTCTTCAAGGCACGAATGGGCGAGGCCGGTTTGAGCGCCACCTTCGAAGACGAAGCCGAATACGTGGTAAGCCTGAAACGCGTGGGGGCCAACGTACCGACTGCGAAGCTGTCAAGGCATCTATTTACTCGGTTGGCCTCGGAATTCATAACATTGGATTGGCTGGTAAGAGAGTGTGCTTGGGCTTATCAGCGAGCTGAGGAGGCGTTCGTCTCCAAAGCGACACATCAACCTGCGCCTAAGGATTCTGGAGATTGAAAACGTCGAAGAGGCCGATGCCGCTCGCACCATTTCGATCTTGAATGATCGCAGTGTAAGGGCCCGAGGGGAGCGTGGTGATGATGGCGGATTCGAGATCGTTTAACGGCGCCAGATTCGATTCCTGGATCTCGACTGCGGGGCCTTCCCGCCAGTTGTCGTTCTCGGCGATCAGGAAGCCGTTGCCGTCGCGCAACTGAAGGACCGGATCGGGCATCGGGTTGGGTACTCCCGCCGCGGCCAGGGATGGCGCGACGCCCCGAACCAGGACCCGGGTGTTGCCGGTGGTTCCGTTGATAATGAAGCCGCCGATCAGGACGTCGCTCTGCGGACCGACCGAGCCGCGCGTGCTAATGTTGCCCAGGGTGGAATTGGAGGCGGGGCTGAGATCGTAGACTTCAACCAGAGCGGTCCCGGTGCCGCCATTTTTTCCGGCGATCACCGCGGTATAAGCGCCGGGCGCGAGGGTTCGGATCAGCGCCGCTTCCAATTCGTTGCCGGGGGCAAGGCCGGTGGATTCGATCTCGGCTTGTTGGGAGTCGCTCCAGTTATCGTTGGCCGCGACGAGCGCACCGGCGCCGTTCCGCAGTTCCAGAGTCGGATCCCCGAGCGCCAGGGGAACTCCAAAATCTCCCAGCGACGGACCCATCGCCCGGACAATCACTTTTTTCGGCGCGGTCCCGCTGATGATGAAGCCGCCTATGAGCCGATTGTCATCCGTCCCCGCGCTCACCCGGGTCGAGATGTTGGCCAGCGCTTCCGCCGGGACCACGAACAGAGGCGGGCCGATGTCGGGATCGGCGCCGTCCGGATCGCGTGGGAATTTGGCGTAGGGCAGACGCGCCCCCAGATAGGCGAATTGGTCGGCGCGAATGGGAAATGGCGCCAGGAAATCGTGCGTGCCGGAAGCGCCCACGATGTCATCCTGATCGACGCCATCGCCGCTGATCCCGATCGCGCCAATAAGCTGGCCATTGCGATAGAGCGGAAATCCACCGGGAAAAATCGTTATGCCGTTCGGAAAGCGGGGGTCCATCCCGGAGGAATCGAGAACGAAATTTGGAAGCGCGGCGCGGTTGAAGCCGGAGAATTGTTCCTGGAGCCCGTAGTACGGACCGGGATCCTGGACGTCGAGGCCGGGAGGATATTTTGTCTGGGCGAGGAACCCAACGGTGCGGGTCGAAAGCGCGAGCGAATTGCTTGAAAACCCGAGCGCGGTGCGTCCTTTCTGGACCGCGACATCCCAGCTGAACAGCGTTGCTTCCCCGGTGCGAAACGCGCCGAGCACAGTCGGATTCACGGCGGGATTGTTCGGGTTGTTCACGACCGTGATGAAGACCTGCATCTGGGTTCCGATGGGCAGCCGAATGCCGGCCCGCGTGGTCCGGGCCCGGTCGGCTGCGAAGTTAATGATGCTGGTGACCTCTGCCGCGGTGAGGCGCGCCTGGCCGTTGATAGGGGTCGAGATCGGGTCGCTGGTGATGGGCTGGCGGATTTCGCCCTGCACCCCGCCGAAAGTGGCGACCGGATACGGGAAGGGCGGTGGCGCGCCCATGACGGGGAATCCAGGCGCGGCGGCCCCCTGCAGCGTTTGGCCCGAAGTCGGCGACGGCGACAACACGTAGGGGAGCGCGATCCCGTTGATATAAACGTTGTTCGCCGTGATTGAGCTGGACGGGCGATAACCGGTCTGGCCCGCGAGCGCGACTTCCTCGTCCACATCGTAATCGGGAATGAACGTGAACGGATTCTGGGAACGAAAGACAACCGGGCCCGGGATCGTGTCGCCGGTAACGCCGATCCCGCCGACCAGGACGCCGTTCTGGTAAAGTGGAACGCCACCCGGCGATCCATCGAGCGAGGTGCCGAAGACCGGAACGATGGTCAGGCCCGGAGTGCTGCTGAAACTGATGACGCTGCCCGGCGCGCGGAATTTGTTGATGTCGGAGAAAAACAAATTCGAAAGGCCGACGCCGACGAGCGGGCCGGGCGGCGTGTTACGGACGCCAGGCGGAAAATGCTGTTGGATGATGAAACCGGCCGTGCGCGAGGTGAAGGCGTTCTGGTTGCTGCTGAGATAAGAGGCGGTGCCGGCCTTGGAAACGCAGCTGGAGATCTCCAACGCGGTCGGCGCGACCCCGCTGACGCTCCAAACCGCGAGGACGTTGCCTTCGCGATCGGTGACGGCGATGATGCTGTTCGGCGAAATCTGAAGGGCGCGGGTGGTTGCCTGGTTGATGATGGTCTGGACATCCACGGCGGTGAGCTGCGCCCGGGCGACGCTGGACCCGAGGAGAACGGCGGCGGCGAGCAGGGATGAAAGGCGGAATCTCACGGGGTTTGGTTTCATACTAAATTCGCGTGGGTTGGGGAATGAAATTCCCCGGAGCTTCGACGCGATGACCCTACGGCCTGTGGGCAGGCCGTCTCCAGCTCGCGCTGTCGTGCCTTGGAGCCGGCACGCCATCGTGCCGGAGAGAGCGACGCAAGATCAGGAGCAAGATTCTAGAGCGAAATCCACCTTTTTCCGCCCACCCCTTAAGCTTGCTTATGCGAGGGACTTTCCGGCATTCTTCGCACCCCTATGCCCTTGTCTCGCCCAATGGCCGGAGCACGAAGCAGACGCCTGCTTTTTGCGGTCATTCTATTGGCCGCGGCGGGGATCAATCGGCCGCTCGCCGGCGATGAAAGCCCGGCAGAAAATGATGAGGCACGGGTGGAAATAAATGGCGGACCGAGCAAGGCGGACCGTGTCGCGGCGGCTCCAGCGCGCAGGAAAACAGGGCGCGTCGACATCGACCTGGGCGACAGCAAGGATGTCGCCGTGGAGTTGAAGTCAGCGCGACGCAAAGCCGGTCTCGTCGAAATCGACCTGGGCGATAGCAAAGATGCCACGGTGGAGATCGTCCGCGATCGCAAGGGAGCCGCGATCGAGATCAACGGTTTCCGGGTTCATCCCCATTTCAAAGCGGGCCGGCGCTATCTCTTCGGACAAGAAGAGGCCCAGCTCGATCCGCCGCTGCCGCCCTCGCAATTCAACCCGGACCCGGGCGGCGGCAATCTCCTCGAACCGGAAGAGCCGCCGGATTTGTATCCGCCCATTCTGCCTCAGCCCCCGGATTACACAGAGGAACCGGTGCCGCGTTCGCTCGGATTGCCGCGCCGCGGGGTGCGTGAAATGACGCCGGAACGACGCAAGCTCGATTACGACTCTTATCCCGACTCTGAGGCCGGCCGCGGCCTTCTCCCCGGCTCCGAACCCGTGCCCAATCGCTGGTTCGTCGGCTTTGGCCAATGGCAGCGTTACGCCGATCCGCGCACCGAGACGCCCTATCAGACCGGCCGGCTCCGTTTCTGGCACCCCTATTTGCAGAGCACGCTGAAAGGCGACTCGCCCATCATCGGCCAGGACATCTTTCTTAACCTGACGCTGAACGATTTTTTCCAATTCGAGGGACGCAAGCTTCCGACCCCCAGCGGCGTCAGCGCCGCGCGCCCGAATAGCTCGGAATTTTTCGGGCGAAGCGAACAGCTCTTTTTCTCGAACGACTTCTCGATCGGCGTCGACCTGTTTAAAGGCGAGACCGCATTCAAACCGGTGGTCTGGGCGCTCCGGCTCCTTTTCGTCGCAAACCACAACTACATCACGGTCCGGGAGAACAACGCGCTCGATCCCGATCCGCGCGGCCCCGGCTTTACCGGGCCCCGGCCCCCGCAAGTGTTCCCCAATCCCGGGGACCCGTTTGCCGGACTCGGCCCCGGCCTGAGGCCGTTACCGCAGGACCTGGCCGACACGCGCTACACCACCCGGCAAAAGGACTTTTACGCGCTCCAGGAAGCGTTCGGCGAAATCCATATCCGCGACCTGACGAACAATTACGATTTCCTCTCGTCGCGCTTCGGGATTCAGCCGTTCGTGAGCGATTTCCGCGGCTTCATCTTTAACGATTCGAATCTCGGAATCCGAATCTTCGGCAACTACGAAAACAATCTCTGGCAATACAATGCCGTCGTGTTCGATATGCGCGAGAAGGACACTTACTCGGACCTGAACAAGTTCGACGACCGCGATCAACGCGTCTTTATCGCGAACGTTTTCCGCCAGGATTTCTTCGCGAAAGGCTACACGGCCCAGCTCAGCTTCCACGCGAACCTGGACGAACGTTCGCGTCACTACGACCAAAACGATTTCATCACCCGGCCGGCGCCGATCGGGGCGGTGCGCGATCATTATGTCCACGCCTATTATCTCGGCTGGACGGGTGACGGGCACATCGGAAGGTTGAACATCAGTCACGCGCTTTACCAGGCGCTGGGCATCGACGAGTTCAACGGCATCGCGCAGCAGCGGGTCGACATCAACGCCCAGATGGCAGCGCTGGAATTGTCGATCGACAAAGATTGGCTTCGCTTCAAGCTCTCCGGCTTTTACGCGAGCGGCGATCACGATCCGCGAAATTCGACCGCCACCGGTTTCGACACGATTTTTGACAAGCCATTCTTCGTCGGCGGACCGTTCTCGTTTTTCGTTCACCAGGGGTTCAACCTCGGCGGCACGTCGGTGAACTTTAAACAGCGCGACAGCCTGGTGATCGATTTGCGGACGAGCAAAAGCGAAGGGCAATCGAATTTCGTAAATCCGGGCACGATCATTCTCGGCTATGGCAACGACGCCGACATCACGCCGAAGCTGAAGGCGTTTCTGAACGTGAATTACATCTGGATGGAGGACACGGCCACGATCCGGCAGGTCTTGTTCACGAACCACACCAGCAACGAGATCGGTCTCGATTGCAGCCTGGGATTTCAATACCGGCCCCTGCTGACCAACAACATCATCATCACCGCGGGCCTTGGCTTTCTCGTTCCGGGCGCGGGTTACAAAGATATCTACCGGGCGAATACGAATCCGGTTTTCGGATATCCGGGCCCGTCGCCAGGGAAGGTGGATGATTTTCTCTATAGCGGGATTTTTACGATCACGCTGACCTACTGATGAAAAGGCGAAACGGGCGCGTTAAGGAAGAGCCGGGCGTGGAGTACGGCGAGAGGGGGAAAGGCAGAACGTCCAACGTTCAACGTCCAACGTCCAACGTCCAACGAAGAGAGGGTGGCGCGACGAGTGCGGGCGAAAGGCGGTTTGATCTGGAGGAGCGACTGCTTGAGTACGCGGTTCGAATCATTCGGCTGGTTGATGCATTGCCGGCTAGTCGAGCGGGAAGGCACGTGGCCGATCAGCTCTTGCGTTGTGGCACGTCGCCTCTCGCAAACCACGGTGAACTTCAAGGCGCGGAATCGCGAAAGGATTTCGTTCACAAACTTCGGTTTTGCTTAAAGGAGATCCGAGAAGCACGACGATGGCTGCGCTTGGTCCACCGCGTTCCCCTTCTTCCTCCCGCAAAAGTCGAGCCGCTCCTCAACGAAACTGAGTCCCTCGTTAAGATCTTCGCCGCCAGCATCCGGACCGCGGAAAGGAACAAAGGGTGAACGCGCCGTTACGGCCTCTTGCGTTGGACGTTGGACGTTGGACGTTGAACGTTGGGCGTTTTCTTTTTCCCCTTCTCTTCATCGCTGCCCCGACCTTCGCCCAGGAAGAGTCCGGCTACGGTCCGCCAACTTCTCTCCCCTCGAACTTTTCCATCACCCCGCCCTCGGCCCGCCCTCGCCAAAATTGGATCGATCAATCCCAGGCGGCGGCTGACGCGAAAAGCTCGGGTTGCAATCAGTGCCACCAGGGCGTCGAGCCGATGCACCAGGCCTCGCATGTCGTCCTTGGTTGCACAGATTGCCATGGCGGTAATCCGGCCCGAGGCCTGAAGAAAGAGCAGGCGCACGTTCTGCCGCGGAATAAGGAGTTCTGGAAAACCTCGGCCAATCCACCGAACTCGAACGTTTGGCTCAACCACGAATCGGCTGAGTTCATTCGCTTCATTAATCCCGGCGACCTGCGCGTGGCGAAACAGGCCTGCGGCCTTTGCCACGACGAGATCATTCGCAATGTCGATCACAGCATGATGAATCACGGCGCGATGCTCTGGGGCGCGGCGCTTTACAACAACAGCGGTTTCTATCTGAAAAACTATCGCTTCGGCCAGGCCTATGGCGCCGACGGCGCGCCTCTTCGTCTGATCAACTACACGCCCGTCACGCCTGAGGACACCAAGTTCCGCGGCATCCTTCCCTTCCTCGATCCGCTTCCGCGATTCAACCTGAGTAATCCGGGAAATATCCTGCGCATTTTCGAGAAGGGCGGCGAAAAGCAATTGCAGCTCGGAATTCCAACCACCGAAGAACCACCCGGTAAACCGCTCCGGCGGTTGTCCGAGCGTGGACTCGGCACGCTGAACCGGACCGATCCCGTTTTTCTGGGTCTGCAAAAAACGCGGCTGCACGATCCGCTTCTCGGCTTTCTCGGTTCGAACGATCACGCGGGCGATTATCGATCGAGCGGCTGTTCGGCGTGCCACGTCGTTTACGCGAACGATCGTTCGCCGACCAACTCCGGCCGGTGGAGCAAATACGGCCACCAGGGGCTGAGTTTCACCGCGGACAGAACGATTCCAAAGAACGAGCGGGGGCATCCGGTCCTGCACCAGTTCTCGCGCTCGATCCCGTCGAGCCAATGCATGAACTGCCATATGCATCAGGGCAATCTCTTCGTGAATCCCTATCTCGGTTACACCTGGTGGGACCAGGAAACGGATGGCGAGCTGATGTATCCCAAACAGCAGCGCAACCCGACGCCTGATGACCTGGTGATCGAGACCCAAAGCAATCCCGAGGCGGCCGCGGCGAGAGGGCTCTGGGGTGACCGGGAATTTCTCGACAAAGTTTCGGAGCTAAACCCGCAGCTCAAGCACACCCAGTTCGCCGATTACCACGGCCACGGCTGGGTTTTCCGCGCGATCTTCAAGCACGATCGAAAAGGCAACCTGCTCGACCTTCGCGATAACAAGATCCCGCACGACGATCCGCAGAAATTCGCCAAGGCCGTTCATCTCAAGGACGTCCATCTCGCGCACGGAATGCAATGCACGGACTGTCATTTCGAAAAAGACGTGCACGGCAATGGAATGCTCTACGGCGAACCGCGCAATGCGACGACGATTAATTGCATCGATTGCCACGGCACCGTCAATCAGCGGCCGACCTTGGTGACGACGGGGAACGCTGGCGCGTTCGATCTGCTAAATGGGAGCAACACGCCGTGGGGACCACGCTTCGTTTGGGAAGGGACGAGACTTTATCAGCAGTCGGTCATGGCCCCTGATGTTCGCTGGGAAATTCCGCAAACGATCGACACGGTTGATCCCCTCTCCTCGCACTACAATCCGAAATCGGCCTATGCGAAAACGCTCCGGCGCGACGGCAAAACCTGGGGCGGGGCCGTAGCCGAAATCGCCGATCCCGGTCAGCAAACAACCGGCGACAGCAAGGCGGGCTACAGCCGAATCCACCTGGCGCACGACAACAGCGCGATGGATTGCCAAATCTGCCACACCTCATGGGCAACGAGTTGTTTCGGCTGCCACCTGCCGATGAAAGCGAACCAGCGGGTCCCGCTCAATAAATTCGAAGGCGTCACCGACCGGAACTATACGACCTACAACCCGCAGGTGGTGCGCGACGACGTCTTCATGCTCGGGATCGATGGGACGGTAAAAAAGAACCGGATGGCCGTGATCCGTTCTTCAAGCGCGGTGGTGGTCAGCTCGCAAAACGCGAATCGCGAGTGGGTTTACTCGCAGGCGCAGACCTTTTCGGCCGAAGGCTATAGCGGCCAGGCGTTCAATCCGCATTTCCCGCACACCACCAGCGGCGTCGGGACGACCAAGAATTGCACCGACTGCCATCTCTCGAAAAACAACGACAACAACGCCTGGATGACGCAGCTCCTCGGGTTCGGCACCGGCACGGTAAATTTCTTCGGGCGCTACTCATACGTGGCTGAAGGCAGGCACGGGTTCCATGCGGTGGTCTGGACGGAGCCAGACGAGCCGCAGGCGGTGATCGGCAGCCATCTCCATCAAATCGCCTACCCGGACAATTATCGGAAACATCTTGAAGCCGGTGCGGTGCTCAAAGAGGCGCACGAACACAGCGGACACGACGTTCAGGATATCGTGCTGCGGGGCGAATATCTCTACACCGCGAACGGCCCCGGCGGCTTCGAAGTTTTTGATGTCGCGAACATTGACCAGAAAGGTTTCTCGGAACGCATTGTCAGCGCGCCGGTTTCGCCGCTAGGGCAACGGACCCGGGTGAACACGAAATACGCGACCTCGGTGGTGATCCCCAGCACCCTTGCGCTCGATCCCGCGCGGGTCCGCCTGCCGGAGAATGAGGAGCAGCCAATCGATCTGTTTTACGCCTTTGTTTATGTCACAGATCGGGAAGAGGGCATCGTCGGTTCAAACGTCGCCACCCTCGTTGATGGAAATCCCGACAACAATTTCCTCAAGCGCGATGTGACCTTCAATCCCGACGGCGCGCTCACCGGCGCCAGCTTTGCGACTGCCGCCGGACATCGTCTCTATGTCACCACCCCGCGCGGATTGTTCGTGGTCGATTGCACCGACCCGATGCATCCGCAGCTGGGCGGTCAATACACCGGCAATTTCCTGCGCAACCCGCATTGCGTCGCCATCCAGTTCCGTTATGCCTTCGTCACGGATGATGACGGCCTGAAAGTCCTTGAGATCACCAATCCGTACCGGCCGGTGCCGGTTTCGGGGGCGACGGTGCAGCTTCGAAATCCGGGCCGTCTGTACGTAGCGCGCACCTACGCCTATGTCGCGAACGGTCCGGAAGGCCTTGCCATCATCGACGTCGAAAATCCGGAACGGCCGCATCTCGACCAAATGTTCAACGCCGGAGGATTGCTCAACGACACCCGGGCCGTTCAGATCGGGAGCGTGAGCGCCTCCCAGTTCGCTCTGGTTGCTGATGGCCGGAGCGGACTGCGCGTCGTGCAGCTCATCTCGCCCGACACGGTCCCCGGCGCGCAAGGATTCAGCCCGCGGCCCAATCCGAAATTAATCGCCACCTATCCCACCCCGGGCGAAGCGATCGCGGTTTCGCGCGGCCTCGAACGCGACCGCGTCGTGGACGAAACCGGCGGGCAAACGGTCGTCTTTGGCCGGCGCGGCTCACGCCCGTTTCACCTCGATGAGATGGAAAAATTCTATCTCCGTTCCGATACGGCCGATTCGAAGGACGGCCAGCGGTGGGGAAGTTTGTATTACGTGGAAGACGTGATGGCCAGGAACGGAAAGTTAATGACGAAAAGCGGCGTTCTCTTGAATCCACTTCCAACTCCCACGCCCTCCGCCGCGGAAAGCCCCACTCCACCGCTGGACTACCTGCCAGACATCGAGCCGAGTCCCATCGAAGGCCCCACTCCGCCGCAACGGTAGGGTCGCTGCGCTGCGGCGACCGCTTTCGACAATGCACGCGCAAGAGGACGGCGCAGCGCGCCGTCCCTACCACGAGAAAAGGAATTGCCCACGCCCACGCTTTTCGGCTAAAAAGTTCGAATGGCCGATAAAGCAAACAAACTTCCTGAAAACGTTCCCGGCGCCTGGTACGTGGATAACACCTGCACCCCCTGCCGCGTCTGTCTGGATGAGGCTCCAAATCTTTTGAAATACAACGACGACGAAACCTACGTCTATTTTTACAAGCAGCCGGAAAACGACGAAGAGACGGCTGCCGCCCAGCGCGCCCTGGACGTTTGTCCGACCCTCGCAATCGGCAACGACGGCGAATAATTTTTCTGTAGCTGCGGTCGCTGACCGCCGAATCGCCGCGTAAACCCAAATCCCGGCGGTGCTAAACCACCGCTCTAAAATATGGCAAACGAAACTCCAGCCGCGCCGGCCAAACCCGCGTCGCAATACACCCGCGCGAATCCCTTTCCCGGAAAGCTGACCGTCAATCGCAGCCTCTGCGGCGAAGGGACGGACAAAGACACCCGGCATTTCGAGATCGATCTCACTGGCTGGGGACTGAATTACGAAGTCGGCGATTCGATGACGGTTTGGCCGACGAACGAGCCGGCGCTGGTAGATGAAATTCTGAAGATGATTGGCGCCAAGGGCGACGAGCCTGTGAAAGGCCCCAAGGGAGAAACAACGCTCCGCGAAGCGCTCCTTCGCGACTGCCGGATCACCCAAACGACGCCGAAGTTTTTGAAGATGATCACCGAACGCGCCAACGCCGCGCCGTTGCTGACCGAACTTCTCGACCCGGAACGCAAAGAGGACCTCGACCGTTATCTCTGGGGCATGGAGGTGATCGATTTCCTGATCGAGCACCCCTCCATCAAAATCACGCCACAGGAATTCGTGGATGTCCTGGCGAAGCTGCAGCCGCGTTTGTATTCAATTGCGTCCAGCCTCAAGGCCCATCCGGACCAGGTCCATTTCACCATCGATGTCGTTCGTTATGTGAGCCACGGCCGGAAGCGTGGGGGCGTTTGTTCCACGTTTCTCGCGGACCGCGCAGGCGATGTCCCGATCCCGGTTTTCCCCAATGCGTCGAAGTTCCGTCTTCCGGATGATTCGAACACGCCCATTATCATGGTGGGCCCGGGAACGGGCGTGGCGCCTTTTCGGGCCTATTTGCAGGAGCGCCAGGTGACCGGGGCGAAAGGGAAAAACTGGCTCTTTTTCGGCTCGCAGAAGGCGGCTTGTAATTATTTTTACCGGGAAGAATTCGAGAAGCTCCAGGGCGACGGCGTCTTGACCCGGCTCGACCTGGCGTGGTCGCGCGACCAGGAAAAAAAGGTTTACGTTCAGGATCGGATGCTCGAGAACGCAGCCGAGATCTGGAAGTGGATGGATGCCGAAGGCGCCCATTTTTTTGTTTGCGGGGACGCGCGCCGGATGGCGAAAGATGTCGACGCCGCGCTCCGCAAAATCGTGGAAGAACAGGGCGGCAAAAGCGTGGACGACGCAAATCAGTACGTCGAAAAACTGAAGAGCGACAAGCGTTACAAGCGCGACGTTTACTAGGCGGGGCGGCTCCGCATGACGGAGAGAAGGGATGCACCGAGGAACGCGGCGAAGCTCGCCGCGGCGATCGTTCCACCCCAAATAAGCCACCAGGGGCGATAGACCAGGATGAGCCGCCCATTCGCCCCGGCCGGCACTTCAATCACCGGCATCAGGCCGCGATAGGAAGAGACGCCGATCAACTGGTCGCCGAGTTTCGCGCGATAACCGTTGAAGAACGGACGAGAAATGGTGAGCAGCGCCGGCGGGCCCCCAGCCGGGACCGTTATATCAGCCTCCAGCCGGTTGCGCCCATCGACGATGCGAGATATCGCCGCCGAGGAAAATTGCTCACCGGGCCGCGAATCGAGTGAGTTCACGGATCGGACTCGCCCCAGCAATTGTGTCCGATGAAAGACCCGGCCTTCCGCCGTTGTTGCCGCCAATTCCCATTCGTTCCCAGGCTCTGGATTCTGCGGCACGTCCTTGGCAATCACGATTCCATCCACACCGAGCCGAGCCAAAATCCCTTCCACTCCGCTCTCGTGTTCAAGCAAAGCCGCGGCCTTGTCGGGATCGATCTCCCCATGAATAGCGCCGTCGAATTCACGAGCGACTCCCGCCGGCCGGATCGGGCTGTAGCCGTTCACGAACCGGACGCCGGCCCACATCGAGGTGCTGCCGGGACGCAAAGTTGTTCCGAATGGTTCCGGGCATTTCTCGACTCGATAGGCATTTTCGGGCGCGGGATAAATGCTGAGATAGAGGCGCTGCGGATCAAGAGGCGCCGCCTGGGTCAGTTCTTGCGCGAGGTTGTATTTCGGGACTCCGCAATTGGGCGGGATCCAAAGGTAAGTCCCCAGCAAAGTGGCGAAGGCCACCGTCGCCGGCAGCCAGCTTCGGGCGAAACGCCAGCCTGATTGAGCAAACATCCGGAGCGACTCTGCCGCGCAAAGTGCGAGGACAAGGTGGACCAAAGGAAGCCAGCGAAAGCTCCAACGGAAAACGCCAGCGGTCGGCAACATGCAAAGAACAAGCGCCACCGCTAGAAGGCCGAGTTCCCAGCCCAGACGGCGAAACAAGGGGCGACGAAGAAAAACCAGCCCGGCAATCAGCGCGACGGGCGGAACAAAGCCGGAGGCCAGTTCCGTGGCGGTGTGCGGCATGAGACGCGAAGAAAAATCCACCCAGTTGACGGTCCAGTTCGGGAAAATGAATCCAGGCAACGCCGTGAACGGGACCCGCCATTGAAAATGCTCGGCGCTGTCCTGAACGGCCCGGGCGGAGCCATGAATATAATCGAGGAGCGCGAGCCACGCCGGCGCGGAAAGACCCAGCCCAAGAACGATCCCTCCGAGCAATGGGAAGATCGAGGAAAAGTTTCGGGTTCGGCCTAACGATCTTACAACCAGCCACGCCGCGACTAACGCCATCATCAGGACCGTGTAGGGAAACCCGCCAGTCACGACGAGGTAGACGAAGGGCGCCGGCCAAAGAAACCGCCATTGGCTCCGGCGCGAATCGAGCGCTCTCTCCATCCCCCACCAGGCCCAGGGCACCCAGGCAAACGCGCCGAGCGCGCCAAACCAATCGGTCGCACCCCAGCAAATGATCCAGCCGTTGAGCGCGGCCACGAGCCCAACGAGGAGCGACAGCGGCGGCGCCAGTTCGCGCCCGCGAGCCAGCAGGTAACCACCCATCGCGAGAACGAACAGGTGCGCGATCGAGAGAGCGGCGGCCTGTTGCGGAAAAGTCAGCGGAAACTTCCAGATCAAGACGACCGCGGCATTAACGAAAACGGAAAACGTTCCGTACTGAAATTCGCCGGCGAGATTGCCACAGACCCACGAATATGGACTCAGCAGCGGCCATTCGCCGTGCGACCAACTCCGCGCCACATCAGCAAAGACGGGAAGGATCGAAAGCTCGTAATCGTCGTTCCAGAAAACAAGCGGATCGTGCCAGAGGAGAAGGAGACAGAAGGCCGTAGCAAGCGCGCCGGCGGCGAACGCGCCAACGGCATCGCGCGCTGGTGAATGGTGACCGGTGATCAGTGAATGGTCAGGCACAATTCACCAGTCACTAGTCACCATTCCCGCTCCGTTTACAGAACAACCGGGGCGCCTTCGGTCAGCAACAGCACTTTGTCGTCGATGCCTTGCGTGCGGGCGGCGGTGAGGAGACGCGCCGGCGGTTCGTCGAGGGGCTCGTAGCCCAGTCGGAAACTTCCGTAGTGCATCGGCACCAGGGTTTTCGCCTCCAGCTCAATGAACGCCTGGACGGCCTGCTCCGGATTCATGTGGACCTCGCGGCCCGTCGGCGCGTCGTATCCGCCGATCGGCAGCAAAGCGATCTCAATAGGATGCCGCTCCCCAATTTCCTTGAAGCCTTCGAAATAAGCGCTGTCGCCGCAGTGAAAAATCGTGCGCCCACCCATCTTGACCACAAACCCGCCGAACCCGCGGTGAAGATCGGCCAAAAATCGGGCCCCCCAATGCGCGCAGGGCGTCAGCGAAATTTCGATCGGGCCGAGCTTCACTGTCTGCCAGTAATCGAGCTCGTGGACGATATTGAAACCGAGGTCATGCACCAGATTGCCCACGCCGATCGGAACGACGATCGGCTGATCGGCCGCGACCTTCGCCAGTGTCCTCCGGTCGAGATGATCGAAATGCGCGTGGGTAACGAGAACAAAATCGATGGAAGGTAAATGATGGATCTCGAAGCCCGGCTTCTTGAGGCGCTTGATCACTTTCAACCACTTGGACCAGATCGGATCGATCAAAACATTGATCTCGGGTGTCTGGAGCAGAAACGAAGCGTGTCCGATCCAGGTAATGCAGATCTCGCCCTTCCGGATTTTCGGAAAATGAGGCTGCCTCCGATCGCCGGCGCGCTTGGTGAAGAGCGACGGGATCAGGACTTCCGTGAGGAAATTGCGCTTGTGCCAGTCCGCGCTCGGGATCAGCCGGACGCGAGTCGAGCGTTTGATTTCAGCGCCGTTCTCCGCCGCCTGGCGCACGACGTTCCTCCGGCTTTTTTTCGAAAAAGGAATCGGCACTGTTGCGCAAGCATATAAGCTGGCCGGGGTGAAGCAACCTTTCGCCACGATGAAGCCCCTCTAAAACCGCAAATCCCCCCGAACAGTGAAGCTGCCAAATGCATGGCCGCGCCAGCCGTTTATCGGCGTGGCGATCGCGGCGAGCGCCGGAATTCTGGTGGCCGACTTTCTGCCTCGGTCTGATTCTGCGGTTGGGATTGCCGTCGCGCTGCTTGCACTGGCCAGCTTCTTCTTCCGCAACTCGCCGGCAGTTTATCTGTTTGTCGCGTCGGGCTTCTTCTTTCTTCACAGTCTGCGAATAAGCGATACCCCGGGATTACAACTGGCCCGCGAAATGGGAGAAGAACCGCGTCCCGCAACCATTCGAGGCGCGGTCATAAGCGAGCCGAAGTCTTCCGCGAACGCCTTCGTCTCATTTCTGTTGCAGTCCGAGTCGATCGAGATCGATGGTGAGACGCGACCTTGT
Source organism: Chthoniobacterales bacterium (assembly GCA_035274845.1). Lineage (NCBI taxonomy): Bacteria > Pseudomonadati > Verrucomicrobiota > Spartobacteria > Chthoniobacterales > Chthoniobacterales bacterium. Next base: position 146,368 of record DATENU010000024.1, read on the forward strand.
CACGCGAAGCTTTTCGGACGCTGGCGTCACCCGGTCGAATTTGGCGACGAGCTCAAACTCTTTGGCACGGTCGAGAAGGTCGGAGTGCCCCGAAACCCGGGTGAATTCGACATGGCCTCCTATCTTGCCCGGCAGGATGTGCACCGGGCCCTGATCGTTCGCTATCCCGAGAATGGCACTGTGCTCCACCACTCGGGCGGCAACCCCATCCTTCGCGCCGCCCAGAAATCTCGGGGTTGGATGCAACGCGTCCTCTGCCGCGGTCTGGAAGACTCACCCGATGTTACCGGGTCGATTAGCGGCATGGTGCTCGGTTTGCGTCATCAAACACCCGAAGATATCGAGGAGCCGTTTCAACAGACCGGCACGCTGCATTTGTTCGCTGTGGCCGGTCTCCATGTCGGCATCGTCGCCCGGCTTCTCTGGATTCTGGCCACGGTCCTTCGTCTGCCGAAGAAATGGGCGACGCTGCTTATTGTTCCAGCACTGCTGTTTTATGCGGCGGTCACGGGTCTGCACACTTCGAGCGTTCGCGCGGCATTGATGAGCGCTGTGCTTCTCGGCGGATTTCTCGTGGAACGAAAAGCGTTTGCCCTCAATGGCCTGGCCGCCGCCGCCGTTCTGATCCTTGGCTGGGACACCAATGAACTTTTCTCGATTGGCTTCCAGTTATCTTTCTCCGTCGTGGCTGCGATCATAATCCTGGCCGAGCCCGCCTTTCAGCTGCTTCATCGCCGCCTTGAACCGGATCCGTTCCTGCCGCGAAGTTTGTTCACGGCACGCCAACGAGCGCTCAACCATTCGCTCTCCTGGCTCGCCCGCGCGGTTTCGGTCTCCTTCGCGGCCTGGCTCGGGTCGATGCCACTCATGCTTTGGGATTATCATTTGGTCACGTTGAGCTCCGTGGTGGCCAACCTCGTCGTAGTTCCGATCGCCTTTCTAGTGCTCGCTGGCGGCTTGCTCTCGATGGTCGTCGCGCCGGCGTCTGCCTCGCTTTCCGTCGTTTTCAACAACGCGAACTGGGCCCTGACGAAAATAATTCTCGGCGCCGTCCATCTCTTCGCGCAGATCCCGGCAGGACACTTCTATCTCGAGCATCCGGGGTGGCCCAGCGGCGCGAAGCTCGAAATCAACGTCCTTGATTTGAGATCGGGCGCGGCCGTGCATGTCCGATCGGGAAATCGGGATTGGCTCTTCGATGCGGGAGCGACGCGCGATTACGATCGGACGCTGCAGCCGTATCTTCGCTCCCGCGGCGTGGATCGCCTCGATGGTCTCGTCTTAACCCACGGGGATGCCAGTCATGTGGGCGGCGCGCCGGGCGTGCTGCTTGATTTTCGCCCGCGCCAGTTCTTCGACACCAGGGCGCTAGATCGTTCGTCGATTCATCGCAAACTCCTGGCGTTGGCAGCCATCGACAAAAACACGCCGAAACCTTGCCAGGCTGGCGCCGAGATAGATCTTTCTCGCGAGGTCAAAGCCCGAATTCTCTTTCCGCCGGCCGGTTTCGAAACGGAGAGCGCCGATGATCAGGCGCTCGTTATCCAACTGATTTATCTCGGAAAGCCCTGGACGCTTCTCATGTCAGACAGCGGCACCGCGACGGAAAATTTCTTGCTGCAAAAATACTCGGATCTGCGAAGCGCTATTCTTGTGAAAGGCCAGCACCACTCTGGTAACTCCGGGTCAGACGCTTTTCTCGATCGCGTTCAGCCCCAGGCGATCATCGCCACCGCGCGTGATTTTCCGGAGAGCCAGCGAATGAAACCGGAATGGGCCGAAAAGACGCAGGCCCAGGGCATCAAATTGTTCCGCCAGGATGAAACCGGCGCGGTGCGGATCCGGATTTTCGATGACTATTGGGAAGCAACGAACTATCTCACCTCCGAAACCTTTCGCAGGACGAGGCGATGAATCTCGGCGTTCTCGCCGCGGAATCGCTTTTCAAACGTGCTGACGGCGGCCGATGTCGAGTGGTCTGGAATTGTTTCAAACTCCAACGACGCCGACACCAGCTGCTCAATTTGTCTGAAATATTCAAGCTGATCGGTCGCAATCTTTACGGTGCCACCCGGGGCCAGTCCACGATAGAGGGAGCTCAGAAACCCTGCGGTCACTATTCGGCGAGAAGCATGACGACGCTTCGGCCATGGATCGGGAAACAATAAATGAAACGCAGTGACCGAGTCCGGAGCGATGAGGTGTTGAACCGCGTAGGCGAGTTCACACCGCAAGACGCGCGCGTTGGTGACACCGCTCGTGGCGATCTTGTGGCAGGCACTTCGCACCCGGCCAACCAAACGCTCAACGCCAAGAAAATTTCTCTCTGGATTGGCCGCGGCAGTTTCCAGCAAGAACGTGCCGTCACCACAGCCAAGATCGACTTCGAGGGATGCGGAACGGCCGTAAATCGCGCTGAAGTCGAGCGGCGCAAAAAAGTTTGCCGGCACAATCTCGGCCTGGGGTTCTATGGTGATTGGTTCGGCGGACTTGAGCATCTGCATTGGGAATAAATGACGGGCGCCACACTCTCAACCCGATGACAAAACATTTCACTGCTTTGATTTTGGCCGCGCTCGTTCTGACCGCTGGAAATATCAGCCGCGCGGAGGAAGCTCCCCCGGCGAAAACGAAAACGGCAGTTTTCGCTGCGGGCTGTTTCTGGTGCATCCAAACGCCCTACGACAAGGCAAAAGGAGTCGTCAAAACCATCGTCGGCTATACCGGTGGCAGCGCCGAGGATGCGACCTACGAAAAAGTTTCATCGCATCGCACGAAGCATCGGGAAGCAATCGAAATAACCTACGATCCGGCGCAGATTTCCTATGACCAATTGCTGGACATCTTCTGGCGCAACATTGACCCGACCCAGGCGGACGGACAGTTTTACGACATCGGTCCCAATTATAAGGCGGCCGTTTACTACGCGAACGACGACGAGAAAAAAGCCGCCGAAGCGTCGAAGGAAAAACTGAGCAAATCAGGAAAATTCACGAAGCCGATCGTAACCGACATCCTGCCCGCCACGACATTTTATCCCGCGGAAGATTATCACCAAAAATATTACCTGAAGAGCCCCGCGGACTACGAGCGGTATCACGACGGTTCGGGGCGCGAACGATTTTTCGACAAGACCTGGAAGGACGAAAAGAAGAAGTGATTCAACGGCGGCGGGTCCGCAGTTTTTCGACCCATGCACGGAGGCTCGCGAGAGCCATGAAATTCAGAATGCGGCCGGCCGGGATTCGGGCCTTGAGCGCGGCCGCCAGGCCAAGTTCGATAAATGCCAATTGGTCAGCATGATGCGCGTCGGTGCCTAGCGAGATTCTGGCTCCTTCTTTTCGCGCGATCTTAAGCAACGCAACATTGAGATCCTGCCGGTCCGGGTAGCAATCGATTTCCATCGCCTTGTCCAGCTTTGCCGCTTCGGCAAAGACCCGAGGCCAATCGGCCTTGAGCCCGAGACGAAAATTGTAAATCCGGCCCCGAGGATGACCCAGGATTTGGATTTCGGGATTGCGGAGCGCGGCGAGATATCGATCGGTCTGGTCCTCTTTCGTCCGCAGCGACGAATGAAAGGCGCCCAGCACGAGATCAAGATGCTGGAGAGATTTTGGATCCATGTCGCCTTCGCCCCGCGGATTTAGGTTCATCTCGATCGACCGCAGGACCGTCAGGCCGCAGGCGCGTAAGGCGCGGTTTGCTTTCGCGATTTCGGCGCCCTGCCGAGCGAGATCTTTTTCATCGATGCCGCCGGCGATTTTCAGCCCTTTGGAGTGATCGGTGATCGCGATGTAATCATAGTTTCGCTCCTTCGCGGCCTGCGCCATCTCCAGCACAGTGGCCGAACCGTCGCTCCAAACGGTGTGCATTTGGAGGTCACCGCGAAGCAGAGCGGTCCATTTCGGGTCCGCGGCAAGAATAACGCGGGCATCGGCCGTCGTAAGAAAGTCGCGCCGGATCGCGGGAGCGCGTCTGTCCCCCGCGGACGGTTTTTCGATCCATTCCCTCAATTGCCGGGCAAGGAAGGGACCGACTCCGTGCAGCTCGGTAAGCTCACGCCCTGTCGCGAGCAGCGCTGCAGCCTGCTCTCGCCAAAGAAAAGCGCTCCGGGCCGCCCGCTTGAAAGCACGGACGAGGATGCCCGAGCTTGTTTCGGCCTGGCGAGCTAGCAGTTCCGCGAGCTCGGAGTTCGATGGTCTCATCAAGAATAATCGGACGAAACGCCCTCGCGGGACTTTGCGGACCTGCCCAGCCGAACTTCGACAGGCTCCCAACGCGGACGGTCTGCCCGGCGCGCAGACGGCGCGAAGCCGTCAGGAACGCGATGGCACGGCCGTTGCTTTAGTGATCCGCGCGAGCCAGGAAGTCACTCACTAAAATCTAAAGTAACGTAACGTTCCTTTGGCCTTCGCAGCGCGATCCTAAACGGTCGCGCTTTTTTTTTGTTAATCCGAGCGGGGCGTCAGGGTTGCGTGAGCGGCGAAATCTGGACGAAAAGCGCCATTGGAGTCGAGGGCTTGGCGTTCTCAAGCACACTATACGAATACAATTCCGCTTCGCTGGAATTGACGAATTCGGCGTGGCTGACCGCCATGGGCTCTTTCAGGATTCGGGACAATTCCTGCGCCAGAACAATGGCGATTGACCGTGGATCCCGCGTGTAAACAGGGATCGGAAACGAACCGGAGTTGCGGTCGTAACCGTAAATATTGCCTTCCGTTTCCCAAACACAGTAAGCGTGACCAGCCGGATGGTTCTCAAACCGGACCAGAAGAATCTTGGCCCAGAAATTCTGATCCAGGTTGTGCTGGGTTTTGACCACCGCGAGATAATTACAGGCGGAAATCACGCAACCGTTAAGCACCACCAAGTCGTCCTCGCCTGGGGAAAGGATGACGCGTTGTCGGCAACCGGTGGAAAACAAGAGGAGCGCGGCCAGACCGAGACTAGCGAGTACGTGGAACGATTTATTTTTCATTTAGAGGCAACCAATCGAGGGACGATTTACGAAGAATTATGGCGATTGCTGTTTTTATAGCATCAAACCTGCTTTTTAGGGAAGCTTTATCTTTGGATGGGCTGCAAATAGCAAGCTGCACCAACGGCCAGCGGGCCGGCCCGGCTATTGAATCCGCAGATATCGGCGGTGGCTTCCGTCCGCGGCCTCGATCAGAAAAGCGTCTTTTCCGATGGTAATCAGCTCGTCCCGATCCTTCGCTCCCGCCGGAATCCGCCCCAGGGCGTCGCCTAAATACGTGTAAAGCAGAGCATCGCCTTTCACCTCCCATCGCCCCTTAAATTTCGAGACGAGCTTTCTCCGTTGGATTACCTCCCCGGTAAAGGTTCCGTCCGCTTTGAATGCGTAATGGCAGCTTTGGATCCGGTCGGCATAACGCCACTCGCCCACGAGCAAATTACGGTTGCTCGTCTCCAGGCCGGCACAGGACGCGATCAAACAACAGGTTAGAATAAGCGCCCATTTCATTCGATTTGGCAGAGGATCCGCGCCAACAGTTCACCGCCCCTGCTGCAAGCGCAATCGCAGGCAGGGGTGGCCGTGGTATTCGAAGACGGTCGAAACCCGTCTGGCCATGAGGGTGGCGCCCCGGAAAACAGGCGAGAGCGGTCATCCATGACCGCTCCCGCATCAACTCCCCTTCAGTTAATTTTGGGCGACGAGCGTCGACGCTGCGCGGAATTTCTTACTTCCCGCGTAGGCAAAAAGAGGCTGATAATTTTTCTTCCCGACCTTGGCCGTTGGGCATGCCGCCCAGTTGAAAGTTGGATCCAGAACGTAGCTGCCATTCTCGGTGTCCCAGGCGAGCCAGGCATGAGTTTGCCGGCTCATCGCGGTCCGCTTGCCGATCACGAGCCGGACATTCGTCGCGCCGTTCGCCTGCATTTTCTCGTAGAGGGCGACTGCCTTGGCCTTGCAATCAGCCGGGGCGCCCGACTGGGCTTCGGCAGGGGTCTTCCAAAAACTCGTGAAGCCATAGGGGATTGAACGCAGATCGCTCATCCACTGATTTACGATCGTCATGTTTACGTTGTTGGAGGCAGCGTGGCTGGAGGCGGTCAAAACCGGGCGGATCCGGGCCATTTGGTGATCATAAGGGGTGGCGGCGACCGTAAAAAGGAGGGCGTCGGCGAAGGAGGAAGAAGCGGTGAGAGCGAGGAGAAGGGTAACGAGGAGAGAGGCTTTTTTCATGGTGGCAGGTTTTATAGAATTCATTCTGACTATAATTTCTATAAGCACCGGGCGTGCCACTCTTGAGCACGTGAGATAATCAGGTAAATTTGCACCCTCCCCTGCGTAGCGAGGGACGGGCCAACGCCCCTCCAGAACGGAGAAAGGCTCTCCCGCGGCCAATGCGCTTGGCGGTAACAAAAAAAAGGCTGGGCCACAATCGTCCCTGACAGATCGCAAACCGCTGTCGCTCTCGATTTTACCTGATCGGAGCCGCGGTCAGCGGACGAAATGGAGGCGAGGGGAGTTGAACCCCTGTCCTCGAAGCTATCAACGCAAGCTTCTACATGCTTATCCGGCGATAAAGTTTAAGGGGCCAAACGTTGCACCGGCGCACTGCCGGCCCCCGAGCATCCACGAAATTCCTTCACCGCCGGACGCGGTCGCTCCGCCCGACGATTAGCCTGCTGTCCATGTTTCCGGCCGTAGCAGGCGTCCCACCGGAAACATCGCGGTCAATTAAGCCGCGAGAGCGAGATCTTGGTGATCTGCGTTTATTTTTTTTGGTCCGGATTTTAACGAGGCCAACGAACCATCCTCGACATGCCGCCTGCGCTTCAAACAACGAGTCGAAGCCAGTGCGCCCCCTTTTGGGAGAAGAGAATTATGGCGTAACGAGGCCTAAATAGCAACCGACCCAAGCCCCATCAGCGCTGCATCCCCGCAGAAATCGCTTGCGGAGGAGCGCCGCCTGCCGCACGACTTTCTCCATGCCGGAGCTGAAAGATTTTGCCAGCTCCGTGGCGGTTGTGGTTTCGAGCTGCGATGCATTCTTCGACGTGTGGCGCCCGTTCGTTTTTTTCTTCCGCAAATATTGGGGCGACTGCCCTTTTTCTCGCTTCCTCATCGTCAACCGGCTGCGCGTCCGCTCGCGATTCATCGAGGCGATTGCGGTGGGGCCGGACCGGGATTGGGCCACCAATATGGAGATGGCGCTCCAGCGGATCCCGCATCCCTACATTCTCTATTTTCAGGAGGACTATTTTCTCAAGGGCCCCGTGAACCGGGAGCAGTTAGCCGGCGACTTCGCCTATGCTTTCGAACAAGACGTTGCTTCGCTTTGCTTCCATCCCCGGTCTGCAACGGAGCGCGGTTTTGCGCCGCTGAACGATCGCTTCGGCGTTGTTCCCCGGGAATCCGATGGCCGCACCAGGCTCCAGGTAACTTTGTGGAAAAAAGAGGCGCTCCAATCCATCCTCCGGCCGGGGGAATCGGCCTGGAACATGGAGGCCCGCGCCAGCGATCGGACACGCGACCTCCACATTCTTTCCTATTTCGCCCGCGACAAAGTCCCAATTCCCTACTTGATGTCGGCGATTTCCCGGCGGCTATGGACGCCCGAAGCGATTGCTCTCTGTCGGCAGGAAGGCTTCCGCATCCAACCGCATTTCCGGCTCGAGCATGCAGACGCCAGCTGGCGCCGCCGCTTCCACCGCGCCCTGGGACGCGTTAACCTCAGCCTTGCCCTGGCACGCCAACGAAATCGCGAGGTCGATCTCGATGCTCCAACCGTCTCACAAGATTAGAGAGATGGCCTTCGGAACCGATGCCGAAAGCAAGAGACGGTCGAAGCGCCGATTCGCTTCGATGCTATTCTAGGCCTGCGACCTGATGGAACCGACGCCAAATGTGAAAACTCTCGGAGGGGACGCCCAAGCCTCGCTTGAGGAACTTGCCCGGGGGGCCGAAGCGAGCGAGCGCCTGGCCGCGATCATCGAGTCCTCCGATGACGCGATTGTGAGCAAAGATCTCAACGGCATCATCACCAGTTGGAACGCCGGAGCGCAGCAGCTTTTTGGTTACTCGGCGGACGAAATTGTGGGCAAATCGATTCTCACCCTCATTCCACCGGAGCGACAACACGAAGAGCCCGGCATCCTGGCCCGGATTCGCCGCGGCGAACGGATCGACCATTACGAAACGGTTCGCCGCAAGAAAGACGGCACGTTGTTCGACATTTCGGTCACGGTGTCGCCGCTGAAAGACAAGACGGGCAAGATCATCGGCGCGTCGAAGATCGCGCGCGACATTTCGGACCGCATCCGAAACGAGCGATGGCGCACGGCCCAATATTCGGTGGCGAGCCTGCTGGCTGGTTCGTCGTCGATTTCCGAGGCGGGCCCGCGCATCATCGAGGCCACCGCGGCGGTAGGCGACTGGGTGGCCGGTTCGATCTGGCTGCGCCAGGAGGAGCCGGAAGCCCTTGAGTGCAAAACCACCTGGCACCAGGAGTTGCCCGGCCTTTCGGATTTTGCCGCGACCACAAAAGCGACCCGCCTCAAGACCGACGAAGGCCTGCCGGGTCGGGTGTTGACCGCCCGAAAAACCCTTTGGTTCGACGACCTGGCCCACGACCCAAACTTTCCCCGCGCCCCCGCCGCCGCCGCCGCGCACCTCGGCGGGGCGTTCGCGTTTCCGCTGATGGCCGAAGGAGAAGTGAACGGCGTGCTCGAATTGTTTAGTCCAAAAGCAATCAAGCCGGACCGCGATCTTTTGGCTCTGATGGAGCTGCTCGGCAGCCAGATCGGGCTTTTCATTCACCGGCGAAAACTCGACGCGGAATTGAAGCGGCAAAAGGAAGCGGCTGAATCAGCCAACGCCGCCAAAGATCGTTTTCTCGCGACGCTCAGCCATGAATTACGCACCCCGCTGACGCCGATTCTCATTTGGGCTGGCGGGATGGTAAAAGACCCATCGCTTTCGCCGGAGGTCGCGGAAGGGCTCGAGATGGTTTGCCGGAATGTCGAGCTGGAGGCCCGGCTCATCGATGATCTTCTCGATTTGACCCGGATCGCCCGCGGAAAATTGAATCTCCATCTTCGCAAATCCGACGCTCACGAGCTCTTGAACCACACCACCGAGATCGTGCGGGACGAAATTTCCTCGCGAAAGCTCAAGCTGTCGCTGGAACTCACTGCCACGAATCACATGGTAATGGCCGACGAATCGCGGTTACAACAGGTGTTCTGGAACCTGCTCAAGAATGCCTCGAAATTTACGCCGCGAGAGGGGCACGTCACCGTCCGCACTTCCAATCCGCAACCGCACGCTCTGCACGTCGAGATTCGCGATACGGGGATTGGCATCGAGACGGACAATCTCGAGAAAATCTTCGAGGCGTTTGAACAAGGCAGCACCCGGCGAGAAGGCCTGGGCCTCGGCCTCGCAATCAGCAAAGCCATTGTGGAAATGCATCGCGGCTCGATCCGCGCGTTCAGCGAAGGGCCCGGCAAAGGCGCGCGGTTCCTGATCGATTTGCAGACCGCGGCCTGAAGACCGTCACTTGATCGGCCGCGCCACCAGAATCCCGGAATGGGTGCTGAAGTGGTAGAGGTAGCTCGACAGGGTCGAATCAATCACCACTCGCCCATAATTGTGCGGCGCTGAGGCGTGCATGAAATGAAGCGACCCATCTGGTTGGCGGAGCGCCAGACCGACATGCGAAGTGGAAAACAAATGCCGGCCATCCCGCGAGATGATTCCGATCACGTCGCCGCTCTGGAGCTTCCCTTCGATCGACGCCACCCGGCTTTTCGGAATCTGGTAGAGCGGCCGGCTCGACACCCGGGCTTCCATTTGGCCTAATGGTCCCAATAACGATCGATTTGCCGCCAGGTAGCGGTAATGCCGCCAGCCTACCGTCATTTCGCGGGCCGAGTGCGGAACACTCACGCCCCCCAGGCTCCGCGTCAGGTCGTTGACCAGGCCGCGCCGATCATTGTCCGCGAGCCAATCCTCCAGGTAGTGAAGCCGCGACAAATATTCCCCGGTGCAAGTTCCGCCCCGATACCGATCGAGCTCGACGTAATGAAGAAGTCGTTCCGGCGTCCAGTTCTCGGAAGGTTCCGCCATCATTCGCGACATCCCCAGCGCGGTTTCGAAGAACGTCCAGCAATCTAATCCGAGAAAGTTCACCGAGGGCGCCTCGATCCGGTTATCAATCTCCAGGGTGTAATTCTTGTAGCGCGTCCCCACCATTTCCTTGCCTATGGTCACGGTCCGCTCGCCCAGCGGCAGCGCAGCCCAGTTTCCTGCCTTCGCCCTGGCCACGATCGCGTCGAATTTGTCGCGTCCCTTGAACACGGTGGAAAACGGCAGCGAATCCGCGGTCGCCCAGGCCAGCCCCATGAAAAAGAATGAGATACCCAAAACCGTCTTTCGCATGGCCGCGAATATAAGGTGCGCAACGATTTACGCTCCGTATTTTTTCCGATGTGCAGGATTTGTTTCATGCTGCCGAAGAAGAAAAGAGCGAAGGAGTTAGCGCCTCCGCTCCCCTCGCCGCCCGCATGCGCCCGCGCACGCTCGAGGAGTTCGTCGGGCAGGAACATATCCTCGGGCCGGGAAAACTTTTGCGGCGCGCGATCGAGGCAGATCGCTTGCCGTCGGTAATCCTGTCGGGACCGCCCGGCACCGGAAAAACCACCCTCGCTCATGTCATCGCCGACATGACTCATGCGAAGTTCGAGCGTTTGAGTGGCGTTGAAAGCAATGTTGCCGAAATGCGGAAAGTAGTCGCGTCCGCCCAGAACCGGCTCCGATCCGCGGACCGAAAGACGATTCTGTTCGTCGACGAGATCCATCATTTCAATAAGGCCCAGCAGGACATCCTTCTGCCCGACGTCGAGAGTGGAAACCTCCGGTTGATCGGCGCTACGACTTACAACCCGTTTTTCTACGTCAACAGTGCGCTGGTCTCGCGCTCCCAGGTTTTTCAACTGGAGCCGCTCAAGGTCGAACAACTCGAGCAGCTCATCGATCGCGCCCTCGCGGACAAGGAACGCGGCCTCGGCAATTACAACGTCAGGATCGACGCCGACGCGCGCACCCATCTCGCCAAGCTGAGCGATGGCGACGCTCGGAAATGCCTCAACGCTCTCGAGGTCGGCGTGCTAACCACGCCGCCCGACAAGAAAGGCGTCATTCATTTTACCCTCGCCGTCGCCGAAGACAGCATCCAGCAAAAGGCGGTTGTCTACGACAAGAAGGGCGACGCGCACTACGACACAATCAGCGCTTTCATCAAGAGCATGCGTGCTTCCGATGAAAAGAGCGCGATCTACTGGCTCGCCAAGATGCTCCATGCCGGCGAGGACTACCGCTTCATCGCGCGGCGGATCGTGATTTTCGCCAGCGAGGATGTAGGACTGGGCGACCCGGAAGCGCTGCCCTTGGCGATCGCCGCGCAGCACGCCGTCGAATTCGTTGGAATGCCGGAGGCGCGCATTCCCCTCGCCCACGCCACGTCCTACATGTGCCGCGCGAAAAAGAGCCGCGAAGCCTACGAAGCGCTCGGCGCCGCGACCGAGGAAATCGAGAACGAACGCACTCAGCGCGTTCCTGAAAACCTGAAAAACAAACACTTCCCCGTGAACCCCGAACGGTGAGTTTCCTCCGATAACAGCCCGGGCATCCACCGAACGATAAGGCAGTGAAGCCCTACGTCCAAGCGGAGTCCGGCGCCGCCGGACCTTCGGCGACACCGCCCTCTTTGCTACGCTCCCCACTGAGCACGCGAATCTCCGCCAATTGTAGGGCAGGCGCACCGCCTGATCTCCCCTCTTCCTCCTACGTTGCAGCCGCCCGCTCGCGTCGTGCAAAAACAGTGACGTCTGCACGCGATACATGGTATCACCAAATGCTCCCATGCCCAGATCCAAGGGTCCCCAATACGATGTCGCTCTGTCTTTTGCGGGAGAAGACCGACGGCACGCCAAACGTCTGGCCGAGCTTCTCAACGCCGTCGGATGCCGAACTTTCTATGACAAGCATGAACAGGCAAACCTCGTTGGTAAGGACCTTTATCAGCATTTGTCACAGATCTACAGCCAAATGGCTCAGTTCTGCGTCATTTTCATGTCCAAGCACTATGTCAAAAAACTTTGGACCAGACACGAATTGCGCGCAGCGCAAGAGCGAGCCTTTAAGGAACGCCGCGAGTATATTCTTCCAATTCGACTAGATGATACGCCCGTCCCCGGCGTCTTGAAGACGGTTTCCTATGTAAACTTTCGCCAGACTGGCCCTGAAGAAGCGGCGTTAATAATCCTCCAAAAACTCGCGGCTCTCAGTAAGGTTGTTCCATTGCCAGCGGTCGGGGATGTTTTTCATGATCCTGGAAAGTTAACGTCGTTTGTCCAGTATTGCGACCTTCTTAAAGAGCTAATCAAATCGGCGAGACGTTTGCTCATCACGTATGTTGCCATTGGCGGGAGCGAAGACCTCTTCTTTTTGAAACCATCTATAAGCTGGTTCGCACTGCAACGTGATCTGATTCAGCGATCGTGTCTCGAGGTAGAACGCGTCCTATTCGTGGATGCGCACGCCTTCAGGCACGATTGGAACTATCGATGGAAACTTCAGCGAATCTACGCGTCTCTCTCCGCGTTTACGCGTCCCACCCTACGCGTTACCGCAATCGATTTGGCCACAGGCAGGCATCCGGTGGACTTGCAGATCATTCAATCCAAACGTAAGCCGACGATTTTGATTGTTCCGGAAACACAATCTACTTGGACGATGCACTCGCATATTCAATGGCATGTATTTCGGGCAAGCAAAGATCGCACCGTCATCAAGAAAGCCCACGATCTATTCGAGCATTACCTTCGGTTGCCGGATCACTCCAAATATCTGGCAACGCCTGCACCAAGGACGCTTTCGCCCAAAGCTGTGATTCTCCCCGCGCGCTGGTGTAAGCTATAATCATGGTCGGGTTCCAAATTGATTGAAAGTTTCGGGGATTGCTTGCAGTGGCGGCGGTCAATTTCCACGACGATCATCGAATACTGAATGTAAAGGAGGCTCCTTTGCCGGAGCGGTCACCGGAAATCGGCAACCCTGTTTTCCCGCTTAACGCTTTCCGCCAGGTGTGAATCCCTGGGGTGAAGGGCAAGTTGGTCCGCCGGCGGTGCTACGGTGCTCTAGCCCAAGAGACCTGGGAGGGCGAGGCTTCGGCAGGTGAATCCTTCCGTTATCCCGGCGCCGATCCGAATTTGATGCGAGCACGTTGGGATTAGACGCCGGCCGGCAGCGAGTGACGAAGGGGCGAGGACGCGCAAATGAGATGAACTGACCAGGCGGAGGATAGAGGACGACCTGGGTGGGCTCAGAGTAGGTGACAGGCTGTGGTGGCGGCTCATAGGTTTGAGCTGCCGCCGGTTCTTGAGCCACCTCCGTATAGTTTTGGGCAACGGCGGTGGCATTACGTCGCGGAGCGATTTGCTCGTAATATAGCTTCGCCAGGATAGCCCTGGACTTCTCCACTGCTTCTGGGGAATACTCGCTCGGCAAAGGGTAAGCCGATTGTTCGGCGAGCCTCTCGTCCCGCTCCAGTTCGTCGCGAGAATCCACCGTCGCACTTTCGTCGTCGGCCTGAGACTTCATCGTCGGCAGTTCTCGCCTTTCCGACGTGGTGCGCGGTCTCGCGTTTTCGAAGTGTAAGAACACCAGGCAGGCCGCAATCCCGATTAAGATCCCGAATTGGACCGTAACAAGATGTGCAATTCTTAGATTCATCTTCCTAAGCCCCTCCAGGCGATAATCCGGATGACGGAATCAAGAGCTTTCCTTCAATCCTGCGAAATCGTCTCCGAAACCGTCCGATACGACAATCTCAAAATCTCTGAGGCGCTCGCTTGATGGTGTGCGCTGCATCCCCGTGCGTCTTCGTCAGCGAACCGCGGAAAACTTCGAGCCGAGGCGGCGTTGCCGGAACAAGGTGGGCCTCCACTTTGTGCTGGTTAACAAGCCAGAGCTGGTGTTTTCTCAGTCCGGCCCTTCCTCACCCCACCGATGAGCACAACGATCGCAACCATTGCGGACAGCAACACCGGGCTCAGTGTTGATGTAATCCAGGCCGACGACGGCAGCGTTACCTTTGTCGCTGGTGCGACCCTCGATGGGGATGGCGCGAGCGGGCAGGCAGGACATTCGCCCTGTTACGCTCCCGCTGGTTACAATGGACCGACTCTCGATGTGATCGGCAACGCCGGTGTACCCGGCAATTGGTGGGGAATCGCCACGGACAACGGCCAGCCAAACGGAACGCCGGTCGTACAGGGCGGAAACGATCCGGCGCCTGGCGCCTATGTTTCAACGACAGCGCTGAACTTGGTGGGCGCGGATGGCCAGGAGTTGCCGGATCAATCACCTTTCAAATACGTGGATTCGGCCACGGTTCCCTACCTCTCCCTGCCCGGGATCGTGATTCAACGGGCCAGCGGCGTCGTCATCGGCTGTCGTTGTGTCGTCACCAACTCGGAAAATGGCTCTTCAGTCGAGGGAGTGGTTGCCGACAGCGGAGGCGACGATCACATCGGCGAGATCAGCGTCGCGTGCGCGAAGGCGCTCGGATTGCGCACCGGCAGTCCGCACGAGGCGGACGGAGGCGGCACCAGCCGGCCAGTGATCCGCTACCAATTCTTTCCCGGCACGGCAGCGATGGTGAACGGTGTCACGTATCCGCTGCAGCCCAGTTGACGAGAGAGCCGCGTTTGGAGACGAAATCTACTTCGCGCAGGAGCGTTTTTGCTTCCGTCACTTCCAACCGTGAGATTGCCGCATGCGTCTCCCAGCGGCAGGAACTGAGAAAAAATTAGCACGCCGTTTGCATCCGCGTCTCTGGGAGTGGTTCCGGGGGACCTATCGTAACTTAACCCACGCACAGCTTCTGGCTGTGCCTGCGGTTCTGGATCGTCAATCTATTCTGCTCACCTCTCCCACCGGCAGCGGCAAAACGCTCGCAGCGTTCCTCGGCATCTTCGACGCGTTGCTGAGGAAACTGGACGCGGCCGCACTCAGTTCGAGCGTGCAATGCATTTACGTTTCACCGCTTCGCGCGCTGGCTTACGACATCGGGAAGAACATCCGCGCTCCGATCGTTGGAATGGAGCTGGAGAAAAAGCTCCGTATCCATTTGCGCACCGGCGACACGCCATCGAGCGAGCGAGTGAAGTTTCGGGACCGCTCGGCCCAAATTCTCGTGACGACGCCGGAGAGCCTGGCGGTAATGCTGGCCCAGGAAAGCTACGCGGCGCATCTGGCCGAATGCGAATTTGTCGTTGTCGATGAACTCCATTCCTTCGCCGGAAATAAGCGCGGCGCCGATCTGACGATTTCCTTGGAGCGCCTTGAGCGCCTCCGCTCGCTCCAAAATCCCGAGGTTCCTCCGGTTTGTCGCATCGGGCTTTCTGCCACGGCGGCACCGCTCGATTTGCTCGCCCGCTTTCTTGTGGGAGAAGGCCGGGATTGTCGTATTGCGGAAGCGCAGAGCGAAAAGCGATCGCTCGTGGAAGTTTTCTCGCCGATCCGCCGCAAACCGTATCCGCCGTCCGGCTACACCGGCGTGCGCCTTTACGCCGAACTCGCGGAGCTGATCCGCCGACGTGAATCGGTCCTCGTCTTCACCAATGTGCGTTCGGCCGCGGAGCAGGTGGGTTTGCGCTTGAAGGAATTGCTCCCGGATCTGGCGCCGCAGATCGAAATCCACCATGCGTCGCTCGATCGCAGTGTCCGGCTCGAAGTGGAAGACCGGCTCAAGAACGGCGAGCTCCGGGCGGTCGTTTGCTCGACCAGCCTCGAGATGGGGATCGACATTGGCGCGGTCGATCTCGTGGTCATGGTGGCAACACCCAAAGGCGTCTCGCGCGCCATTCAGCGGATTGGTCGATCCGGTCATTCGCTGGACCGCAGCAGCCACGGCGTCCTGGTCGCCACAAACATCAACGACCTGGTCGAAGCGACGGTTACCGCGAAGCTGGTCCGCGAGCGTGTTCTCGATCCGATCAAGATTCAGCAAAAACCCTACGACGTCGTCGCACAGCACATCGTGGGACTTGCGGCCGCGGGCCCGCCGATCGCAATCGATGAAGTTTTCGCGCTGATTCGCCGCGCCCATCCTTTTCGCGATCTGACGCGGGCGGAATTCGACCGCATTCTTGATTACCTCGAAGGCGGCGGCGCCGCGCTGGAAAAACAATATGCTGGCGTATTCGGCAAGATCCTAATCGAGGACAACGCGATTTCTCTCGCCCATCCGCGAATTGGCCGCGAGTTCCTGGTCAATATCGGCACCATTCACTCGGAAGGTTTTATCGACGTTCTATTGCGCCATCGGCGGCTCGGTTCGGTTGAGGAAAATTTTATCAAACAACTCCAGATCGGCGACCTGTTCGTGCTCGGCGGCCGGATTGTGCGCCTGGTGGAGACCGGCGTGCAGGAGGCCCATGTCGAACGCGCCGACGGCCAATTGCCCACGGTGCCGCGCTGGAACGCGGCGAAGATGCCGCTGACCTCCGGGCTGGCGCGCGCCGTCCGACAACTGCGAACAGAACTGGATGCTCAGGTCCGTCGGACAAACAACGATGCGACGGTCACGGACTGGCTCGTCGAGCGTTACGACATCTCGGCGGCGAATGCGCAGGCCATCGTAGAGTTGTTCCGCGCCCAGCTTGGCATTTCCGATGTTCCCGTCGGCCAAAAAATGCTGATCGAGCTATATCGCGACGGCACTCACGCCCACTACTTTTTTCATTCGCTCATCGGCCGGAGCGCAAACGACGCGCTCTCGCGGATTGTGGCGTTACGGGTCAGAAACCAAATCGGCGGGAACGCGCTCGCGACCATCGACGATTATGGCTTTCTTCTCACGCTGCGTCGCTTTCAGGAATTGCCTCTCGCCGTCTGGCGAGATTGCTTTTCACGCGCGGAGGCGGAGCGCGATCTCAGTGCCGCCTTGCGCGGCTCGGAGCTGGTGAAATGGCAGTTCCGCGGCGTGGCCCAGACCGGATTGATGGTGCCGCGCAACTTGCCGGGAAAAAAGCGCAGGCAAAAGCAGCTGAGTTGGAGCGCCGAAGTGCTGTTTCGTGTTCTCGAGCGACACGAGCCCAACCATCCGCTCCTGGTGGAAGCGTATCGGCAGGCCACGCATACCTTTCTTGACGCGGAAGGCGCGTATCGATTTCTCGACGAGGTCCAGGAGTTCGAGTGGCAGCTGCTCGAGTTGCCGGCGGTCTCGCCGTTCTCGTTCGCAATCTACGCCAGCGTGATCAAAGAAAACATGATGCTGGAGGACCCAACCGCCGCGATCGAGCGGATCTACCGCGAGATGTACGCGAAGGTCGAGAGCGTCACCGGCGCCACAAAATCGCCGTGAGATTCATAAAACGCGAAAGGAGTGGGACCTTGCGATCCCACTCCTCCCACACATGAGCGAGGCTTCTCCTTAGCTTTTGCTCTGCGAAACTACTTCGTTCAGCTTGAAGATCGGCAGGAACATCGCGATTACGATGCCGCCGACGATGACTCCGAGGAACACGATCAAAAGGGGTTCGATGAGTGAGGTGAGGGCGTCGAGCATGGCCTCGATTTCTTCGTCCCAGAAGTCGGCCATCTTTTCCAGCATGGTGTCGATTTTGCCGGTGGCCTCACCAGCCGCCACCATGCGCAACATCATGGGCGGGAAAATCGGCTTCTTGGAAAGCGCGACGGACAGATTGTCGCCTTTTTCCACGTCGTCGCTTACCCCTTTGATGCTGCTTTCAATAACGTGATTGCCGGAAGCGCCGCCCACAATGTCGAGCACTTCCAGGATGGGCACGCCGCTACGGATGAGCTGGGCAAACGTGCGGGAAAAACGCGACATGCAGATCTTGTGAATGAGCGGCCCAAAGATCGGCAACTTCAGCTTCCAGCGATCGGCAAATTTCTTCCCGCCCGATGAGCGCAGGAAAAAACGCAGGCCGAAAAAGATGCCGCCGGCGCCAAGGAGCAGATAGTACCATTCGCCCCGCATGAAATCGCTGACGTCGATAAGGAACTGCGTGGGGGCGGGCAGCTTCGAACCGAAATCCTTGAAAATTTCGCCGAAGATGGGGACGACTTTCACGATCAGGAATGTGGTAATGGCAAACGCGATACAAATAACGATGACAGGATAAGTCATCGCGGATTTCACCTTCTTGCGGAGGCGGGCGCTTGCTTCAAGGAATCCGGCCAGACGATCGAGAATTTCCGCCAGCAAACCGCCATGCTCGCCCGCCTTCACCATGCTGACGAAAAGGCGATCAAACACTCGTGGGTGTTTCGCGATCGATTCGTTGAGCGTCTCGCCACCCTGGACGCGCGTCGTCACGTCGCTGATAATATGGCGCAGGTTCCGCTGGCGTTTGGGATCGCATTGGTCGTAAAGCGCGGTCAACGCTTGGACGAGCGAAATACCGGCCTCGATCATCGTCGAAAGCTGGCGGGTGAACAGAACGAGGTCGGTTTCTTTGACCGTCCAGGTTTTCTTGCGGGTCTTGCTGGCGATGGCCTTCTGCTGGAGAGAGAGGACCATCAGTCCCCGGCTCATCAGGCTGGTTACAGCATTGTCCTCATTGAGGGCGTCTTGTATGCCGGAAACGATCTTTCCAGACATATCACGGGCTTGGTAGGAGAATGTGATCATGTTATGGTAATTATATTCCGTATAGCATCTATGGTGCCACTACTTCGCTCCCCTCCCCAAACGGTTCTTGAGGGGGCGCTTCCCAAGAGGAATGCTCTCCCATGGTCTGCGCCGCCGAACTCGAGCCCGTCACCCCAGACATCTTCCTTTGGCGGGCCTACGATTCCTCCATAAAGACCGAGCTGTTTTCGACCGGTCTGGAAACCCCTTCCGGGACTTATCTGATTGACCCGATCCCCCTGGCCGCGGAGGCCATGGATTCGCTGACCAAAACAGCTGGCGTCATCGTTACGAACGAAAACCACCTCCGGTCAGCTAAAGCCTTCGCGGACCAGTTTCAGGTTCCCATTCACTCAGCTGCCAGTGCGGCGGCGTTCCCCCCGAATTTGACCGCCGTTCGCATCGAGGGTGCGGCGCCCGGGGAAATAGCGGTTCATTCAACGGCTGGTGGCGGCGTCATGGTTATCGGCGATGCCCTGATAAACTTCGATCCCTACGGGTTCACCTTTCTGCCCTCCAAGTATTGCTCGAACTCCAAACTCATGCGCAAATCCCTGGCCCAATTGCTGGATTATCCCTTTGAGCGGATGCTTTTCGCCCACGGCACTCCCCTTCAATCGCGTCCGCATGAAAGATTGAAAGCGCTGTTAAAGGGCGAGCACTGATAGCCGATGGAGCCGCCTACGGAAAGTTCGGTCGCGCGTTTCCTGCGCCTCATTCGGTTCTCGCACACCATTTTTGCGCTCCCCTTCGCTCTCGGCGCCCTGTTCGTGGCGGCAAATGGCCGCCCAAGCCTCCGGATCCTGGGCCTCGTTCTTCTCTGCATGGTCTTTGCCCGGACCGCGGCCATGCTCTTCAATCGCCTAAGTGACTGGGCGCTCGATCAGAAAAATCCGCGGACGGCTCAGCGTCATCTTCTGATAACCAAGCCGACGGCCTGGGCGCTCCTGGCGATCACTAGTGCCGGATTTCTCCTCGCGAGCGCCGCCATCAACCGCACGACGGCTTTACTTTCCCCCGTTGCGCTTGCCATCGTCCTCTTCTATTCGGTCACGAAACGTTTCACGGGCCTGACGCATTTCTTTCTTGGGCTCGCCCTTGCGGTTGCGCCGGCCGGCGCTTGGATCGCTCAGACCGGCACCCTGGCCCTGCCGCCGTTGGTCCTCGGTGCCGGCGTCGTCTGCTGGGTGGCGGGCTTCGATTTGATCTACGCCACCCAGGACGTCGACTTCGACCGGCGCGAAGGTCTGCGTTCTCTGGTTGTCCAGCTCGGCGTGGCCGCGAGCCTGCGCCTGGCGCAATGGCTCCATTTGTTGATGTTCGCCGCGCTCGTTGGCTTTGGTTTCGCGGCCAAACTCGGGATCATTTACTTCGCCGCCATGCCGCTCATCGCAGGCGCTCTCGTCTACGAACACCATAGTGCGCGAACGCTCAACCTGGCCGGAATAAACCGCGCCTTCTTCCAGAGCAACGCTTTCGTGAGCGTCGTCTTTGTGGCTGCGGTGGCAGCCGATCGCTGCCTCTGATTAGCCCTCGAGCTGGGCGATCCGCTGGGTGTGCCGGCCGCCTTCAAAATCGGTCGTCAGCCAGACCCGGACAATCGCCAGAGCCGTTTCCTCCGGAATGACGCGCTCCCCCATCGAGAGCACGTTCGCGTCGTTATGCTGGCGGGATAATTTTGCCGTCTGCTCGTTCCAGCAAAGCGCACAACGCACACCGCGCACTTTGTTCGCCGCCATCGCCTCGCCGTTGCCCGATCCTCCGAAAACGATCGCACGATCGCACTCCCCCTTCACCACCGACTCCGCGGCCGGCCGAATGAAGCGCGGGTAATCTACCGGCTCCTCGCTGAACGTCCCAAAATCCTTCACCTCGTGGCCGAGTTCCCCGAGCAACGCCTTCACTTTTTCTTTGTAATGGTAACCGGCGTGGTCCGTCCCGAGAGCAATCTTCATGGGCTGCGTTCTAATCCCGCGAGTGCGCGTCTGTCGAGTGAAAGCGTCCTAGCCGGCGTCGGGCAATTCCGCGAGCTGCTTCCAAATCTCGCGCTCACGGTCGCTCAACTTCTTTGGGACTTGAATCTGCGTTTCGACAAACAAGTCGCCGCGCGTTCCCGCCGCGGTCGGCATACCGTGGCCGCGCAAACGAAAACGCTGACCACTCTGCGTTCCCGCCGGAATTTTCAGGCGCACCTGACCCTCCAGGGTTGGCACCTGCAGTTCGCCGCCGAGCGCTGCCTGCCAGGCCGGTAATTTCACGTCGTGGATCAGGTCGTTTCCTTCGACAGCAAAATCCGGATGGCGCGCCAGGCGCACGCGCAAAAAAAGGTCGCCGCTCTTGCCGCCACCGGCGCCCGCTTCCCCCTGGCCGGCGAGACGGATCCGCTGACCTTCGTGCACACCCTTCGGAATCTTGACCTGGTAACTTTCGACCTTGCTGGAATTGCCCCGCCGCAGCGAGATCGGGCGCTTCGAACCATGAAGCGCTTCCTCGAGCGTGACCATGATATCCGCCTCTACGTCGCTCCCCCGTTCGGCTGCGCGCTGCCGCTGACCGAAGGGGTTGCCTCCGAATCCCGCCTGACGTCCGCCCCCACCGAAGAACGCTTCGAAGAAATCGCTGAACCCGGTGCCGCCGAATTCGAAATCGATCCCGCCGCCGTCGCCCGGCGAATAACGGCGGAATCCACCACCGGGTTGCGAGCCCCACCCCGGCGGCGGCTGGAACCCGCCCGGCTGGTTCCAGTTGGCGCCTAGTTCATCATATTTCTTCCGCTTCTCCGGATCGCCAAGGACCTCGTAGGCTTCGTTAATCTGTTTGAATTTCTCTTCCGCCGCCTTCTTGTCCTTGGCGACATCAGGATGATGCTGACGCGCCAGCTTTCGAAACGCTTTCTTGATTTCGTCTTCGCTTGCCGTCTTGGAAACGCCCAGGGTCTCGTAATAATCTCGGAATTGGACTGCCATTGCTTTCGGGAAAGTTCAGCGAGGCGTGCTTCTTATCAAGGAGCGTCCGTTTACCAACCGCCGTTTTTCCTTTGTAGCCGTCGGCGGTTTGTAAACCGCCGCTATTTGTTATCTTCCTTCATGCGTGAATTGGGCCGAATGCTGGCGATCTTTGGCGGCGTCATGATGCTCGTCGGCATCGCGCTTTGGGCGGGAGTTGGCGCGGGCTGGCTCGGACGTTTACCCGGTGACATCCGCATCGAACGCGGCCACACCGCTTTCTACTTCCCCATCGTCACCTGCATCATTATCAGCATCGTCGTGACCGTGCTGTTGGCGATCTTCCGCCGCTAATTCAATGCCCCGCGCGTCGCGCCAACAGCAAGCGCTCAACGCCCACGTCGCGCGATTGCGGCAATGCCGGCGCTGCCCACGCATGGTGCCGCCGCCCGTCTCTGGCGGGGCGGTTCTCAGCAAAGTCATGCTGATTGGTCAGGCGCCGGGCGTTAAAGAGCCGGTGCTCGGCAGACCGTTCGCGTGGACCGCCGGCCGCACGTTGTTCGGCTGGTTCCAGCAATTCTGCGGGATGAATGAAGAAGAAGTACGCCAGAAAATTTACTTCGCCGCGGTCTGTCGCTGTTTCCCCGGAAAAACGGCGGCAGGCGGCGACCGGGTTCCGGCGCCGGACGAAATCCGAAACTGTTCCACCTGGATGAACGACGAACTCGATCTCCTCCGGCCGCATCTCGTCATTCCCGTCGGCAAACTCGCGATCACGCAGTTCCTCCCCTTTGAAAGACTGGACGAGGTCGTCGGCCGCAGCTTTGCCATCCGCGACAAGCGCCGCGCCTTCGATCTAATTCCCTTACCGCATCCGTCTGGCGCTTCGCCCTGGCACCGCATCCCGCCCGGCCTTGGCCTCCTCGGCAAAGCCATGCGCCGGATCGCCCGTCATCCCTCGATGCAAAATCTCCGGCGATGATGCGGGCTCCCCAATTCGGCGTTGGACGTTGGGCGTTGGTCGTTGGACGTTTTCCCCTTTCATGACCGCCAAAGTCCTCACCCGCGCTGATCTGCCCGACTCCGACAAATGGGACCTCACCCATCTCTTCGTTAACGCCGACAAATGGGCGGAGGATTTCGCCTGGCTCCAGCGGACTTTTCCAAAGATCGCCGATTGGAAAGGCCGTCTTGGAAATTCGGCCAGCAGCCTTGCCCAATGCCTCGAGTTCGAGAAATCGCTCGACCTGAAAATCGAGCGCCTCTTCCATTACGCGTCGCTCCAGCTCTCCGAGGACAGCGCGAATCCCGATTACCTCGCGCGCATGGGGCAAATGCAAAATCTCCTGACCCAAATCGGTGAGGCCGCTTCGTTCCTGAGCCCGGAAATCCAGGCGATCCCCGATGACATGTTCGCGCAGTTCCTGGAGGATCCGGCGTTGGTCGAGTGGAAAATCGCGCTCAAGAAAATCCGTCGGATGAAGCCGCACGTTTTATCCGAACCTGAGGAGCGTTTGCTGGCGCTCGGGAGCGCCGCGCTCGATGGCTACGACGAAACCTTCTCCCAGCTGACGGACGTCGACATGAAGTTCGGCGTGCTGGTCGACGACAAGGGTGAAGAAAAACCGCTCACCCAAAGCTCGTTCAGTTCGTTTCTCGTCAAACGTGATCACGACCTGCGAAAGCGCGCGTTCCACCAGTTCTACGACGAATTCCAGGACCACCAGTTCACGCTCGCCGCCGCGCTGGCCTATTCCGTGAAAGCGGATGTCTTTCGCGCCCGCGCCCGGAATTATTCGTCAGCTCTCGAAGCATCGTTGTTCCGCGACGACATTCCGGCCGCGGTTTATGACGGCCTTATCTCGGCGGTCCGCGGCAACGTCGCGCCCCTCTTTCGCTACTATGAGCTGCGGCGGCGCGTCCTCGGGCTCAACGAGCTGCACCAGTACGACACCTACGTTCCCCTGGTCCCCGAAATCGAATCACGGATTTCTTTCGACGAAGCCACCGAAACGATCCTGCGCGCCTTCTCGCCCTTAGGCGGAGAATACACCGCCGTTTTGGCCGAAGGACTCCGCGGCCGCTGGTGCGATCGCTACGAAACAAAGGGTAAACGCAGCGGCGCTTTTTCTTCCGGCAGCTTCGGTGCGCCGCCCTACATTCTGATGAATTACAAAAGCGACGTCTTCTCCGACGTCTACACGCTGGCTCACGAGGCCGGGCATTCCATGCACACCTGGTTCTCGCAGCGATCGCAGCGGTATCAGGATTACAATTACCCGATCTTCCTCGCCGAAGTCGCCTCGACCTTTAACGAAGAGCTTCTCACCCATCACCTCCTGGAGGAGACGCAGGACAAGAAGATGCGGGCCTATATCATCAACCGCCAGATCGACGACATCCGCGGTACCCTGTTCCGCCAGACCATGTTCGCCGAGTTCGAGAAAATCATTCACGCCCTCGAAGAACGGGGCGACGCCCTCACCCTCGACGTTTTCAAACACGAGTACCACGCCTTGCTCCGGGCCTACTTCGGCTCCGGAGTCGTCCTCGACCCGCAGCTCGACCTCGAATGCCTGCGGATCCCGCACTTCTACCACGCATTTTATGTTTACAAATACGCCACCGGAATTTCCGCTGCCGTCGCGCTTTCCGAGCGTGTCCTGACGAAACAACCGGGCGCGGTCGACGCTTATCTGAATTTCCTGAAATCTGGCGGCTCGAAGTTCCCGCTCGAGACATTGCGCGACGCCGGCGTCGATATGGCGACCCCGGGACCGATTGAGAGCACGCTTCGCCTCTTCGAGCGGCGACTGGCCGAACTGGAAACGCTTCTGTAGCAGCGTTCTACGACCGCAGACGTCCCTCGTTCCGCTTGCGGCCGTTCATCGAAGGCCGTTACGACCGAAACCCCCTCTGGCAAGCGATTTGCTAAATAGGGAACCGTGCAGTTCGAATGGCAGTTGCAGGCCGCCTGCGGCTACGCAGAGCTGGGCATGACACGCGAGTCGCTTGCCGAACTCGATGCGATCGACCGGCGTTTTCAAAATCGCCCTGAAGTCCTCCAGCTGCGGCTTCATCACCTGATGCGGCGGAAAAAATGGGCCCTGGCCCTTCGCGTCAGCCAGAAACTTTGCCGCGCCGCGCCCGACGCCGGGGCGGGATTCCTCCATGCCGGCTTTTGTCTCCATCAGCTGGGCAAAACGGCTGAAGCGAAGAATCTCCTGATCAGAGGTCCGGTGGCGCTGCTCAAGGAGCCGATCTATTACTACAACATGGGGTGCTACGAAGCCCTCCTCGGCAACGTGCGCGACGCCGAGGCGAATCTGCAGATTAGTTTCAAGATGGACAGCTCCTTCCGGGACCTCGCGAAAAAGGATCCCGACCTGAAATCCCTTCACGCGGTGATCTGAAACAAGGAGGGGCGCTTTCCAAACCGCCCTCTTTTCGGCGGTTTGAAACCGCCGCTCTTCAAAGCGTCATGCGATTCTGCGCGCCACTTCGCTTTCCCAAAGGATAAATTCGTTCGATCTTAGATTCGCTCTTTTGGGATTCCGCCGGATGTACCGGACGCAGTTCGCGAAATGCTTTTCATCGCGAACCAAACGATCGAAGTAATCGCGTTGCCAGAAAGCCCCAGATCGGCCGAGGAGTTTGTTCACCTCACGCGCCGTAAACCCTTTCCAACTCCGAATCAGCTTTTCGAGGGGCCACTCAGAATTCTGAACGAACAAAGCATGCGCGTGGTTCGGCATGACCGCGAATGAAACCATGACAACGCGCTCGCCTTCAAAATGCCGCAACGTCTCGGCAACGATTTCTGCACAGTCATTACGTCGCAATAGACAGGCGCCGTGGCCTTCATCGAGCCATCGCTCAAGCGCGCCGGAAAAACGGCGGTGATGTTCCAGTTCTGTTTCAGCACTCCACGGCACAGGATGGAGACGAAGCCATGCTTCACGTTCATCCTGCCATTGACCGAGAACGTTTGAAGGAATCGAATCTGCCAGGCGGAAGGTGACGAAATAGGTCGCACCACTCTGCTGCCAATGCGGCAACCGACTTTCCGTGTGCCGGATGTCCGCGTGGGGATTAAAGAAGCGCAGTTCGTTCATCTGGGGGGAAGAACGGCCGGATCGTAGATGATTGGCGGCGGGTTGTGAAGCCCGAAAGAAACGGCGGTGGAAGCGCCGAAAGCGTGGGCGGTTTGGAAAGCGCCCCTCCTTGGTTTACGCTCGACGGTGGAACTGGAACGCATCGCGCAGTTGTTCCAAGAGAACTTCACGCGCTTCGGCGAGTTGGGCGCGGCCGTTTCTATCTGGCAACACGGAAAACCCCTCCTGGAATTGCACGGTGGCTTTCGCCAATCGAAACGCGAACAACCTTGGACCGCCGACACGCTCGTTCTCTTCTGGTCCGCCACGAAGGGACTCGGGAGCGCGTGTCTGCTGCACGTTTTGCAAGAACGCGGGATCAGCCTCGAACGAACGGTCGCCGAATTCTGGCCGGAATTTGCGCAGTCCGGAAAAGATCAGGTGACCCTCGGAGAACTACTCTCACACCAGGCCGGGCTGAGCGCGCTCGACGAGCAGACCGACATTCTCGATTACGCCGCGGTGATCGCTGCGCTCGAGAAACAAAAGCCGCTCTGGCCGCCGGGAACGGCGCACGGTTACCACGCTCGCACTTTCGGATTTCTGGTCGATGAATGCGTTCGCCGAATTACCGGCAAACGAATCTCTGAATACTGGCGAGAAATCTTCGCCAAACCGCTTGGACTCGACATCTGGATCGGCCTGCCCGAAACGCAGCTGCCTCGGACCGCGACCATTTATGCGGCCAAGGCCGGCGGCGAGCAAAGCCCGCCGGAGTTCTATCGCGAGCTGGCGACGCCCGGGACGCTGGTGAAGAAGACGTTCACCTCGCCCGCCGGCTTGCATTCCATTGCAGCAATGAATACGAGGGAAAATCGCGCCCTTCAGATTGTCTCCTTCAGCGGAATTGGAAGCGCCTCAGCGCTCGCGAAATTCTACGCGATGCTCGCCAACGACGGCGAAATGGAAGGCCGCCGCTATTTCAAGACTGAGACGATCACCCAAATGACGACGCCCCTCGCCGCCGGCATCGATTGCATTCTCCAAATTCCAACCGCGTTCTCCGCCGGGTTCATGAAGGACGCGGCGGGATCTCCGAAAAAAATCTTCGGTCCGTCGTCGTCGGCTTTCGGCCATCCCGGCGCCGGCGGCAGCAACGCCTTCGCCGATCCGGAGAACGGCATCGCGTTCGCCTACGTCATGAACCAGATGGAACAATCCCTCCTGCCTAACGAAAAGTCGTTGCGGCTGATCGACGCGACCTACGCGTAACGAACTATTCGCCCATCGCTGTGACGACAATTTTCCGGTGATGCGGCGCGCGACGATGCTCAAAGAGGAAGATACCCTGCCAGGTTCCAAGCTGTAGTTTGCCGTCGAGAATCGGGATGACCTCGCTCGTCCGGGTGAGCGCCATCCGGATGTGCGAAGTGCTGTCATCGGGACCTTCGTCATCGTGCTCATAATCGGCGTTCTCCGGGACCAGGCGCTCGAAGAATTTTTCCAGATCGCGTCGCGCGGCGGGAGCGGCGTTCTCCATGATAACAAGACTGCAACTTGTGTGGCGGACGAAAACGGTCGCGGTCCCGTTAGCGATCCCACTTTGTCTCACGATCTTTGCCACTAGGTCGGTGACCTCGTAAGTCCCCTTCCCTTTGGTCCGGACTTCGAGCGTTTCGCTGTGCACAGCCATCGCCGCATCCTAACGCGCGCCGGCCCCGTCGCAATGCTCGGAAGTTTTGACTTCGCAGCAAACCACGGACGCGGGATAGTCGGGAGGCCGATGCAAGCTGACCTCGAGCGCATCCTTTACGACGAAGCAACGATCCATCGCCGGCTCAATGAACTGGCGGCGCGCATCACGGCTGATTATCGCGATCGCGAGCTTACCGTTGTCGCGATCCTCAACGGCAGCCTGATCCTGACGGCGGATTTGCTCCGGCGGCTCCCGCTCCCGTTGAAACTCGATTGCGTGAGCGTGGCGAGCTACCACGGCGGGACGAAAAGCGCGGGTGAGTTGATGTTCCGCCAGGTCCCGTTCCCCGATATTGCCGGGCGTCACGTCCTTATCCTGGACGACATCCTCGACAGCGGCGTGACCCTGGCGACGATCCGCGAGAAGCTCGATGCGGCCGGCCCGCTCAGCATTCGAATCTGCGTGTTGCTCGCGAAAAAACGGACGAGGGTACGGGCGGTGGAACCGGATTACGTCGGGTTTGAGATTGCGGACGAATTCGTTGTCGGTTACGGGCTCGATTACATGGAACGCTACCGCAATCTGCCGTGCATCGGCGTGCTCCGGAAGGAATTGATCGGCGCAGGCGCCAACGGGAAATGAAGGTGCGGGTTCAGTTTTTCTCGCGGTTGCGCGATTTGGCCGGGACGGCCGCGATCGAGCTGGATGTCCCGGAGCGAACGACTGCCGCCGAATTGTTGGAGATGGTTTATGCCAGATCCCCGGCGTTGCGCAATTGGGACAAGAGCATTCTCGTGGCAAGCGGCGTCGAGTTCGTCGAGCGCGACTATGTTGTGCAACCAAATGACGAAATATCGATTATGCCGCCGGTTCAGGGCGGCTGAGCCTGAAAGCTTCAAGGAGCGGCGGTTTGAAACCGCCGGACGAAGAAGGGCGGTTTGGAAAGCGCCCCTCCTTGGTCCCTCAATCCCGGAAGTTCTTGAAGTTCGTGGCCACGCCGAAATCGCGGCCGCGGACGAACGCAATCACCGCCTGGAGATCGTCCCTCTTCTTCCCCGTCACGCGAATCTGCCGGTCCTGGAGTTGGCTTTGGACCTTGAAGTTTTGGGCTTTGATCGCCTGGATGATCTCCTTGGCCTTGTCTCCTTCGAGGCCCTGCTGAATTTTCAATTCCTGCCGGGCATGCCCCAGCGGTGAAATCGCTGGCTCAACCTGCTCGACATTTCGCAGATCGACGCCGCGCTTGCTCAGTTTCCCAACGACGATCTCGCGCAGGCCGCGCAAACGGGACGCGTCCTCGGCCGTGAGGGTGATCTTTTCCTTCTCCACCAGGATTTCGGCCGTTGTTCCCTTGAAATCGAACCGGGTCGCCAGTTCCTTGCGGGCTTGGTTGACCGCATTATCCATTTCCTGCGCGTCTACTTCTGAAACAATGTCGAACGAAGGCATCGGGTGATTTTCAATTTGCGATTTTCGATTTTCGATTGGTTCCGAGCCCGGAGTCAAGCTCGCGTGCTCGTTCTGGGGGTCGCTCTCGCCGTTGTTGTCGGTTTACCGGGGTGTCGTCGCGCGGGATCGAAGGAAGAAAGGGCCCTGCGCGCTGAGTTGAACAAGGCGCTTGCGGAAAAATCGTATGGACATGCGGTGGAGCTGGCGCGGCGCCACCTGAAATTGCGGCCGCAGGACAACGGCACCTGGGATCGGCTGGTGAGAGCGCAATTTGGGCTGAACGACCTCCCCGCCGTGAGCCAGAGCCTGGATGATTGGCGGAACTCGGTGTCCCAGCCTTCGCCGAAGCTCGACGAATACGCCGGGGATTACGCGGCCGCGAAAAAGGATGCTCCGTGGGCCGTGGCTGCCTGGAGAAAAGTGACCGCCGCCGATCCAAAGAACATCCGGGTTTGGGAAAAAATCGCGCGCCTCGAAAAGACGCAGAGACGTTGGGAGCAGGAAAACGATGCCTGGACCGCTTACCTCCGTGTCCAGGACAACGCGATGGCGCGCGTCAATCGAGCGCTGTGCCGGCGCCAACTCCATCGCTGGCCGGAGGCTTTTGAGGACTTGGCGCGAGCGCAGGCCCTTGCGCCCACTGACCCGGAGGTCCAGCACGGCGGCAAATTGCTCCAGCAAACGGAAAAATTCCTGACCGAAATTCGTGAGCTCGATTCAGCCCTCGCGGTGTCGCCCAACGATGCCGGGTTGCTCGCAGACCGGGCGCTGCTGTTCCTGCGCTGCCAGGATTACGAGCTCGCCTTGGAAGATGCGGAGGCCGCCGGCAATCACGGACCTTGG
The DNA here is from genome assembly GCA_035274845.1 of Chthoniobacterales bacterium. Taxonomy (NCBI): domain Bacteria; kingdom Pseudomonadati; phylum Verrucomicrobiota; class Spartobacteria; order Chthoniobacterales; species Chthoniobacterales bacterium. The sequence continues at coordinate 176,093 of DATENU010000024.1, forward strand.
GCGGTAAGGCCGAAGTTGTTTTATGCCCTCGCCCTGATTGCTCTCGGCCGTTCGGATGAATGCGAGAAACTCGCCGTCCATCCACTCGTCCGCCTCGAGACGCTCACCCCGGAATTTCTCGAAACCATGGGCCGGCTCGATTCGGAGATCTCGGTGGAGCCGAACAATGCGGAGCTCCATGTCTCGCGGGCCTGGCAACTGAATGAAATTGGGCAACCCGCGCTCGCCTTGCAGGACGCGGAAACGGCGGCGCGCCTAGACCCAAAGGCCGCCGGCGCCTGCGCGGAAGCGAGCTATGCGTTGACGAAGCTCGGGCGGACAACGGAAGCGATCGAGCAAATCAGGCGAGCCACGGAACTCGACCCGAGTTTGTCAACGGCATGGCAATATCGCGGCGAGCTGGAAATGGCGCGCGGCGAAACCCTTTCCGCCATCGAATCGTTCACCCACGCGATCGAGGCCAACCAGACGGTGACCGCCCTGCAAAAGCGCGAACAATGTTATCGCCGGCTCGGATTGCTCGTGAAAGCGGAGCAGGATCGCAAGGCGAGGGAGGAGATGGCTCGCGCGGCCAAATAACTAGTAAGGCATTTTGTCGATCCGGATATTGCCGCCGCGTGCTTCCAGGGAAATGACCGCCTGTGCATCAGATCCAATGACCTCCGCCACAGAGTGAACGACGTCCCCCGGGCTCGTTTTGCTCGTGCCAAAGCCATTGGCGATCTTTCCTTCGGGGGCAGTCGCGCTCAGGTTGATGGACGCGTCGCTTGGAAAAATCGCGCGAAGGCCTCCATGAGTATTGAGCGCCTTGATTGCAAACTCGTGGTTTTCCCACCAATCGTAGGCCACATCGAGTCGTCCGGTTTCGACCGAGAGATCGAGATTGCCGAAGCAATTGTGACCGATCATCCAGCCGTTCACGAGGTGGGCTTTTGCGCTGCCGCCATTCCGCAGTCCTTCCACGAGGACTTCGCCGTTGGTCAGCTCGAGTTGGGTGATCTTCGCTGTTTGCGGCACGACGATGATGTAATCCACCGTGCCGGAACGATCGCTCAGGACATTTTTCCGGGGCGGAAAACTCGTAGTAATGGCGACGCTTTTCCGGCTCGCCTTCGTATCCACGACGATTCCCTGGAGCCGTTCCGTGTTATACGCCTTCTTGATCGCCTGGACGATAACGGCCGGCCGATCGGCCGCGTAGACCCGAATCGATCCATCGGTGTTCTGAATGCTCAGAGTCACGTCCGCATCGACGTCGAACTTCTGGTCGGTGATTTCTTCGAGCGGCTCAACGGCAAAGGCCGGCGTGACGCATATGGCACACAGGACCAATGAATAAAATCTGCCGCTACTCATATCGCAACGCCACCATTGGATCGACTTTCATGGCGCGACGCGCGGGAATGTAACTGGCGAGGGCCGCGGCGGCGATGAGCAGGCCGATTACGCTGCCGTAGGTCACGACGTCTGTCGTCTGGACGCCGTAAAGCATTGTGCTGAGCAATCGAGTAAGCGCGACCGACGCCAGGGTACCGACGACGACGCCGGCGAGCACAAGCGCGAAACTTTGCCGGAAAATCATGCGCAACATATCGAAGCGCTGGGCCCCGAGTGCCATTCGAATTCCGATCTCCGTCGTGCGTTGCGCTGTGATGTAAGCCATCACGCCGTAGAGCCCCACCATCGCAAGCAGCAGCGCTGCGCCCGCAAATTCACCCACCATCACCATGCCGAAACGCCGGTTGTCCAGCGAAGACGAGATAAGCTGTTCCAGCGTCTCGAACTTGATCGGCATTTCGGGATTCGCCGACTGCGCTTCACGGCGCAACGCGCTGATCAACGACCTCGCGTCACTCTGCGCGCGCACGACGTACGAAAAGTCGGAGGCCGAACCCCGCTGGAAGTAGTTTACGTAAACGGTCGGCTGCGGATCTGCCTCGAGCGTCTGGTCGCGCACATCTCCCACCACCCCGACGATATTCAGCAAATGCAGATCGCCATCCATGTTCCCGAACTGGATCTGCTTTCCGAGCGGATCCGTGTTCGAGAAATATCGCTTCGCGAGCGATTCGCTGATCACGGCGACGTGCGGACTGTCCGGCCCGTCGCTTTCCTGGAAAGTGCGTCCACGCAACAGCGGAATGTGCATGGTGGTGAAATAGCCGCCGCTGGCGACGCGATGCTGGGCGTCGCCGATCCGATCCGTCCCCATCAGTGCGGTCATCTTCTTTCCAAACTCCTCCATCGAACCGACGGTCACGCCGCCCTCCTCGATCAGGAAGCGGCCGTTGGCGCCATTGCCGCTCATTGGCAAAACATCGGTGCCGCCGACACTGGTCACACCGGGGATGCTTTCGACCCGGGCGAGTAATTGCTGGTAGGCCTGTGCGAGCCGCCGTCTGTCCGCCAAATCCTCCGGGTCAGGCATCGAGACGGTCATTGCCACGGCGCTTTGGGTGACGAACCCCGGATTGATCGCGAGCAGTTGCTGGAAACTGCGGGCGAGCAAACCCGCGCCGACAAGCAACATCATGGTAAGCGCGACCTGGCCCACGATGAGTCCGTTGCGGATCCGGCGATTCGCGCGGCTCGCCGATTGCCCGCGACCGGCATCCTGCAAATCGTTTTGCAGCCGATTTCGGGAGGCGTGCGCGGCGGGCACAAGTCCAAGCACGATCCCGAGGACGATGGCCACGCCGGTCGACAACAGAAGCACGTTCGGGTTGAGGCCAATCTTTCCCACCTGGGGGAGACTTCCGTGATACAAGCCCACGATCAGATCGACACCCCAGGCCGAGAAAATCGCGCCAAGGGCCGCGCCGAATATTGTGAGGAGAAGCGCCTCGATGATGAATTGGCGCGCCAGTCGTCCGCTTGACGCGCCGAGAGCAGCGCGCAACGCAATTTCCTTTCGGCGGACGGTTGCCCGGACGAGCAACAGGTTACCCACGTTCGAACCGGCGATGAGCAACAATACGCCCACCGCACCGCACAAAACGTAAAGGACGCGACGCACGTCCTGCACGCTTCGCTCCCGCAAGGGCAGCGCTGCGAAGCTGGCCGCATCGATCTCGCGGCCGTATTCCTGTTTCAATTGCTGACCGATCGTCGCGATGTCGCCACGGGCCTGCTCGAGCGTGACGCCCGCCTTCACCCGCGCCGCGACCTTCCAATTGTGACCGCTTCGCGAAGTGTTTGGTGGAAGCGTTTCCGCCGGATACCAGAGATCGGCGCTGGAAGGAAATTCAAGCTCCGCCGGCACAACGCCGATAACCGCGAAACTGCGATTGGCGAAGCGCAAATTTATCCCATCAAGACTCGCCGGCGCACCGAGCTGACTTTTCCAAAATGAGTAGCTAACAACCGCGACGTTCTCCGGCTTATTGCCCGAGAAGAAACGACCCATCATCGGCTGGATGCCGAGCACGCGAAAGAAATCCGCAGAGACCAGGGCCGTGTTTGCCCGGATGGCGTCTCGACCGCCCGCCACCGGTTGGGTCCAGACCGAATAGCGCGCGCTCGCTTCGAAACTGTGATTGCGCCCCGCGAGATCGTTATAGTTCGCTTCGCAAACCGGCATACCTCTGCCGCGTTCGTCGAGCTCGCGAACCTCGACCAAACGCTCGGGGTTCGGATACGGCGCCGGCCGAAGGAGAACTGCATCGACCACGCTGAAGATCGCTGTGGCCGCGCCCATCCCGAGCGCGAGCGTGATGATGGCGATTAAGGTAAACGCCGGCGATTTTACCAGGGAACGAAATGCGTATTTCAGGTCTGGAATCATAAGATGAATGGCGAAAGCGCTACTCGTAGCGCAACGCGACCATCGGATCGACTTTCATGGCCCGGCGCGCGGGGACGTAACTGGCCAGCATGGCTGCGGCGCCAAGCAAAAGGATCACGGCTGCATAAATCGAGACGTCGTTTGCGCCGACGCCGTAGAGCAACGTCGCCATCACTCGGGTTGCGGCGAGCGCCACCACAAAGCCGACCACGATTCCAATGATCACCAATGTCATGCTTTGCCGCAGCACCATCCCGAGCATTTGCGCTTTCTGGGCGCCGAGCGCCATCCGGATCCCGATCTCGCGGGTCCGCTGGGTGACGCTGTAGGCAATCACGCCGTAGATCCCGATCGCCGCGAGCACCATCGCGACGCCGGCGAACACCGCGAGCAGCAGCATGTTGAATTTTGGCTGGGCAAGATGCCGGTCAACGAATGCGGTCATCGGCTCGAGCGTCGGCACGTAGGTGTCCTTGTCCACTTCATGAATCGCGCGTTTCACGTCGCCGTTGAGGCCGACGAGATTCGTCGAGCTGACGCGCAGGACGATGTCGAGGCTGCGCCCCGGGTCCTGCGCGAACGGGATATACATTTCGGGCCCCTGCGGCTCCGCGAGCGAATCATGCCGGGTATTGGCAACTACCCCGATCACTTCGCGCGTGTCGACCTTGTTTTGCGCCTGATCGACCATTACCTGCTGACCGATTGGGTTCTTTCCGGGGAAATGTTTTTGGGCAAACGCTTCGTTGATCATGATCACCAAAGGCGAATCCTTGGTGTCCGCGCGAGTAAAGTCGCGCCCCTGGAGGACGGGGATCTTCATTGTCTTGAAATAATCCGGCTTCGCCAGCAGGTAACTCGCACCCGGATGATTGCCCCGCGGCAACGGCGCCGCCCCGCTGGGCATGAACGACTGGGAGCGCTGATTGTCGCCGAGCGGGATCGGATTCACGCCGCCCGCTGCTTCGACGCCAGGAACGGCCCCGATCTTCTCCATGATCAGGTCGTAAGTCCGGATTTGCTGGTCGACCTCGGGATAACGAATCTTCGGCAAAGTGATCGACAACGTCAGGACTCGGACGGGATCGAAACCTGGATTGGTCGCGCGGAGATTGAGGAAGCTCTTAATCAAGAGGCCGGCGCCGGCGAGCAAAAGCAGCGAAAGCGAAACCTGCGAGACAACGAGAAAAGCGCGGAGACGATTGGTATGCAGTCCACCGGTCGAGCCTTTCGCGCCCTGCTGGAGCGATTCATTGACCGCGGGCCGCGATACCTGGAGCGCGGGAATGAGACCGAAGAGCAGCGTGCTTCCAATCGCCAGGGCGAAAGTGAACGCGGCGACCGTCGTGTTGACCTTGATCTCGCCAAGGTGCGGCAAGCCCTGCGGACCAGCGGCCCCGAGCAGATCGACTCCCCACCACGCGAGAAGCAAACCGGCAGCGCCACCGAGGACCGCAAGCAACAGGCTTTCGCAAAGCAATTGCCGGACGACCAACACGCGACTCGCGCCGAGCGCGGTGCGGATCGCGATCTCGCGACTGCGCGAGGCGGCTCGCGCCAGAAGAAGATTCGCGACGTTGGCGCACGCGATGAGCAAGACCAGCGCAACCGCGCCCAAAAGAACGAGCAAGGCCGGACGAACGTCGCCCACGACATCGGTGTGCAGTTTCACCACCGACGTTCCGATGAAGTTCAGGTTTGTATCCGGATATTGCTTCGAAAGGCGGCTCGCGATCGCAGTCGTTTCCGCTTCCGCTGTCTGAATGCTCACCCCCGGCTTCAGCCGGCCCACCACCGTCAGAAAATGAGAGCCGCGATTGGTCAGGAATTGCTGTCCGAGATATTCGAGCGGCAAGGCATAATCGATGTGTTCGTCCTCGACCGGGAATTTCCAGCCCGGAGGCATCACGCCGACGACCGTATGCGGACGCGCCGAGATCGTGACCTTCTGACCGATAATCTTCGAATCGCCGCCGAACGCGCTTTTCCAAAGCGGATAAGTCAGGACCACGACCCGGTCCGCTTCATTTTTCGCGTCTTCCCTGGTGAACCCGCGGCCGAGCATCGGCTGGACACCCAGGACATCGAACACTTCTGGCGTAATCGCGAGGCCTTCCAGCGCCTTGGCGTCTTCGACGAGCGATAAGGTTCCGCCAGTGCGCGTGTAGGTCGCCATCGCCGCGAAGCTCTGGCTTTGATCGCGCAGGTCCGCGTAATCCGGGAACGAGTGAACATTGCCGCGGACTTTGCCCTTGTCGTTCGCATAGCGGCCCCAAACGTTGACGATCTCGTCCGGGTTCTTGAACGGCAACGGCCGGAGCATGACGGTGTCGATCACGCTGAAGATCGCGCTGTTCGCGCCGATCCCGAGCGCGAGGGTGAGAATGGCGATGATGGCGAAGACCGGTGCTTTGATCAGCATCCGGAAGGCGTATTTTAGGTCGGTTAGCATGGAGTTTTTGTCGGTTGGCGGGGCCGGAAATTGTCAGACGATGAAGCCGTCTCGGAGTTGGATGATGCGATTGCCGTAGGCGGCGTTCACATCGGAGTGGGTCACCTGGATGATCGTCGTCCCCTGCTCGTTCAGGCTCTTGAACATCTCCATGATTTCCTTCCCCTGGTCCGAGTGCAGGTTGCCGGTCGGCTCGTCCGCCAGGATGAGCTTCGGGTTTGCGATCATGGCGCGGGCGATGCTGACGAGCTGTTGCTGGCCGCCCGAGAGCTGGCGCGGATAGAGGTCCTTCTTTCCGACGATGTGAAACTTGTCGAGCGTATCGCAGACGATCGAATCCCGTCCGGATTTGCTGACGTGTCGATACGACAGCGGGATGTCGAGATTCTCGTAAACGGTCAGGTCGTCGAGAAGATGGTAAGCCTGGAAAACAAAGCCGATCTTTTCGTTCCGGAGCGTGGCGCGCTCCTTCGGCTTCAGGCTGTGGACCCCGACGTCGTCGAAGAAATACTCGCCGCTCCAGGCGTGGTCGTGCATGCCGAGGACGTGAAGCAACGACGATTTCCCGGCGCCGGACGGTCCCATGATGGAGACGAAGTCGCCTTCGTTCACCTCCAGGTTGATGTCGCGGAGGACGTAAAAGAACTTCCCTTTCGCGAGCGGATAAAAGCGCTCGAGGTGTTTGAGTGTGATCATTGACATAAGTTTCTTAGCTTTGCGCCAGGGCGATTTTCGGGTCCAGGCGCGCGGCGCGCCGCGCTGGGAGGTAACAAGCAACCAGCGCCACGAAAAGGAGCAACAAGGGAATTGCGGCGAAGGTCAGCGGATCGGTCGCGGCCACGCCAAAGAGAAGGTTCGCAATGAGCCGGCTAAGGGCGAAGGCGCCAGCGATACCGACCACAACACCAATCACGGTCAGAATCATGCCTTGCCGGATTACGAGCCCAAGCACGTCGGACTTTTGCGCGCCGAGCGCCATGCGGATTCCGATTTCCTGGGTTCGTTGCGTCACCGAGTAGGCCATCACACCGTAAATGCCAAGGGCCGCCAAAAGCAGGGCCGCGGCGGCGAAAACGGCGAAGAGCTGCATCGACACGCGACGCGTGCCTAACGAGTTCGCGACTACGTCATCCAGCGTCCGGACATTGTAAACCGGCTGGTCCTTGTCCAGCGCCTGGACTTCGCGGCGCAGCGTGGTGGCGAACGCCGCCGGATCGCCTGCCGTGCGAATGACCATCCCCATGAAATTCCATTGCGAGTCCTGAGCGTGCGGCACATAGATTTGCGCACCGCCTTCCCCGGTGAAAGAACCCGTCTTCGTATCGCCGACCACGCCGACAATTTCGCGCATGAATTTTTCGTCGTGCCAGATGGAAAGGCGCTTGCCGATCGCCTCCGCCGGTGAACCGAAATGATGTTTTGCGATGGTTTCATTGATGATGACCACCTTCGGCCCGTCAGCATTGTCGCGCAGTTCAAAGGTGCGTCCGGCCAGCAACGGAATTTGCAGGGCGCGAAAATAATCCCCCGTGATGGTGGAAAACATCGCGTCCCTGTTTTCGTCCACCGTGAGCGGCCGGCCTTCCGGAATAAACCCGCGTCCAATCATGTAACCGCTTGCGTTCAGCGGAAGATTGACGCTACCCCCCACTGCTTGCACGCCCGGCGCCGCCTCCAGCCGCTCTTTTAACTGCCGGAAGAACTCCACGAACTGTTGATCTTTGTACTTCGCACCGGGCAACGCCAGGTTGGCGATGAGGACATTGTGCGCATTAAAGCCCGGCCGTATTTCCTGGAGACGAAGGAAGCTCTTGATAAGCAATCCCGCGCCGACCAGCAGCATGAGCGAGAGGGCCACCTCACCGATCAAGAGCAGGCTGCGCGCGCTCGTCCGGCGATGTCCTTCGCCGCTGCGCCCGCCTTCTTTCAGCGAGCTGGTAACGTCGAGCTTCGAGGCCTGGAGGGCCGGGGCGATGCCGAAGAGAATTCCAGTCACTGCAGAGACGCCCAGCGCGAAAGTTAGGACGCGATAATCGATCCCGATCTGGTCAAGCCGCGGTGCGCCTTCGGGCAACATCGACATCAGCACCTGGGTTAGCCACATGCTGAGGAGAAGTCCGGCCATCCCGCCGATGATCGAAAGCAGCAAACTTTCCGTCAGCATCTGCCGGAGAACGCGCGAGCGGCTCGCGCCCATCGCGGCCCGGATCGCAATTTCCTTTTGCCGCGCGGCACTTCGCGCCAGAAGCAGATTGGCGACGTTCGCGCAGGCAATGAGGAGAACCAGACCGACGGCGCCGAGGAGAGCGAGGAGAGACGGCTTTACTTCTCGAACGAGCCTTTCGTGCAAAGTCGAAACAGAAACATCCCAGCCTTTGTTCGACTCGTGAAATTGCTTGTCGAGCTGCGCGTTGATCGCGCTCAGACGAGTTTGCGTTTTCTGCACGTCGATCCCGGGATTCAGACGCGCGATGGCGGACCACGAGCGGTTATCGCGCGGTTCTTCCGAAAGATTGACCGCGCTTGTCACCCAGATTTGCGTTTGCTCCGGATATTCAAACCCCGGCGGCATCACACCAAGAACGGTGATGGGCCTCGAGCTGATTTGGACCTGCTTTCCGACGATGGCCGGATCGGATCCAAAGCGGCGCTTCCACAGACCATGGCTGATGATCGCGGTGGTTATTGTCCCTGGCTTGTCGTCCTCAGGAAGGAACGCTCGCCCGAGAAAAGGCTGAACCCCGAGGACGTTGAAGAACCCGGTCGTCACTCCAGCGCGTGGCACGCGTTCCGGCTCCGCTCCATCGGCGCCGAGGTTGGCGCTAGCGGTCCAGTAGGCGGCCGTGCTCGCAAAAAGATCGGTTTGTTTTGACCAATCGGTAAAGTCGAGAAACGAGATGTTGCTGTCGGTAATGCCCGCGGTGGGATTTTTGCCTTCGAAGTAGACGATGCGCTCGGCGTCCGGAAACTGAAGCGGACGGAGAAGAACGCCGTTCACCAGACTGAAAATGGCGGTATTCGCGCCGATGCCGAGACCAAGCGCAAGAATGGCGACGATGGTAAAGCCTTTGTTCTTGAGAAGGAGACGAAGGCCGTAACGAATATCCTGGATGAGTGTGTTCATGGGTTAATTGCTGGCGAGGGCTTTGATCGGATCGAGCCGGGCCGCGCGTCGAGCCGGAAGGTAACAGGCGAAAAAGGAAACCGCGGCGAGCACCACCGGGATCCACACGAAGGTCGCCGGATCGGTGGCGCCGACACCGAAGAGAAGGCTGGCGAGCAATCGCGTGAGCGAGAACGCGCCGATCAAGCCGATGACAATACCGGCCAGCGTGAGCGACATGCCTTGCCTGACGATTAGTTTCAAAACGTCGCGGGCCTGCGCCCCGAGCGCCATGCGAATGCCGATCTCATGCGTTCGCTGCACAACGGTTTGGGCGAGAACCCCGTAAATTCCGATCGCGGCCAGAAGCAGAGCGAGCCCCGCGAAGCCGGCGAGAAGGAACATGGAGACGCGGCGCAACGAAATCGACTTCACCAGCACCTCGTCCATGGTGGCGACATTAAAGACCGCCTGCTCGGGATCGATGGCGAGGATCTCGCGCCGGACAGTTTCAATCATGGCCGCCGGTTCGGTGCGGGTGCGGACGACCAGCGTGAGCGTCGATTGCGACTGTTGCAGCAGCGGGACATAGAGCGCGACCCCGCCGGAAGTGTCGAGTCCGTATTGCTTCACGTCCCCGACGACGCCCACCACCGTCCTCCACGGATTCTGCTGGCCTGGAGCCGAGGCATAAAACCGAACCCGTTTTCCGACCGCCTCTTCGTTCGGCCAAAATTTTCTGGCCATCGCTTCGCTCACGAGGACGGCCAGCGGGGCCTCCGCCGTATCCTCCAACCGGAGCGGCCGGCCACGAACAAGCGGAATGGCCATTGTCCGCGCATAATCCGGCGTCACGAAATAATTATCGATGTCCGGCAACTCACCGGGCGGCCGTGGTTGTCCCTCGATCTCGATCGTCCGCCGATCAAAATTATCGCCAACCGGCAAAACGCTCGTCAGGCCGGCGTCTTCGACGGCGGGCAGAGCGCGCAATCGCTGAATAAGTCGATCAAAGAATCCATTCCACTGCTCGGCCTTGGGATACTTCGCACGGGGCAGCCAGACATTCATCGTCACCAGCTGCCGGGCCTTGAAGCCTGGATTGACGTTGTTGAGCTGAACAACCGTCTTGATCAACAATCCGGCGGCGATCAACAACACCATCGCGAGCGCGATCTCGGTCACGACGAGCGCGCTTCGAAGCGGGCTGCGCATGGAACCGGCACCGGGCGTCCGGCCGCCATCGTTAAGAGTTTCATTGAGATTCACCCTCGACGCCCGCAAGGCCGGGGCTGAGCCGAACGCCACGCCGGTCAACAACGACATCACAAAAGCGAACCCCAGCACGCCGCCGTCGATCTCCACTGTGGCGAGCATCGGGACGAGGCGCGAACCCAGCGCCTCGATCGCGCTCGTGCACCACATCGCCGTCACCACCCCAAGCGCGCCGCCCGCCGTTGCGAGCAGGATGCTTTCCGTCATGAACTGCCGGATCAAACGCGATCGGCTCGCGCCAACCGCCGCGCGAATCGCCACTTCGCGATAGCGGCCGATCGACCGGGCGAGCAAAAGATTGCCGACATTCGCGCAGGCAATCAGCAATAGGAACACAACCGCTCCCAACAACATGACGAGCGCAGGCCGCGCCGGACTCACCAAATCTTCGCGGAGATTGACCAGATGAATGCCGGCGTTGGAATCGCTTTCCGGGTGCTCAGCCTGAAGCTGCTTCGCAATCAGAGCCATCTCCGCCTGCGCCCGCGCGAGACTAACCCCAGGCTTGAGCCGCGCGATGGCACGCAGATGCCGGCTGCCGCGGTCCTTTTCAGCAGGCTGTTCCGCCACCGGTCGATAAAATTCTGCCGGCGCCGGGAGCAGGCCAGTGGGCAAAGAATGGAAACTCGCCGGCAAAACGCCGATAACCGTGTACGGCCGGGCGCTGAGGGTGATGGTCTTGCCAACGATGTTCGGGTCACCGGCAAACCGTTTTTGCCAAAGAGCGTAACCCAGGACCGCGACGTAATCTTTCCCGTCCACCTGTTCTTCGGGCGTGAAGAATCGGCCCAGCAACGGCTTCGCCTGCATCACGTCGAAGAAGCCGTCGCCGACCTGGGCACCGAAAATTCGTTCGGGTTCGCCCGCACCGGTTAACACGGGACGAAAGTCCGTATACGTACTGATCTCTTCAAAGACGTGATTCCGAGCGCGGTAATCGGCGATGTCGGTCGCGGAAACCTGGCCGCGCAAGCTCCCCGCGGCTTTGTCTTCGCCCCAGACGAGAACAAGCGACTCGGGATTCTGATACGGAAGCGTCTTGAGAAGGGCAGCGTTTACGACGCTAAAGACCGCGGTGTTTGCGCCAATGCCGAGCGCTAGTGAGATGATCGCGACCGCCGTGAATCCCGGACTCTTGAAAAGCATGCGGGCGCCAAAACGAATGTCCTGGAGAAGGGTGTCCATGTCAGGGTTCCCTCAAGGCGGTGATGGGGTTGACTTTCATGGCGCGGCGCGCCGGGATGTAGGTGGCAATTGTCGCAACCGCGAGGAGCAACAGCGGGATGATCGCAAAGACGAACGGATCGGTTACGCTCACCTGGTAGAGCAGGCTGCGGAGAAGCCGGGTTAACGCGAAGGCTGCGGCCAGCCCAATGACAATGCCGGCGATTGTCGTCATCATCGAATTGGTGAAGACGAGCTTCAGGATATCCGCGCCCCGCGCGCCCAGCGCGATTCGGATCCCCATCTCGTGAGTGCGCTGGGTGACGGTGTAGGCGATCACGCCGTAAATCCCCACGGCGGCCAGCACAAGTGCGAGCCCAGCAAAGACGCCGAGCAACCACATGTTAAAGCGGCGCTGCGCCATCGAATCGGCCAGATACAATTGCATGGTCTTGATCTCGGAAACCGGCTGGTCCTTATCGAGCGCCTGGACTTGTTCGCGGAGCGTTTGGCCGAGCGCGGTCGGGTCGATCGACGAGCGCACAATGATCGTCAGCGCGGAGGTTACGCTGGAGAGATAGCCGGGAGCGCTTTGGAACAACGGCACGTAAGCCTCCGGCTTCACCTCGGCATCGACGCCGTAATTCCGCACATCGGCGACCACTCCGACGATCTCGCGCAAATCTTTCGGAGCGCCGCTCATGTCCACCCGTTTACCGATCGGGTCTTCGCCGGCGAAAAAGCGTGCCGCCATCGTTTCGTTGATGATGACGACGCCCGGCGCGGGCTCCTTGTCGGAAGGCCCAAAGGCGCGGCCTTTCAGCAGGCGCATACCCATCGCGGCAAAGTAATCCGGACTGATAACCCGATAATCGGTCATCGCCCGTTGCCCCGGCGGTGCTGGCGTTCGTCCCTCGACGTCAAACCCAGTCGAGCTGCCGCCGTTCAACGGAATGTCGGTCACGACGCCTGCGGCGCTGACTCCGGGGACGTTGCGGAGCCGCTCGAGCAGCCGATCGAAAAACGCGGTCTGTTCTTCGTGCTTCGAATACTTAGCGACCGGAAGCGAAACGAACGCAGTCAGGACATGGTCGGCCTTGAATCCGGGATCGACGGCGAGTAAACGGGCGAAGCTTCGGATCATCAACCCCGCGCCGATCAGCAGCACGAGGGAGAGCGCCACTTCCGAGATGACGAGCAACGAGCGCATCCGATGCCGCCTCGGCGCATCGCTTCCGCCGCGGCCGCTTTCTTTGAGGCCTTCGTTTAGATCGGACTTCGAGACCTGCCAGGCCGGCGCGAGGCCGAAGAGAACGCCGGTCAATACCGACACCGCAGCGGTGAAGAGAAACACGGTGCGGTTGACGCCAATCTCGGCGAGACGCGGCAGGTTCGCCGGCTTCAATGAGACGAGCAGGTCGAGGCTCCAGATGGCGAGAAGCAAGCCGACAGCGCCACCGATGATGGCGAGGAGAACGCTTTCGGTGAGAAGCAGCCTAGCGACCCGGGACCGGCTCGCGCCGAGCGCACCACGAATGGCCATTTCGCGATGGCGCGCCGCAGCCCGGGCGAGAAGCAGGTTCGCGACGTTGGCGCAGGCGATGAGGAGAACGAACGCGACCGCGCCGAGGAGCACGACGAGCATCGGTCGGACGTTGCCCACCATGTGCTCCTGGAGCGAGACGACCTTCACGCCGACACCAGTATTCGTTTGCGGATAACGTTCGGCCTGAGACTGCGCGACCGCGGTCATGTTCGCCTGGGCTTGCTTGAGCGAAACGCCCGGCTTCAAGCGCGCGACGACGTCGATGAAATTCGTATCGCGAGTGGCGCGCTCAGCAGCATTGAACGCGACCGGCGTCCAGATTTGGGCGCGCGGACTGGGAAACGCGAACCCGCGCGGCATGACGCCGATGATGGTGTAGGTCTGGTCGCTCAACGTGATCGTCTGCCGAATCGCGTTCGGATCGCCGGCGAAACGGCGTTGCCAGAATTCGTAGCTCAGGATGACGACCCGATCGCCGCCGTCACGGTCTTCCTCCGCGGTGAAATCTCGGCCGAGGACCGGTTGCACGCCGAGCAATTGAAACATGTCGCCGGAAACGCGCGCGCCGATGACACGCTCCGGTTTATCTGTGCCGGTAAGATTGAAACCCTGGCCGTTCCAGGTGGCAATGCGTTCGAAGACCTGGTTCTCGGTTCGCCATTCGAGAAAATTCGCGGGGGAGGTCGGCGCCTCGTCGAGCGTCGGTTGCGTACCGAAAACTCGGACCAGTTGTTCCGCATGGGGATAAGGCAATGGCTGAAGCAGAACCGCATTGACCACGCTGAAGATGGCGGTGTTCGCGCCAATGGCGAGGCCGATGGTGAGAATGGCAATGAAGGTAAAGGCCGGCGATTTCACCAGCATCCGAATCGCGTATCGAATGTCGTTCATAATTGCTTCGTTCGCATCATGGGACCAAGCGTAACCGTCGTGTTTCGGCACAGCGCGTATCCAGCTTTCGTCGCGGATCGGCAAAGAATTGGCGGGCCAGCCCCTCGGCGCACTGCCGGTAGTCGTTGTAGTCTCTCGCGGGCGTTGGATCCTCTATTGTAACCTGAATGTGCGCGGCATCCCTGAAGACGACGTTGGTCGCATTATCATAGAGCTTCTCGATCTCATAGCCCGCCAGTCCCGACAGGGATGCATCCAATTCCCCGGTAAAAACGAGCTGCGGCCCATCATAATCTACGTGGGAATTTTCAATCGGCTCGGCGCGCCCCGAGGGCCACAACGCGCAGGTCTTGAAATTTCCCAGCCCTACTTCCTTGCCGAGAAGAGCGCGGACGATTTCGGATTTGGCCGCCGCTTGCGCATATTCATCCATGGACTCGAACGACTTCTCCTCGTTACAGTCAATGGAGAGTTGCTGTCCCTGGTGATACTTGCCCTGAACGGGAAACGGAACCGGGAAGGGCGCGCCCTCGCTCAGGGCTTCTTGCATTCCCTTCTTGCGCTCCATCTCTTCTTGCTTTGTCATCCTTTCCTGAATCTGGACCAGGAGCTCGCCGTCACTGCGAGCCGCGGCGTCCATGTAAGTCAACAGGTTTTGGATGCGGCGTTCGAAAGTCATAAAGAAGCCGCCAAACAACCAGTCGCGGACGAAGCTGAGCACCTTGCCATCGTCCAGTCGTGTGTCCCCGATCGATAGTGGCTGCTGTCGGAGCCGGGGAATCGCGGCAAGAAAGCGGCTCCGTAACTGGGGAAACTTGGACGAGCAGGCGGCGTCGGCCGCACATTTGGAGAAGAGCTTGTTCAGCACAACCTCGGTGCCCCGAAGATCGTCGACTACTTCTTGATCTTCCGGAAGGTCGGCGCCGTCATGCACGATGGAACGAACGCTCGAGGGATAATAGCGCGCCATCGTAAGTGCCAACCTCGTGCCGTAGGAAGCTCCCCAGAGATTCCACTGCTTCGCCCCCAGGGCCTTCCTCAGCGCTTCCATGTCATTGGAACTCTGGACGCTGTTATATTGCGAAAGATCTACGCCCTGCTTAATGAACTGATCTCGGCAGGTCTTCAGCCCCTTAAACCAATCGTCTTCCGGGGGGCAGTAAAGCGCCGGATTTGATCGGCCAGCGCCCCTTTGATCGAAAAACACCCAATCCCTATCAACAACCGTGTCACGGATGCTTGCAGTTGTGACCAATCTCTCTGCAAAAACCAGGCTTGTTCCTCCAGGCCCTCCGTTCAGAAAAAGGACTGGGTTTTCCGAATCTATGTTTTTCGCCGCCTTAACGACCATGAAAGCGAGCTCGATGGATCGGCCTTGTGGATCATCGTAGTTCTCAGGCACCTTCAGCCGGCCACACGTGACAGGAAGCAGCGCCTTACTCGAATCGAATGGGCAGTCGATCTTCTCCAATGAACCTTCGACTTGGGCAGCAGGGACCGCTTTCAAAGCAATGCCGCCTAACGCCGCCGCACCGAAAATCGCGACGATAGAGTTCAGCCGGAGCGGGTGTGGTTTCATCAAAGTGGCGTTAACCGGTCATGCTCCGTGGCCGAGCGCGATCATCGGGTCGGCTTTTGTTGCGCGTAGCGCAGGGATGTAACTGGCCAGAAGTGACACTGCGATGAGCGCGAGAGTCACTCCGGCGAACGTCATCGCGTCGAAGGCGCCGACGTTGAAGAGCATTGCCTGCAAGGCGCGGCTGCTCATGACTCCGAGGACCAGTCCGGCCGCGATGCCGATCAGGACCAGCCTGGCGGCGCGGCCGATGACGAGCCGCAAGACGTCGCCGCGTTGCGCGCCGAGGGCCATTCGCACTCCCATCTCATGGGTGCGTTGGACGACGAGGAACGACATCACGCCGTAGATCCCAACGGACGCCAGAACCAGCGCGACGGCGGCAAAGACGCCGATCAACACGACCGAAAGCCGCCGCGGAGCGATCGAGTCGGCGGCCACCTGCTCGAGCGTCCGGACATTCGCGGCCGGGAGATCGGGATCCAGCCGGGTGATCTCGCGGCGAATCGCCGACGTCAGCGAACGCGGATCCTGCGAACTGCGCACGGACAGGATCATGCCGCGATAGGGCACCTGGTTGTGTGGCTGGTAATCCTCGGGCTTTGGTTCCAGGTCGAGACCCCGATGCCGCATGTCGCCCACAACGCCGACGATGGTGATCCATTTTACGTCCGGCTTGCGCGGATCGCTAAAGGTGATGCGTTTGCCGACGGCCTCCTGGTTTGGAAACCATTTTTTTGCGAACGTGCTGTTAACGATCGTCACGCCCGGGCCATCGAACTGATCGCCCTCATTAAAGAATCGGCCCTGCAAAAGCGGGACCTTCAGGACGGAGAAATATTCCGGGGTAATGTTCCGAATCTCTTCGTCGGGGAAAACTTTCTCGGCCATGTGGTCGCGGCCTTCGATCGCGAACGAGCTATCGCTGTTTGTTCCGCTCAGAGGCAAAATGCTGGTGAACGCCGCCGCTTCGACGCCCGGCAACGCTTTGATCCGCCGGGTCGCTTCCGCATAGAAATCGGCGACCGGTTTACCACGTGGATATTTCAGGAGCGGCAGCGAGACCTCCATGGTGAGCACGTTTTTGGTCTCGAAACCGGGATGCACATTTTGGAGGCGCACGAAGCTTTTCAGCAACAGGCCGGCGCCGACGAGGAGGACGAGCGCGAGCGCTACTTCGGCAATGACGAGCGCGTTGCGGAGGCGGTTCCCGCGGATGCCGGTGGTCGAGCCGCGTCCGCCTTCCTTGAGTGCTTCGGTCAATTCCGGTTTGCCGCTCGCGAGGGCCGGAATAAGCCCGATCACAATTCCAGTCCCGACAGCAGTGGCGAGGGTGACAAAGAGGACGCGCAGATCGAGACCGACCTCCGCCAGGCGCGGCACGGTTTGCGAACCGATCGAGCGGAGCAGATCAAGCCCCCAGAAAGCGAGGAGAACGCCCGTGGCTCCGCCCACCAGCGCCAGCAAAATGCTTTCCGAAAGCATCTGTCGCACGAGCTGAGTCCGGCCCGCGCCCAGGGCGAGACGGATCGCAAACTCGCGTTCCCGCGCCCCCGCCCGCGCGAGGAGCATGGTAGTGAGATTCGCGCAGGCAATCAACAGAACCATCACCACCGCTCCGAGCAGAATCATCAGGGCCGGCCGCATCCCGCCGATGACCAGATCGTGCATCGGATAAATTGTGGCGCCGAACTTCGTGGACGGTTCGTAATTGTCCGGGTAGAGCGGGTGCCAGTTGGCTACGATGGTGTTCGCCTCGGCCTGCGCCTGCGCGAGGGTCCTTCCCGGTTTCAGGCGACCGACCACGCCGTAGCTGCGCGAACCGCGCGATTCGAGCTCGTTTTTCGTAAATGCGATCGGCTTCCAGATATCCGCCCGCTCGGAAAAGGTTCCGCCCTGTACGCCGAAAAGAGGCAACGGGAATTCGAACTTCGCCGGCATGATGCCGACGACCGCATAGCTCTTGCCGTTAATCAGCACCTGCGAGCCGATGAGCTGCGGATCGGAATTGAAGCGCCGCCGCCAGAGCCGCTCGCTGACCATGACGACGTTGTCGTTGCCTTCGCCGAACTCGCTGTCGCTGAAGACGCGCCCTTTGATCGGCGTAACCCCAAGGAGCGGAAACAGGCTCGGCGTCACCACCGCGCCCGAGATCCTTTCCGGCATGTCGCCGCCCGTCAGATTGAAATCCGCGAAGTTGAAGGCAGCGATTCGTTCATAACTTTGCGTCTGCTTTTCCCAATCGAGATATTCCGGAGCCGAGACCGGAATTTGATCGAGCCCCTGCCCGCTGAATTTTTCGAAAAGCAAAACGAGATTCCCCGGCGCCTTGAACGGCAGCGGACGGATCAGGAGCGCGTTAACCAGGCTGAACACCGCTGTGTTCGCCGCGATCGCAAGCGCGATGGTGACGACAGCCACGAGGGCGAACCCCGGGGTTTTGGCAAGACTGCGAAAGGCGAGACGGAGTTGATTCATATGGTAGGGACGCCGCGCCGCGGCGTCCGCGAGGTGGAGTTAATCGTTTGAGTTGAATTCGAGCGACGGACGGCGCAGCGCGCCGTCCCTACCACGGGCGCGTTATTCATAGCGCAGCGCCTCCATCGGATCCAAGCGCATGGCCGCGCGCGCCGGCAGGTAACACGCCGCGAGTCCGACTAAGAACAGGATCACCGGCACGAGGGTGAAGCTCGGCGGATCGTGCGCAGAAATTCCGTTCAGGCTTCCGGACAAAAGCTGGGCGAGAAAAAACGCGCTGATGAAGCCAATGACGAGGCCGGTCAGAATCAGCCGCAAACCCTGGCCGGTGACGAGCCGCAACACATCACCGGTCTGGGCGCCGAGCGCCATCCGCACCCCGATTTCCTGGGTTCGTTGCCGAACGGAATAGGCCATTACGCCGTAAAGTCCGAGCGACGCGAGAAAGAGCGCAAGCCCCGCGAAAATGGTAAAGAGCGTTCCGAAAAAGCGCCGATCCCAGAACGATTGCGCGACCACTTCGTCCATGGTGAGGACGCGATAGATGGGAAGGTCCTTGTTTACCGACAGCACCGTATTGCGCGCCAGGTTCGAGAACTTGGCCGGATCGGTTTTCGTCCGCACCATCACGGACATGAAACGGCTCGGCACCTGGTCCTGCGGAAAATAAACCGACGGTATTTTGGCCCTCTTGGTCAGTTTGTCGTAAACGACGGGTCGGACGATTCCGACAATGGTCGACCATTTCGGCGGTTCGCCCGCTTTGTCGAGGAACCGGAGCTGATGGCCGATTGGATCGTCGTTGGGAAACCAGGCACGGGCGCCATCTTCGTCGATCAACACCACCCGCGGCGCGTCCTTGGTGTCGGCGACCGTGAAATCGCGACCGCGGAGAAGCGGGACGTGAGCGGTTTGCAAATAGCCCGGCGTGATACTCAACTGCCGCATCTTTCTTGCGTCCTGGAGTTGTTTCGGCTCCGGCTCGCCGTCCAGGATAAATAGGCTCACGCCGATGTTGCCCGAGGCGGGAAGCGAAGTGGTGGCGCCCGAGGCTTCCACGCCGGGCAGGGCCGCAAGTTTCGGAATCAGCTGGGCGAAGAAACGCGGCGCGGCTTCGCTTTCCGGGAACTGCGCCTCCGGCAAACCGACGCGGAACGTGAGCGTGCGCGACGGGTCGGCGCCAATGTCGGTCTTCTGCAAAAACAGGAAGCTGCGCATCATCAGGCCCGCGCCGATAAGAAGAACGAGCGCAAGCGCGACCTCAGCGACGACGAGCGAGTTGCGCATCCGCTGGCCTTTGGCGCCCCCGGCCCCGGTGCGCCCACCTTCCTTAAGCGCATCGACGAGCTGCGGGTTCGAAGCCTGGAAGGCGGGAACCACTCCGAAAAGGAAGCTGGAGAGAGCGCCGATGCCGAGCGCAAACGAAAACACGCGCCAATCGAAATCGAATCGGATCCAGTACGGAACTTCGTTCGGCAACGCCGTCAGCATCAAGTCCACGCCCCAGACGGCAAAGAGCAATCCGAGAGCGCTGCCGATCATTCCGAGGACAAGACTTTCGGAGAGCAATTGGCGAACGATCTGGCGACGAGAAGCGCCAAGCGCCAGGCGGATCCCGATTTCCTTGGCGCGGGTTGCGCCGCGAGCGAGAAGAAGATTCGCGACGTTCGCGCACGCGATCAGGTGGACGAAGAGGACCGCGCCCATAACGAGCAACGTCAGCGTTTTGAAATTGTGCACGCTCTCTTCCCGGAACGAATTGACGTGCACGCTAACGCCGGTGTTCGTGTCGGGATGTTGCGCCGCGATCCGGGCCGTGATCGCTTCGAGTTCCGCACGCGCCTGCTCGATCGAAACGCCCTTCTTCACCTTGCCCATGCAATCGAGGAAGAAATTGCCGCGCGGATTAGCTTTCTCGTCCAACTGGAGCGGCATCCAGATGTCGCAGATTTCGGGGAACCGCCAGCCTTTCGGCATGACGCCGATGACGGTCACCTGCTTGCCGTTGATCGGAATGGTCTTGCCGACGACTCCTTTGTCGCCGGCGAAATGTTCCTGCCAGACCTGATAGCCGATCAGCGCGACTGGCGGCGCGTTCAGTTCGTCTTCTTCGGGCCGGAACAGCCGGCCGAGAATCGGTTGCACGCCCATGAACGAAAAGGCGTCCGCGGAAATCTGTCCGCCGAGATAACGTTCCGGCTTATCGCCCCCCGTAATGATAAAGGTCGCTTCCTGGACCGCCGCGATCCCATCGAGGGTGGTCGCGTTTTTCTTCCACTCCAGGTAATCGGGGAACGCCGTGCCGTTGTCATGGCCGGGGTCTTTGGTGAAAAACTCCGAGACGGCGACCAGGCGGTCCTGGTCCTGGAGGTACGGCATCGGCCGGAGGAGGAGCGCGTTGATCGCCGAGAACATCGTGGTCGACGCGCCGATTCCGAGCGCGATCGCCAGGACCGCAATCATCGTAAACCCCGGGGTCTTCACGAGCATCCGACACGCGTATCTAAGATCTCGTACCATCAGACCGGACCCCAGGGTTGCTTACATGGAGATCGAGAGCCTCCAGCTTCCGTAGCCGCCTAATGTGGGAGGGGCCGGCTGGCCCCGACGAATCGCCGCACCAAGGCGGCTCCCACATTGGGCAGGCGCTCCGCAGATCAGCGAAGCGGCTACAGAAGACATAACTGATTAACTAACCAGACTTGTTAGGCGGCCATCCGGTCTTCGACCACGCGGCCGTCGAACAGATGAATGGTGCGGTCCGCATGCTCCGCAAAACGGGTGTCGTGCGTGACCATGCAAATCGTCGCCCCACCGTCGTGCAGTTCCTTGAGCAGCGCCATCACCGCCTCGCCGTTGCGCGAATCGAGGTTACCCGTCGGTTCGTCCGCGAGGAGAATCGCCGGCTTGCCCGCGAGGGCGCGAGCGACTGCGACGCGCTGTTGCTGACCGCCCGAAAGCTGGCTGGGCAAATGCTTGGCGCGATGCCCCATGCCGACGCGCTCGAGAGCTTCGAGCACGAAACCCTTGCGGTCGCTGGAACCCATCCCGCGATAGGTCAGCGGCAATTCCACGTTCTCATAAACGGTGAGATCGCCGATCAGGTTGAAGCTTTGGAAAATGAATCCGATCTCGCGATTCCGGATCCGGGCGCGGTCGGGAAACGAAAGGTTCGCCACCTCGGTCCCCTTGAGCGAGTAGCTGCCGCCGGACGGCGTGTCCAGCAATCCAAGAATGGAGAGCAGCGTTGATTTGCCGCAGCCCGACGGCCCGGCAATGGAGACATATTCGCCGGTCCGGATATCCAGGTGGATGCCCGAAAGCGCGTGGGTTTCCACTTCATCCGTCAGGAAGACTTTGGTGACGCCGTCGAGATGGATGAGTGTGTTGTTGCCGTTCCCGCCGGTGCTGCGGGCCGGTTGTTCGTTGATGGTTTCAGTTGAGGCCATGATGTTGGTTTGGGTCGTTAGCTGCGTTGTCGTGGTTAGTTATCAGTTAAGGCGGATGCGCTCGTGAGCGTCCATTGAACTGGTGTCGGAAAGAATTACCTGATCGCCGGGCTCGAGCCCGTTGATGATCTCGATCGTGTTGACGGAGCTGCGGCCAAGCTTGACCGGCGTCCGAACCGCTTCGGAAGTGCCGGCGACGAGTTTGAAAATGCCAACCGTGTTGTTTTCCTGGCCGAAAGCCGGCCGGCCGACGTAGATCACATTATCTAGACGTTCCAGTTCGATCGTTCCGTCTACACTAAGATCGGGACGCGCCCCTTTTGGCAGCTCGCCGTCAATCGCCACGTCCACCGTTACCGTCCCCTGCTCTACCGCGGGGTCGACCCGGATCACGTGTCCGGCTACGACGCCGTTGCGGGTGTCGATCGAGGCGACCTGGGCGTTCTGGATATCCTTCGCCTGTGTTTCGGCGATCTTGACCTGCGCCTTGAGTTTCGTCGGGTCTGCCACCCGGGCCAGGTTATCGCCCGGCTTGATCCGCTGGCCGACCTGCACCGGCAATTGCTGGAGAACGCCAGTCATGCCGGCTTTCACATGTAACTGCTGCACCTGGTCCATCTTCAGTTTCGCAAATTCCTTCGCCTGATCGACGGCCGCCTGTTTCGACGCGATCTGGGGCTCGATCGAGCTGCGCGAGAATTCGAGACGCTTGGTTTCGATCTTATCGCGGTTCTCGAGCTCCGCTTCCTTTACCTTCGAGGTCTTGTAAACGAGCTCGGAGACCAGGCCGTTTTTCGCGAGCTGATCGTTGGTTTGGCGCTCCATCTTCGCCTGTTCGTATTCGGAATGAACGCGCGCCGTGATCGATTCCTGGTCGAGCAGCTCCCGCTGCAGTGTTGCCCGCAACGTGGTCAACTCGGCCTCCACCGCTTTCGCTTTCGACTCGGCGTCGCCGGCCGCCTGTTCAAGCTCAGGACTCGTCAGTTCCAAAATCACGCTGTCCGGCGTGACGTCCGTGCCGGGCCAGATCACGATTTTCTCGACCCGGCCGTCGGTGTTCGCCGCGATCCAGCGAATATCGACCGGCACGAGCGTGCCGAGACCGCGGACCTGCCGGACCATCGGCCCGCGCTTCACCGTATCGATCCAGACGGTCGAGCGATCGATGCTCGGCACCGCCGGTTTCAGGCGGGAGAGAAGAAAAGTAACGACGATCAGTCCGAGGACGGAAGCCGCGATATAGATGATGCGTTTCTGCCGTTTCTTTTTCGCTACCCCGGCGCGTGGCACATCCATGGAATTGCTAGGCTGGGTGAAACCGGATGGCCGCACAATGGTGTTTTCGGCTTTGGCTCCTGAGGCTTGGGTCATGGTAATCTCCGCGGTTAGAGGGCCGCGACCGAACGAACGAGATGAACCAGCGCCATGGCGGTGTAAATCAGCGGCACGGCGACCGTCATCACGATTACGCCGAAGAACGCGGCCTCGGTGGCAAATATCGAGCGTGCTTCGTTCATAAAGTATTCGCGGCTGATGGCGCGAATGGAGGCACGGCGCGAATCGTAGCCGCGTCCGCGGCTCGGCATCGAGGAAACCTGATAACCGAAGTCAGTCTTCGGCATGCGGAGGCCATTGCGTTCGTTGAAATGATTTGTGGGTTTCATATTCGTCCTGCTCTAGTGGGATGCGTCGTTGGGGCGACTTGGATTCAAGTTTTTGTGTGGTCGCCGCCCCCCTATTGCAATGCCCGTGCCACGAGGAAAAACAAAGTTATAAATGCCTTTTCCTAAAGTGGTTATGCAGACACACCAAAAACCGCTCTCCCCGGAAAAGCTTCGGTTGTGGGATTCCACTGTCCCGAATGTGGGACGGCGAAATCCTCATTTTCCTCGTGATCGTGCTCGTGCTCGTGATCGTGCTCGATCCCTCTCGATTTCGATCACGAGCAGGAGCACGAGCACGATTACGAAATGTCGCGGCGCACAGGCCGCTCCCACATTCTATTTCGGCAGCCGAAGTAAGGCTTCACATCCCGGCCCTGCGCGATTAGCCAGCGTCAACGATCCCCCATGCGCTTCCGCGATCTGCCGGCTCAGCGCCAAACCGATTCCCGAGCCGCCCGGTTTCGTGGTGAAAAACGGCACGAACAAATTCGTCGGATTCATAATGCCCGGTCCGGTGTCGCGGACGAAAACTTCCACGCACTCCGCCAGGTCGCGCCATCCCGCCGTGACTGTGCCGGCGGTTTCGAGCGCAGCTTCCGCGGCGTTATGCAGCAGGTTGATGAGCAATTGTTCCAATTGCGCCGCGTCAGCCTCGACCATCACTTCTGCCCCCTCCACGACACGAACGGCGATCCGCGTTTCCAGGCTGGCCACCCGCTTCACCAGCTCCCCGAGATTGACCGGCTCCTTCAACGGAGAGGGCAGTCGCGCCAGCCGCGCATACGCTTGCATGAATCGGCTGAGCGATTCGGCGCGAGTCGCGATAATGTTCAAACCGCTGCGCGCATCGTCGCGCCAGTCCGCTGGCGGCGGGTCGCGGCGAATGAGGGTCTCGAGGCTGCCGGCGATCGATTTGATCGGCGCCAGCGAATTGTTCATTTCGTGGCCGATCACGCGGACGAGGCGCTGCCACGCGTTGCGTTCTTCCTCGCGCAGGGTCCGGCTCAGGTCGGTCAGCACCAGTAGTTCGTGCGGCAAACCACGTTCGCGAAAGGAGCTGCGCTTGACGCCCCAGCGCCCGGCGCCGCCGGGAAAGGTCAGGGTAAGCGGCGCGTCCTGGTCGGCATCCAGGCAGACTTCCAACCCTAGATCTTTCGATCGGCGGCCGAGCAGCTTGTCCATCGGATGGCCTAACAAATCTTCGCCCGCCCGGTTTACCAGGCGGAGCCGGCGATCGGGATCGAAAGTGAAAACCGCCACGTCGATCTCCGCCATGATGGTGCGAAGCAGCGCGGTCGCCTCGAACGCGCCCAGCCGCTGTAAACGCAGGGTCTCGCCAAGCGCGTTGATTTCCATGAGCGCTTCGCCGAGCGCGTCATCGGCCCGGGCACCGCGGGCCCGGATGGAATAGTCACCCTCACGGAGCGCCGCCAGGAGATTGGTCATCGTCTGCAAAGGCCGAACGATGTGTTCCCGCGCATTCATGATGAAAGTCAGCGCGGCCCCGGCGATGAAAAGCGTCAGGGTCCATTGCACCTTGGCGGTGTGATCGCCGAACCAGAGAAGAATCAAGGCCACGATCGCGGCCGGAGCCGCCGCGCCAAGCGTAAGCCAGGTCAGCCGGCCCTCGTGCGTGAGGCGGTGCCGCAGCTTCTTGATCGTTTTCTTCATCTGCGCGCGAAGCAGCCGGGGCCACTACCGCTACGCCTAAAGACCATACTGTTGCAAGCGCCGATAAAACGCGCTCCTGCTCAGGCCCAGCGCTTCCGCCGCTTTCCGCGCGTTGCCGTCGAAACGCGAGAGCGCTTTTTTGATCAGGAAAGATTCCACTTCCTCCAGGCTCATGTCTTCCAGACGCGGCGTGTCTGAAATTCCACTTGTTAGGCCAAGATCGTTCGCTTTCACTTGCTGGCCCTGCGTCATCAGGACGGCGCGCTCGATGACGTGATCCAGCTCCCGGACGTTGCCCGGAAAGTGGTGCTGCATCAGAACGTCGCGCGCTTTTTCTTCGAAACCGGTCAGCGTTTTCCGATATCGCTTTGCGTGTTGGCGGAGAAAATTGTTGGCCAGCGGCATGATGTCTTCCCGCCGCTCCCGCAACGGCGGCAGTGCGATTTCGATCGTATTCAGCCGGAAGAGCAGGTCCTGGCGGAAACGTCCCTGGGCTACTTCCTCATGCGGATTCGCATTCGTTGCCGAGATGATCCGCACGTTCGCCTTCAACGTTTTCGAAGAACCCACTCGCTCGAACTCGCCGGTCTCGATCACCCGCAGCAGCTTCGCTTGCTGGTTCATCGGCACGTTCGCGATCTCATCCATGAAGAGCGTGCTCTCGTCCGCCAGCTCGAAGCGTCCCGCCCGGTCCGTCTTCGCGTCGGTAAACGCCCCTTTTACGTGCCCGAAAAGTTCGCTCTCGAAAATTCCCTCCGACAACCCGCCCATGTTCACCGTGATCATGGTGTGCGAGGCGCGGTTCGACAGGGCGTGGATCGCCCGCGCCACCAGTCCCTTGCCCGTCCCGTTTTCCCCCGTGATGAGCACGTTCGCGTCCGACGGCGCCACCCGCGAAATAATCTCCAGCACCGGCCGCATCCGGGGCGATTCCGCGATGATGTTCGGCGCGTTGCCGCGCAACAATTGATTCGCGGCCTCGAGCCGTCGTCCTTTCCGCAACGCTCCCGCCAGCTCGATTTGCGTCCGCACCACCGCCATCAGACGATCGTTGTCCCACGGTTTCGGAATGAAATCGCGCGCGCCGCGCTTCATCGCTTCCACCGCCAGATCGATTGTCGCCCACGCCGTCATCACCACGATCGGCAGCGTATTATCGAGCGCCTGGATTTTCGGGATCACCTCCAGCCCCTCCTGCCCCGAGGTCGTGTCCCGGGTGTAATTCAGGTCCATGATCAGGAGCGCGTAATCCTTCTTCTCCAGCGCCTGAAAAATCCCCGCGAGCGACGTCACCGCCTCCGTCTGGTGCCCCTCCCCCTTGAGCAAAATGCGCAATGCCTCCAGGACATCGTTCTGGTCATCCGCAATCAGAATCCTGCTCATCCGCTAAACGATGAACCGCGTTTCTGGTGTGCTGTCAATTCCGGTGGCGTGAGGCGCAGCCTTTTACGCCGTTTACGCCAGGATCCGATTGTGAAATAATGTCCTCTGTGAGCACGCGCGAGTTAATCGAGAAAGAGATCTCTACCTTGCCCGAGAATTTGCAGCGCAAGGTCTATGATTTCGCTGTGCGTCTCAAGAAGAGCCGAGGCGACGAATCGCTCAAAGGGGCAGAATTCAGCGAATCTGTTCTATCCCGTAATTGGAACTCCCCAGACGAGGATGCCGCGTGGGCAAACCTGTAGCCGGAGAAGCCGTCGTATTTCCGTTTCGGCAAACGGACTTGAAAGCGGGCAAACGCACGCCTGCATTAGTGCTTGTCGATCTTCCGGGCGACGACGTGATTCTCTTTGCCAGGTCACGAAGCCGCGCCAGATCTGATGGATCGTCAGTCGCATTGGACCCTGCCGACTTCGGACGTGGAAAGCTCAATCAAACGAGCTCTATCCGTCCCCAACGGCTGTTCACCGTCGAGCAAAGCATGATTGTGTATTCAGCCGGGAAGGTGAAGGGAACAAAGCTCGCTGAAGTTCTGGCGAACGTGCAAACGCTGTTCGCATAAAACGACTCCACGATGCCTGCGACCGAAAACCAGCGCCTCGCTTTCCGCGATAAGTTTAGAAGCCTTCACTACGAGGCTTTCCAGTCGTGGTTCGAAGAACTTATGCGGGCGGTCCATTCGGTGGGGGACTTTCAAGCCGTGCGAAAAACGCAGGGCGACGGTGGACTCGACGGCTTCGTCATCAGTTCACAAATGGTTTACGCCGTTTATGCTCCGGCCCGGAGAAAAGAAGACCGAGACTCTGAGACTGCGGCAAAGATACGGACAGATTTTGAGAAGGCTGCCACGACACTAGCAGGCAGACTGAAAACTTGGGTATTCGTCCACAATCATCCTGAGGGCAAACTCGGAAAGCGATCGACAACCGCGGTGGCCGAGCTCAGACGCCTGCATCCTCCTATCGGGATCAGCGTGCTCGGCATTAACGAGCTGTGGGAAAAGCTGGCAGAGCTGCCGGCCGACAGACTCAGGCAATTATTTGGCGAATTTCCTCAGTCAGAACCCCGCTGGCGTTCGCCGGATCCAGAAATCCCTGCGCGCATCAAGAAGCTATTAGACGCGGCAAAAGCCCTTGCGGACGCGGATCGCTTTACCGAGGCGATTCCAATTCTTAAAAAGGCATTAAGTGCTGCGATTCGCTCGAAGCACGAATTGGCTGAAGCCAAAATTCGAATCCGGATTGGCCACGCCCTATTTGAAGGACGTGAGGACTACGCGGGAGCGCAAGAGCATTTCCGCAGGGTTCTCGAATTGGCCGGAGAATCACCGTCTACAATACGCCACGCCGCGCTGCACGGTCTTGCTGACATGCTGCTGTGGGCTGGAAAATTGGACGAGGCAGAGGCGGTCATTCACAACTCGTTAGAAATCGCAAAAGTACTCGGTGACCAGGATGCTGCCGCGCGTTCACTCATTTCACTTGCCCTATTGGAACGGAGTCTTGGCCGCGCCGAAACAGCAGAGACGCATCTGGGCGATGCCATTCGGACTTTTCACCAATTCGCGCTGACGTTGAAGGGCGAGAAGCGTCAAAAAAACGCCCATGTGCTTGCGGTATGCTATCAAAACAAAGCCCAACTCAAACGCGACGATGGCAAGTTAGAGGAAGCTCTTGCGCTCTACGCCAAGGTGGAAGAACTCCACCGCGAGTCAGGTGACAGACTGAACTCCGGCAAGCTTCATCTCCTCACCGGGAGGCTTTATTGCGCAAACGCTGACGCGGAGTCTGGATTTCAGAGTTTCAAGAGGGCGATGGAAATGTTCTTGGAACTGAACAACACACTCTGGATAGCGCGAACCACAGCATCGGTCGCACGACTGTTTGCTCAACACGAACGCTGGGAAGAAGCTGCGAAAGCTGCTCTTGCAGCGAAAAATGGGTTCGAAGAGGCGAATGCAGGAGAGGAGCTTGTGGAGAGTCTCTTGTTCGCCGCAGACGTCTTCGCTCAATTAGTCAAAGCGGGATTCCGCGAAAACGTCCGAAAGCAAATTTACGATCTCTGCAAGAGCGCGCCGGAGGCACTAAAGGCTCAAGTGGCTGCAAAAATCACAGGTCAGATGGACCGAGTTCATGCCGAGATCGATGAGAAGGTGCGAACAGATGAGGCAATCGGTGGTTTTATAAGCGACGCACGGACGCTGGCCGAAAAGGAGGGACTTCATGAGGAACTGGCCGAATGTCTTCTAGCGGAGATCCGCCTGCTGACTCGAAAAGAGGACAAGGAGCAGCGGCAACAAATTTTGGAGGCTGCAATCGCGGTTCTGAAAAAGGCTCTCGACGCGACTAGCGTACCGAAACGTCGTGGTCACCTCATGGGAGAACTCAGTGCGCTTTTTCGCAGGCTTGGAAGCAGAAGGGAATCCATGTTATGGCTTCGGCGCGCTGGCGAAATCTTTGAGCAATCAGGTGATGTTTTCGGGTTGGCCAACTTTCACGGCTCGCTGGCCGAGCTACATAGAGAAAATGGAAGCTTGGAAGATGAAATCGCTGCCCACAAGAGGGTCCTCGAACTGACTGAAGGCAGGTCATTTCACCACCTCGCCGCTGGGACCCGGATTAACCTTGCTGCTTCATTGCGATTTAGTGGCGACTTTGACAACGCACTGGCGCTTCTCGCGGAGGCGGAAGCGATCTGCGAGCGGCATCGAATTAAAGATTTCATCCCGGCGATTGCCAGAAACCGGAGCGATATAGAGACAGAACAGAGAGCTGGGCAAGCGGCGGCGCATACGCTCCCGCAAATGCTTTGCAGTCTTCAGCAGTTAGTGCGGTACAAACCGGAGAATACTGTCGCTTACTTGGCGTTTTGGTATTTCGCTTGGAAGACTGAACTCATGGCCGTCCTTCGTGCGGGGCCCGGGATTTCGCTCATGCTTGTCACGGATGACGTGTCGCAGTTTATGGAATTTGCGGCGAAGTTCAGCAACCTCGCTGACCATTTCTTGATGGCGACGACTCGAAAACCCACTGTGGCGGCAGAGGAGCAGGTTCTCCCAATACCGCCAGCTTGGCGGTTTCCTGCAAGTTTTCCATTTCTAGGAATTCGGCAGGTCAAAGCACAGTCAACCGAAGAAGAACCGAACGCGCAAGCAGAGGTAGATGCCGGACCGCCAACCGTCCGATTGTCTGGCCCGGCAACGATGCTGCCGCCATACATGTTTGTGTCTGTTCCGTCCAAAGTACCCGGAGAAGGGCACGTGTCCGCGCTTAGCGTTCCTCGTCTGCCGCAGGAAGCAATTGACCTCATGACTCGCCGTCCAATTAGGGAGCTGGTTCGCCGCCGGGCCCTTTGGTTTCCGTCGCCGCGATTCGATTCAAAGGATGTCTTCCTGACCGATTTACGTGTCGCTCACGAGCGCGACGTGTTCCCCGTTTATTATAATCGCCTCCCGAGTTCCGACGCAGTGACCGCGATCGCGGCGGTAGCGATTCCGATTCCTGCCTCAGTCTTGAAAACCGGCGGGCACAAACTGGCCGACAAATGGAAGCGTGCGCTTTTGAAAATCACACGACTCGGAAAGGACGAGGCACGGATGGCCCTTCTCGACCTTCCCGATGCGTTATCTAATGATACTGGCAGCGAGGCTGCATCACTTCTCGAGGTCCATCTCTTCGAGTTCACTGAAATTGCTCGCAAAGTGATTCGTCCGGCGATTCTAGTCCGCGGGAGAATGGTGTCGCCCCAGCCTAAGAGTTGAAGATCACAGTTTCCAAAATCGAATGCGACTTTGTCGGGCCATGGCTGATTCAACCGCGCTCCTATTTCGGCAAGCAGAGATCGATTCTTTCAACTAGTCCTCGTATGAACTCCTTGCACTCCCAGGAATAATCCGGTGCGATCGCTCTCGGCTCGCCGTGCGTATCAACGTCAGCTTCGTGTGCGATTTGGTTGCGGCGTTTGTTGTAGCGATCGAGCCGCGCGGCTATGTCGTCCCGTGTCGTCTTCGGGCCTTGCCACCGTATAGCGACGTCAGACAGGATGTCTGGGATACCGAGAATCTTAAATGCGTTGACCACTTTGTCGGGGGCCTGGAATGCTTTGAATCGCGCGATTTTTTCGCGGATTTCTTCGGCGAGTAACCGCGGCCCGTTAGCTGCACGAACAAAGCGCAGGCTGTGTTGAACATCTTCTCGTTTTCTTGTAGGCATCACCGTTCCGACCGCATCTGCGAGGAGTTCCGAGACCATAAAGTCTTCATCGGCAAGCAGCGCCGGTAGATATGCTGCAAGTACGTCGTGCACATATGCATCAAGGGCGCCCACGGCCGAAACGACCGTTGCTCTAGGCAGCCACAGCAAATAGTCATTCGCCTTTGAGAGGGCTCCTCGACGTCCCAGATTCTTGCGCTGTCTAAGCTCGTAGTACATATCGAGGTACTTCTCTGCTCCCACTAAGTTCCTCCGGAACTTCTGAAGCGGGGAAACGCGAAATCGGAGGCGAACCTTCGTCGTCATTATCTTGCTATTCAATGCGATCGAGGTCGTACCCGCAACACTCAGTTCGATGCCGCATTCGGCACGGGGAGGGGGTCGCGTCAAAACATTAACATTCAAATCAGCTCACTTTTCTCTGGAGCCCGTCGCCCGGATCACTTCTTTGGTTTACCTTCCTCGCCGCGGACTTCCCGGGCGCCCTTCTTTGCGTTGGTGCCACTCAGTCTGCCCGCCACGGCGGGCGAACAAATCTGGGTGAATTACTCACTGGGGAGAGATCGCGGGCCGTTGCGCTCGCAAAAACATATTTCTGGATTTTGCCGGTCGCGGTTTTGGGGAACTCGGGGACGAAGGTCACGCCGTGCGGCGCTTTGAAGTGGGCGAGGTTGGCGCGCGCAAAATCGCGGAGCTCGCCCTCATCGGCGTGCGCGCCTTGCTTGAGAACAACAACGGCGTGCGGGGCTTCGCCCCATTTTTCAGGGTCTCCAAGGGATTAGAGCTAAATATCGATACTTGGACCCGACCCCGATGCCCCATAAGGTCAACATCGCGTCACCACACCAAGACGCGCATCGGCGCTACATCTTCTAATTTGGGTCGACTGGAAGAAGCCCTACTTTCTTACCCGTAACGGTGAGTTCTAATATCCCCGTATAGATCAGCTTCTGAAACGTCTCACTTGCCGCATTGCTGGTTCGAACAAACGTGCTTTTCGCTTGGATCGTAAGCGTTCGCGACTTCGGAAGGATGTCACCCGGACCAACCGACTTCATTTCTCCATCGAAGACCATCTTCCATCCTTGGACCTTGGCTTGTCCCGCAGGCTCGTCGACCAGTCCTTCAAAATGAAGACGTCCAGAACGAATGCCTCGGATTAGCTTTGCGTTGACCGATATTCCCAGTCTTACGACTTCCGGGCGCGCTGAAGTTGTGCACGCGACTTCGCACGTCCACGGCCCCTCTTTCCTTTTGGCGGGATCATTGGCGACATCCCACATTTGCCTTATCGCCTCACCAAGAGGGACAGCAGCTTGGCGTGGCGACAACCGGAAATCGTTTTCCTCGTCGGTTATTATCGGTTCTTTGGTGCCATCTGCGTGGGCAAAATAGGCTGCGATCGGCGTCAATTCCCAGATTTCTAAGAGGGCAGACGTTCTTAGGCCGATACCATCCAACCAGTCATGTTTTTGCGTATCGACATATCGATAGAGACTAACATTTTTCTTCTTTGCGAGAGAGTGCGCCGTTTCGGAAAACCCGGCCCGGGAAACCATAATTCCGATGTGTGCGCCAACGTCCTCCATCAGGCCAGCAAAAGCCGCCACATCATTGACATCGGGCTTACTGCTCCAGTTCTTGCAATCCACGATAATCAATACTTCTTCGGTCGAGACTGTTGCACGAATGCAAATGTCCACCTGGCGCTTTCGACCGAGCTTGCCGAATATCCGCTCGTTCGTCGTCACTTTTACATCGCCACCAAAACTTCTCTGAAGCCGGGCAACAATAGCCTCAAATTCTTGCCAGCTAATCGTCTCGCTCATTTTACGTCTTATCTTCTAAAGGGCCCGGTAATGTCCATTCGTCCGGCCGCTGCACAAATTGTTTGGGCGGAGGAAAACGAGGTAGGGGTCGCGTCTAAACATTTGACATTTGTTCGGCGGACTTCGGCAGAACGCCGGATTGGCGGGCGCGTATGCTTCTATCGACGCCATCCTTTTCGCTGAAGGCGGTCGCCAGATTCACTCCTTTGGTTTCGCCTTCTTAATGCGGACTCTAACGAAAGGTCGGTCATCGCAGTCGGTAACCGGGGGTCAGTCCTTTTTTCCTGCATTCTCAGTCTCTTGGAAGCCACCCGGACGGGCATTCAAACCTGGGAGAATCGCTTACTGCCGAGAGATTGCAGAGCGTTGCGCTCGCAACACGTATTTCTGGATTTTGCCGGGCGCGGTTTTTGGAAGCTCGGGGACGAAGGTCACCCGGTGCGGCGCTTTGAAGTGGGCAAGATTCTCGCGCGCGAAATCGCGGAGCTCGCCCTCATCCGCCTGCGCGCCGTGCTTGAGCACCACAAAGCATGCGGCGCTTCGCAACGGCATGCCTTGTTCAGCAACCACCGTTATTCAGCAACCACCGCTACTTGGCAACCAGCCTTCGGAGATTGGCAGACTTTGCAAAGTGTGTGACGGTCACAGGAATTTGAAGCCGTGCCGTCTTCTCCCCAGCCGACTCTTTGGCGCACCTGTCGGGTGCTGGCCAGCCGGAAACGCCTTCAGATGCTCGCCTGCCTGATCCGCCACCCAGGCCAGACGGTCTCTGCGGTCGCGCAACAGACAAGGTTGTCGATGCCGGCCGCCAGTCAATACCTGCGCGCCTTGGAAACGCGAGGATTGCTCACTTGCCGGCGCGTCGCCAAGCGGGTGGAATACCGGCCGGCGCCAGCCACGAGCGACAGTGCCGGTGCGGAAATTGTCGACGCCCTGCGCCTGGCCTTCGGGCGAGGAGAACAGCCGGCCGACGCGATCTTCAAACTAGCGACGGCCTTCACCCATCCGCGACGAATTGAAGTGTTTCGCGCTTTGAAGAAGGGCGCGGCATCGTTTGCCAAACTGCAAGCCGCGACCCACATCTCGGCGCGAGCTTTGGCCCGGCATCTTTCGAAACTCAAGTCGAGAGGGTTTGTGAAGAGGGAGAAGCAAATTTGGATGCTGAACGTCCCCAGGCATCCGCTCGCCCGTGCCTTGGCCCGTCTGGCAAGAGGATAGGTCGATCGAGAGTCAGACTTTGCAAACCACGCCGAACAGCGCCGCAGGAGAGTCAGCTTTGCAAAGTGTGCTTTACGGGACGTGTGTGCCTCACAGGGCGCGGCGCAAAGTCAGACTTTGCAAAGTGTGCCGCAAGCGGGCGGACGGTCCTGTCTCACTGAAGAAAGATCGCAGGCCGTTGCGCTCGCAAAACGTATTTCTGGATCTTGCCGGTCGCCGTTTTGGGGAGCTCGGAGACGAAGGTCACACGGTGCGGCGCGTTGAAGTGGACGGAGCCGCAATCAGGATCCTGCTCATCAGTTAAACGATGAACCGCGTTTCCGACGTGCTGTCAATCAGGCGCTTGCTCAAGTTCATTGAAATGCGCTTCAGGGTTCCGTGAAATTTTCAGCGCCAAAATTCCTTTTTTTTGCCTTGCCGCTCCATTCCCGAATTCCTAGCGTGGCGGCTGAACCTCACCCTCACCCCTCTCCCACGAGATAACTATGAAACCCACCGGAATCACGCGCAGGCGTTTTCTCGAAACCACCGCCGCGACCGCAGGCGCCGCCATGTTGCCACTCGGCGCGCTCGCGCAAACCAAGGCCAAGTTCCGGCGATACAACGTCATGAGCGCCGGCGGCAAGAAAGCGCTGGCGAGTTATGCCAGGGGCGTGAAGGCCATGCTCGCGCTGAAGGCGGACCATCCGCAGAATTGGTTCCGCAATGCCTTTATCCACCTGATGGATTGCCCCCCACGGCAATTGGTGGTTCTATGTCTGGCACCGCGGTTATCTCGGCTATTTCGAAGAGACCATTCGCAACCTGAGCGGCGACCCGACCTTCGCGATTCCCTATTGGGATTGGACGACCTTGCCCGAGATCCCCGCTGCCATGTTCGACGGCCTCCTGACGCCTCGCGACATGGGGTTCGAGCCTTACACCGGCAACCTCGGGCGCTTCACTGCTTTTGCTAAGCCCGCTCTCGAGAAATACTGGAATAGCCTTACTCCGGCCCAAAAAAACCAGCTCAACGTCCGTGGTTACACGGAATTCGAGCTCCTCTGGAACGATGTCACAGGCTATAGCCCTAAAAACCAATTCGGGATCTCGGGCAACATGGGCTACGCCATCACCTGTGGAGCGCGGTATCTCACTCGCGACAATCCGAAGCTCGACAAAAAAACCGCCTATGACGTGTCCCCCCGGATTGTCCACAGCGGGTTGTTACCAAAGGATTTTTACAGCTCGGACGACAAGCTGAGCTTCACCAGTTCCAAGACTCCTTCGCATAACACTCAGCCGGACAGTTCGACGGAGTTCTCCATCCTGGAAGGGTTCCCGCATAACAAGGTTCACAATTACATCGGCGGTGTCGGCCCGATCGATCCCGGACCGTACGGCAACATGACGAACTTCCTGTCGCCGGTCGATCCGATCTTCTTCCTGCACCACTCGAATATGGACCGGCTCTGGGATGTCTGGACGCGCAAACAGCAGGCACTGAAGCTGCCCTGGCTGCCCACTGGGCAGGATCTCGAAACGCTCTCCAAAGAGCTGTTCCTGTTTTACGTCAACGGCAAAGGTCAATACGTGGGCGAAAGCAAGGCGGGAGAATATTTGAACATGGACCGGTTTGGGTATGACTATGAGCCCGGCTTCGGCGAAGAAATTATCAAAGCGCCTGAGGAGGTGACCACCCGCGCGAATCAGCCATCGCCGGTCTCAAAAGGAACCGTGCAAGCCAATAACGCGTCCGTCCCGGTGGTCGCTGACTCCATTCAAAAGCACATTGACGCAAAGAAACCCGCACTTTTCGCGAAGATCACCCTCCCACGTCCCGATATGAGTTCGTCCCTAACCCGCGAATTTGACGTCTTCGTCGGCGCCCCGGACAACGCCGGGGAGCTGAATGAGGACAGCCCCCATTTCGCAGGGACCATCGCGTTTTTCGGCAAGATGCCCAGCATGGAGGGCATGCCGATGGATGCAACCTTTACGGTCCCGCTGCCCAATGCGCCGCAGGCCTTTGCGGAAGCTCTTGCCGCCACCCCGGACAGGACGGCCCCGGCTAACGTTAAAGTCCGTGTCGTGCCTTCTCACGGCCCACGGGAAAAGATGCCGACGCTCAAGGCGGTCTCAATCCACTCCTTGTAGCTGCGATGTTCAGGATCGTAACCGCGTTTGCCTTCGTTGCGCTCCTCGTCCGATTTGCAGGCGCCGCGGACTGGCGCGAGGTCGATTCGATTCTGCCCCGCGCCCTGGAAGCGGGCGAGACCGCGTTCATCCAGGTGCAAGTAGGAACGCTCGCGCGTGGAAAAGAGATTGAAGTCACGACGACTTCGGAACACGAGCTCGGCGTCATTTCTCCTCACGGAATCCGCACCGGACAAGAGGCCGGGATTTATACTTTGCCAGTCCCGTCAGAATTCATCGTCAACGGCCACATCATCGTCCGGCTGTCGCTGAGTTATCGTGGCGCCCATCGCGCCCCGACCAACGAGGAGGTAAAGAGCGTCCGCGTGAAGATCGCCGGCGGAGAGAAATAGGAGCTCCCCCCGCCGACTCGCCGAGCCGTTGAAATAAAGGAAGCCGTCAGAACAGCCCCTGATTATTGACTGGCCGCTTTTTCCGCCCGCTCGAGGAGTCGCGGTGCCTCCATTTTCTCTGCCCATGCGGCGAATGCCGGAGTGGGCCCGCGCCAGCGGAGGGTTTCGACATTTTTGAAGAGCGGCGCGTCGGTGCGCAGGGTCGCAAGCTTCTTGAACAGCAGCGCGAGCTTTCGCTGTTGGCCCAGAATGTTTGGCGGAAACTTTTCAATCGGGCCGTAGCGGTTCAAAAGCTCGGCGGCGCCTTTCATGCCGATTCCGGGAATGCCTGGATAGCCGTCCGCCGCATCACCCACGAGCGCGAGCAGATCGGGGATGAGCGGCGGATCGACGCCGAATTTTTCGCGGATCGCGGCGGCATCGCGAATGATCTTGCGGCGACCATCGATCTGGACGACGCGCGTATCCCGGACGCATTGCCCCAGGTCTTTGTCCGGCGTCCAGATCGCGACTTTCTCCACCTTCTTGTTCTTCGACGCAATGTGCGCCGCCGACGCGAGCGCATCATCAGCTTCGAGCTCAATCATCGGCCAGACGACAACGCCCATCGCGGCCAGTGCTTCTTCGAGCGGATGGAACTGCGCCCAGAGCGCCGGCTCGATCCCGTCGCCAGTCTTGTATCCTGTCCAAAGCCGATTCCGAAACGACTCGATCACGTGGTCCGTGCCGACGCCGATGTACATGTCACCCGTCTCAATCATCTGCAGGACGCCTTGGAGCACCCCAACCACGGCGCCGTAAGGCCGGTCGGCGCCTTTGGTGAAACGTCGCAACCCGTAGAAGTGCCGGAAGAGCTCGTACGTGCCGTCAATGAGATGGACCACCATTTCGCCACCAACTCTACCTCACGGCTCAAGCTGCCGCCGTGGCTACAGCGTTCGTCCTCGTTCGTAAACTCTGTTTGGGAACGCACTTGTCCCCGCAACTCCGTTGCTTCGTCATTCGTAATTGGTCATTCGTCATTTCATCAGCTTCTCCGGAAAATGCGCGTGCTGCTCCCGTCGCAGAATGAGCTGCTGACGCCAGCGTAACGTCCGCCCCGGGTTCCTCGGATCCCAGCCTTTTGGATTTGGCAACACCGCTGCCAGCATGGCCGATTGCTCCCGCGTCAGCCCGCGCGCACTGACGCCGAAATAATGCTGCGACGCCGCTTCCACGCCGTAAACTCCGCGCCCCATCTCGATCACGTTCGCATACAGCTCCAGGATTCGCCGTTTGGGCAGCAGCATTTCCATCCAGATCGTGTAGTATGATTCCAATCCTTTCCTGATCCAGGAGCGTCCCTGCCACAGAAAAATCGACCGCGCGCATTGATTCGTGATCGTGGACGCCCCCCGCACCGGTTTCCCGTTCCGCTCCGCCTTTTCCATCGCGCGATCCATCTCTTCCCAATCAAACCCAAAATGCCGGAAGAACCGCTGATCTTCCGATATCCAAAGGTGCTTCAAAAACATCTCCGGAATCTGCGACAACGGAACCCAGCGATAGCGTAACGGAGCCTTCGGCCCGCTCGACGACACCTGCTCAATCCACATCGGCAATGTCCGCGGCGGATTGACAGATCGCACCACTGCCACCTGCAAAGCCGGGATGAGGAGCAAAACTACCAACCCGACCAGGAGCCATTTCCAACGGCGCTTACGACCGCGCGAGGCGGACTTCTTTTGGCGCTCTTTCTTTTTCGACATCTTCGCCAAGAGACCGCGGTGGCACCCCTCGCGCAACCAAGGGTCAGTCTGCGATCGTGCGAAGTCGCTCAACCGCGCTGAAAACGATTTCGAAAAGGGCCGCCTTAATGCATCAATGGTTTGCGGCGAATCGGCGCATACCACCTGCGCAAGTTCGCAGCTACGATTTGAGCAAAGCCTCCATTGCCTCAAAGGCGAGATGCCTGGGCCGCGCCCGCCCCTGTTCCCATTCCTGCAAGGTGCGCCTTGATATCCGCAGCTTCAAAGCAGCTTCGCTCTGGGAGAAGTTGTTCTTCTTGCGCCATTCGTAAAGACGCTCGCCAAACGGAACCGGCACCGACGACGCCCTCGCCTTTCGCTTCATGACCCGCCGCACCCGACAGCTCATTGAACACCTCCTGGCTTAGCAATCATATACGTGACCCACGTATATGAGCGAAGGGTGAAACCAGACATTGGTCGCTCAAGCCCACGCCGCGACGCGGTCGCGGGCCCTGGCGATATACGTGATTCACGTATGTCATCGCTTCGCGCTGCTGATTGCCAGTTTCGGATCAGCGACCTGATAGCGAGCGCTGATCATTGACAAGCCGAGCGTTGTGACGCGGTCGGCGCACAATTGCCGTGTAAGCCGTCTTTCATTCGTTCCCCCGGCTCCTCTCGTGATTTCGCACTCATTGGTCTAGACCCAGAGCGTTCTATCGAAAGTACGATACTGAATCGCTTCGCTGACGTGCTCGGGGGTGATGGAATCCGAAGCGGCGAGGTCGGCGACGGTGCGGGAGACTTTCAGGATGCGGTCGTAGGCGCGGGCGCTGAGGTTTAGTTCGGTCATCACGACCCGGATCAACTCCTGCGATTCGTCGGTGAGCTGGCAAAGTTGTTTGATCTGACGCGGGCCCATCCGGGCGTTGCAGTTCACTTTCTTGTCGGAACGAAAACGGGCGCGCTGCCTTTCGCGGGCCAGCTGGACGCGTTCGCGAATTGCAGCAGAGGGTTCTTCGGCGCGCGTGCTCGAGATGTCCCGGTATTCGACGGCGGGCACTTCGATGTGGAGATCGATCCGGTCGAGCAGCGGACCGGATATCCGCCGGCGATAGCGCTCGACCTGGATCGGGCCGCGGCGGCATTCGCGGTTCAGATCGCAAACTTCAACGATCGCACCTTCTGTAATTCCGGGGATTGGCCTAATGCACATTATAAATCTCGACGAGGCCAAACCCCAAGGAACCGTTTTTTTCTTCCAGGATGGCGGTGAATGCGCCCGGTGCCAGCGGTGTCGGGGTAAAGATGCCTGACTCTAGCGGAAGGGGCACGAGTCCTCGGAGCGGAAATTCCACATCCGCCGAAACGTTAAGCATCCAGTTGTTGTTCAAAATCGGGGGCGTGGCGCCTTGCAGCGCGAGCGTTGGATCGGCGACCACCGGACTAAGGGGCAGCGAAGGTCCCATCCCACGCACCGCCACCCGGGTAGGGTTGCTGCTGCCGCCGAGTATAAACCCTCCGATCACGCCACTGGCACCGGCACCGGGATCGACAAAGCCGCGCGCGCTGATGTTGGCTAATTCCGAGCCAGCCGCGGGATCGAGGTCGTAGACGTCCACCACACCTACGCCGGTCCCTCCGTTCCTCCCGGCCAGGATCGCGGTGTAAGAAGCGCAGGGCGGCAGCGTGACGATCATGGCAGACTCCAGCTCGTGTGTCGGCGCCAGACCGACGGCCATGAGTTGCGCTGCTTGGGCCGGGTCATCCCGCCAGTTGTCATTCGACAAGAGAGGGTTTCCACCGCTATCGCGCAGATTCAGGGTTGGATCGGCCAGCGGATTCGGGATGCCGAAGGCGGCCAGGGATGGTCCAATGCCACGGATCGCCACGGTTTTGGGCGCATTCCCGGTGACGATAAATCCGACAATCAGGACCTTAGGTCCGATTCCAACCAGGGCCCGGGCGGAGATATTCAGGAGCTGAGCCGGGGACAGGGTTGCGGGTAGGCACGGCCCACAGACGACTCCACTCGACAAAACCTGGATCGTGTCAACGCGCCAGCCTGGAGAGGCCATGCTGTTGTCTGATCCCATGCGGAACCGCAGCCTGATTGTTTGTCCATTGACGTTCGGTCCGAGGTTCGCCACGGTACAGACGTAGCCGCACGAAGAGCCAGACCACGCCATTCGACCCGCAATCGGACTGTCGGTACTGGGGTCGATTTCAGCGTTATAGCCACCGGTGACAAAAGTCCCCCTCACTTCTGGAGCGAGGATGTCGGTGAATGCTCCGCCCAGGATGTTGGGTGACGAAACTTCCAGGACACCGCCATCAAAGCCGCTTTGCAGATCGAAATTACTGCGGAAGCTCACCTGTGCTGTGCTCGAGGTGATAGGAATCTCCGGACTGACGAGCAGCGCGTCGCGGATCGTCGCCGGGGCGGCGACGAAGGCGGCATTCAGCGGGGTATCAGAGTTGGTGGTCGAGGTCATCCACCCTGGGGCGATAGGTGTCGCGTTCCAGTTCGCGGGCAAGGCGGGCGCGGTCACATTGTCGAAGCTCTCGCTGAAAATTGTCCCCGGGCATGGCGTTACCGTAATGGGAGCTGTGGGGCCGGTACTGGCCACGGAAAAGCCTCCTCCGGCCTGGCCGCCCGCCTCGTTATAGTAAACGCCAGCCATGCTTGCGACGATGACCGCGAAGCTCAGCGAGATGGAGCCGCCCGGGAGGACGACAAACGGGCCGTTCCACGTAAGCCTCTGCCCGGAGACGGTCGGATTGCTGGTCGTTACGCCGGAAGTCAAATTCGATATGTAGCTGAATCCCGCCGGAAGCGTATCCGTAATTGAACTCAGCGTGACGGACATTGTGTTCGGATTATCGATCTTAATGGTGTAGTCGTTCCGCGACCGTGCCACTGATGTTGGGTTGAGAGCCGTTTTCGAAGTGACAAGAGGGCGCCTGCTAGCCGGGAAGGCTGTCAGATGCGAGAAGGTGGCGGAGCCGAGGGCGGGAATGCTGAAGTTCCAGCTGATCCCGGCCCCGTTATCCCGGTAGTCGATGCAGGCGCACTGATTCGGGAAAGCCGTTTGCGTGGCGATGCGGGCCCACACCAAATCGTAGCTTTCCTCATAATAGTTGCTGGGGCCCGTGAGCGGAATCCACTCCTCGATTCTGCCGGCCGGCATATTGTTCGCATTGACAGAGCAACCCACCGATCGGCGGTTGCCGAAGAGTGTGGTGAAACCGAAGCCTAAATCGGACCTTGCGAGCTTCGCGTCCCCCGCCCGATAGAGTACTCCGGTCGCCGGCCCGCCATTGTTGATGATCATGACGTCCGTTCGGTAAAAGTCATCTCCGGCGATGTAGGTATCGGTTTGCTGAATTCTGAGGGCGCTCGGGGGGAGACCCACGAGCGTAACGGCCCTGAATGGGTCAACTGCCGTCCCCGTGCCCGTCCGGACCTGGCTGATCCGCGTGAACACTACCCGCGGGCCGAGCAGGGCTGCTGCCGCCGTCCCTCCGTGTGCACTCAAATCAGGCGCGTAGAGCCTTCCGCCCGTGGCGATGAAAGTGCCGCAATCACCTGGAAATATGCCCGAGGGATAGAACTCGAAGACCGTCCCGTCTAAGATGTGCGCGACCTGGCAGCCTAGCTCGTCGCCGATGTAGACATGGGTGAGTGGACCTGCGGGCGCCCCAATGTCCACAACCGGAACGCGGGCGGGCCCATCGGGTACCGTGATATTCTTGGACGGATTCACGATGGGCGCGGGATTGCTCATCGCGAACGGGCACCACGCCGCGCTGGCCGACGCTGCAAGCAGCGCAATGGTCGCCCTCATCGTTAATTTCGTTGTCGTGCATTTCCCCCATCGACCAAGGTCGAAAGGGTTGTTCTTATCGTTTGGGGTTTTCATGGGAATGGTTTTGCAACTGCCGGCGAGAGCCGGAGCGTCGAACGACGGGACTGAAGGAAGAGCCGATCGATTCGTTGTTCATTGGGCGGGGATCGCGTTAAGCGGCCTTCCAGCGAAGGATCAGCCCCACGGACTTCTGCAGCCCGGCTGAAGATACGTTGAAACGTCGGGGGACGTAATCTCGGGTTGGGTCTACGAAAAGCGTCGGAAAGTGTCAACCAATCTTTTCAAAGCGGCTTTTTCGAAATTCCCTTCGCGCGCAATGCAGGCCGGTAAGGTCGCAGCCGCCGAGTGGATCGGTGAGTCGAGAGGTTCCCATCACAGGGCGGTTGCAGGGGGAACTGCGACTGGAGACAGCCGCCGCCGCTACGAGGCCGGCAACAGGCAAAAACCGCGTCCGCAATTCTGCCCTTGCGAGCGCTCGCCGTTGATCCTACAAACGCATGCGGGAAGAATGACCCGCTTTCGCAAAAACTACGGCGTGGCAGGGCACGAAACTAGACCCAGAGCGTCCGGTCGAAGGTGCGGTATTGGATCGCTTCGCTGACATGCTCCGGGGTGATTTCGCTTAATTCGGCGAGGTCGGCGACGGTGCGGGAGACTTTCAGGATGCGGTCGTAGGCGCGGGCACTGAGGTTTAATTCGGTCATGGCCACGCGGATCAATTCCTGCGATTCGTCGGTGAGCTGGCAATGTTGTTTGATCTGGCGCGGACCCATCCGGGCGTTGCAATTCACTTTCTTGTCGGAACGAAAACGGGTGCGCTGCCTTTCGCGGGCCAGCTGGACGCGTTCGCGAATCGCGGCGGAAGGTTCTTCGGCGCGCGTGCTGGAGATGTCGCGGTATTCGACCGCGGGCACTTCGATGTGGAGATCGATCCGGTCGAGGAGCGGACCGGAGATCCGGCGGCGATAGCGCTGGACCTGAACCGGCCCGCAACGGCATTCGCGTTTCAGATCGCCGAAGTAGCCGCAGGGACATGGGTTCATCGCGGCGACAAGCATGAACTCGGACGGAAAAGTCACGCTGCCGGCGGCGCGGGAGACGGTGACCTTTCCATCTTCGAACGGGTAGCGACGTATATCACCAACAGCGTGCCAGAAACAATCTCTGGTTCGATGAAGATTTTCTTTTCGCAATGGAGAAATGGAGATCGAGCGAGGAGTTCTCTTCACCAAGTACAACCAAGATTGTGGGGCTGTGCTTGTCGCATGATCGTCGATCATGGATATCAATGTTGAACGACTGCCGAGAGATTTTATTGCCGCAAGCCACGTAGCTCGCGTGGCTATTCAGCTGGCCAGCATTGGACAGAGCACGCCCGAACAGGAACTAAATCGGGCGTGGCGACTGATTGAGGTCGCGAGAGGTATGGTTCGAGAACATGCGGCTTTTCGCCCGGTTTCGACAGAGCCCCCAAAGCCGGCCGAAAAGCCTGAGGCGGAATTTGTGTCATTGCCAGGACCTGGCAAGCGGTGTCCGATCAGCGGTCTTTCACGCTCGACACTCTATCAGCTTGCGGCACTCGGGAAAATCAGAATGATCTCGCTTCGCCGCGAGGGCAATTCTCGCGGGAAAAGGTTAGTCGTGGTTGAATCTGTCAGGCATTATCTCCGGATGTTGGACGTGCAACAAAACCAGCCGTTACCCGATTTTGTCTGATTGAAGCCCCGCCTCGTGCCACCTACCGGGCGCCTAGAATTGACT
Organism: Chthoniobacterales bacterium; assembly: GCA_035274845.1. NCBI lineage: Bacteria > Pseudomonadati > Verrucomicrobiota > Spartobacteria > Chthoniobacterales > Chthoniobacterales bacterium. The sequence continues at coordinate 219,732 of DATENU010000024.1, forward strand.
AAAATTCTTGCATCTTGCGCTAAATGGTCCAAGTCGGATGGAAATTCGCACAAGCGAATCAACGTCCGCTTAGGAATTGACTGTTACGTCGAATCTTAGCACTCTCGCTTCGGTGGTATTTCCGAGGAACTTGTCACCGGCCGGCTCTCATTGCCCCCACAATGAGCGTGAGAGGCGGCACTTCCGTTTCCAATCAGTGAACCCAAGTGCGCTACACAGTGGAATGGCGGCAGCCGCATTCGTGGCCGTGACTCAACTGCTAACACGCGACCACCTGAACCACGCGCACCTTGCTGCCTTAACACTGTATGCGATCTCGCTTCCGCCCCTTATCACCGCTGCAATCGATCCTCGGACAGACAAGGCTGAAACCTGGGTAAAAATGGGCCTTCTTACAACAATGGCAACGTTGCTGTTTCTCGTGGCTACAAGTGCATTGTTCTGGTCGTTTAATGCATTTATTGGGTGCTCATTTCTCCTAAGCGCTGTCGTAACGGTTTTCGTAGGGGTTCTGAAGAGCGACTAACCCAAGCGAGCCGGCCGCGCCGCGGTCGTTCACGCGACATCCGTTTTCGAGCGGATGACGATGTCGCCACTTATTCAAATACTTCTGGATCGAGAGCACACGCTGCGAAGATATTGCTTGCGCATCCCGAAACTTCCTTGCTAAAACAAAACCCATCGCCATGAGGTCCCCCTGCCTGGTTCTCCTTATTACCTTTCTCGCCGTAACGGCGGTGACCGGCCAAGATGTTTATGTCTGGAAAACTGCGCCTTTCACGCGGTGTCCGTTGATCGGAAACGCCAGCCCGGGCACATCGAAGGCAAACAGTAACCAGAACAAAAATCGTTGGCACATACCCACGACCGCGCAATTTGACGCCCGCGTTACTTTGGCTGCCCTGTTGCAACCGGGCCGCGATGAAAGGCGATGGAATTCGCGCAAAGCAGGGCGAATTGTCGGGTACGTTGCGAAGGTCACGCCAGGAGGGATCAGCCACGGAGAGTCGTGCAACTGCGGGGCGAGGGCGGAGATCGACGCGGACACGCATATCGATCTTTTTCCTAACTCCGATCGGGCCACTCTGAACGATCCGTCGAAAAAGATCATCGTAGAGGTAACGCCACGAATTCGCGAAATCATGGCGGCACGAGGGATTGACTGGAAAACTAGAAAACTGAAGCGGACCCTTGAGGGACACTGGGTCGAATTTGAAGGCTGGCTATTCTTTGACCCCGATCACAAGACTGGTGCAGTGCACAGTGATCCAAATGAAGCCGTCGTCCCAGAGGAAAACTGGCGGGCTTCCGGTTGGGAGATCCATCCGGTGACACGGATTCGCGTTCTCAACGGCCGCCCGAATGCGATACGTCCGCGACGGTAGTGCAACGAGCCCAACTGATGAGTCGACTTCATTCGACCGACCGAATCGCATCAAGCAAACGTCTACGGTCTACCTAACTGGCCGTGGCGGGCTAATCGACGATCCCCGAGCCCAAATCTATTGCTGCGGCGCCGTGATCCCCGCGACCGGGTGTATTTCCCACGCTGCGAGCATTCCCGTGTCGTCGATGTTACTTCGATTTAAGAGCGGCCTCTTTTTGGCGTGATGGGTGTCGAAAAAGCCCTTGCCCAAAACCGTCACCACGGGATGGGAGTTTAGCGGCAGCGGTCTGCTTGAGGCTCGGAAGCGTGCGAAGGCTTGCCCTTTCTTCGTCCATCCGAACACGACCTTGCGAAGCGCGCACCATCGAGTTCCGAGAGGCACTTCAGCCAGGATGCGTCCGCGCTTTCGTCCGGTGGCGTCGGCGAGTTCGAAATGGATGTCGCCGTCCGCCTCCGCCTTTACCTCGACGACCTTTCCCGTGACTTTGTACCACTGCTGCTCGACGGGCGCGCGGGGTGATTTCCCGGTCAGACCGGGCACGGGCGCAAGCGCATACATACCCGACGGCGTGATGGTTCGGAAGCTGGATGCCTGCGCTGGTTGGCGGGCAGGGTCCAGCTTCGCAACCTTCCGGTCGTCGCTGTGAGCGCCGACACACTTGCAGGGCGAGGTGAAATACGTAGGCGGCCGCTCCTTCGCGTTGGCGCAGGGGTTTGCCGCAAGAATCACGAGACTGGTGGCGAAGACCAGCCCCAGGGAGTGCCGGGGATTCACGAAGGCAGCAAATCCTAAATCGCGCTCGCTAGGCAAGCCCTTTCTGATTTTTCCGCCAAAGTAAGAAGCCCTATTCGGTACTCAGCCAAAAGCCGCACGTTGGTGGTACCGTCATCCGTTATCGAGCGGATGACGGTGTCACCACTCGCATTTCAACGCGTGATCAGGCTACTGGGCGCAGCTTGTTACTTCGTCGGAGGCAGATTATTGATCAGCCTGAAACAAATCTCTTGCTTTGTGAATGCTTTCAGCAAACACTCAATTTCTATATGACAGCATCCACAGCGACAATGATAAGCGACGAATCCTACGCAGCTCCAACGACGGGCCGATATCTGGCCACGGTACGAGAGGCCGCTGGATTAACACAATCTCAGCTCGCGCAGGCAGTTACGTTCAGCACCGCGACGCTTTCCAGGATTGAGTCCGGCGACAAACTGGCAAGCTATGAGGATATCTCAGCTCTTTTAAAGGCGATCGGAACGCCCAAGGCCGCGGAGCTAACTGAGTTCCTAAACCAAGAATGGGACGAAGTCACCCGCCCCGAGTTTGACCACCCAAATCGCGGCGCTCTCTGGGAAGCAAATCTCGCTCTCAGGAAGGTAGCCGCGCTCCGCCGTGATCCGAATTTAAAGGCCGTATTTCTCCGTCAGATTGACCTTTACGAGGGAGAACTGCGTCGCGTTATCAAACTATTGGTCACCCGCGATCATCAGATCGCCGTTATCGGAAGCATCGGTGTCGGAAAGTCGACTGCAATCTGCAAATTGACCGGACTCCTCCGGATCGACGAGCCGAAACTTGATCGCCAGATTGTTTTAGAAACGGGAGCTGGAGGAATCACACTTTGTGAAGTCCACATTGCGCAAGGGCCGCGATACGGCATCAGAATAGTACCACGAAGTGAGGAGTCAATTCGACGGGATGTAGAAGACTTGTCGGATTACATTGTGACGCAGGCAAAGCCAGTTTCGCCTAGCGTGGAGCAAGAAGAAGAGGGTGACACGCTGGGTCTCTCTAAAGAGGTCGTCAGAGCTATCCGCAACATGGCCGGCATGACGGAACGGCGGCGGGAGCTAAATGGGCGTCGTGTTCGCTTTGATCCAGCGAAGGACTTAGCAATACAATTGGGCAGCGCCCAGGAACTATGCGTGCACATTTTAACGAAAATGGACCTGCTCCGCCGCAATCGCCGGGACGCATGGTATCCCGAAAATCACCCCCACCCCCCCAGCGCCTGGCTGCAGGAAATCTTTGCGGCCATCAATAATGGTCGTCATCCAGAATTCACCTTACCGCACAAAATCGAGATCATCGTGCCCGAGCCAGTCCTGAATACTCAGGAGCTAGCGATTCGAATCGTTGACACGAAAGGCATTGATCAAACCGCCGAACGTCAAGACCTCGAATGCCACTTTGACGACTCGAAGACGTTGGTCGTTCTCTGTAGTCGCTTCAACGATGCGCCTGAAATTGCTCTCCAGACTCTTCTTCGCCGCGCAAAGGATTCAGGTGCCCGTGATATTGCACCGAAAACAATTCTCCTTGTTCTTGCCCGCCCCGAGGAGGCACTCGCTGTGAAACACGATGACGGCGTTCGCGTTGAAGACGAGCAAGAAGGCTGCGAGCTAAAGCGCGACCAAATCCGGTTAAGGCTGAGTCAACAAGGATTGGCCGACATCGCCGTCGAGTTCTTCAATGCGCGGGAGGAACGACCAGACGAACTGCGGGAACTGCTAATACGGAAGATCGAGGAGCATAGGACATACTTTGCGAATCAGATCACACACCTGGTGGAGGCCGTCGATAACCTGAGCGATAACAGGCAAGACGAGCAGATCCGAATGGTTTTCGAACATGTAATGAGTGATCTGCGTTCGTGGATCAGGGGCAATCGCCAAATTGAATTATCTCAAGAAGGCGTGCAACAACCACTGGTGGCCGCGATTGATGGAACTCGATACGCGAGCACAATCCGCGCTGCGGTTCGCCGTTATGGCGACTGGTACAATCTTGATTACTACCACCACTTGGCATTTGGAGTTCGTCGATTGGCAGTAGAGCAGATCGGGGCACGAATCGAAAAGTTCAAAGTCATCGCCAATAACCTTAGAAACAACGATGACCTTTCACCCGCAAAGGAATTCCTCGAAGGAGTGAATCGGCGGCTAGACGCTTTGATCGACGAAAGCTATCGGCGAATTCAATCTGCGGGCAGGGAAGCCTTCAAACAAACTCTCGCCAAACACAGCGCGTTTTGGGATCAGTGCGAAGAACGATGGGGGCAAGGGACAGGCTACAGAGTAGCGATTCGCGATATGACGGACCAGGAGCTCCAAAAAGACGCGACGGAACTTGAGAAACTGCTCGTAAGCCTGCTGACTGCGGAGTGGGAAGCCATGGTCCTTACGGTCGAATCGATGTTGGAAAACACGGAGGTTCCTCCATTACCCAGTCAGCCAATAGCGCACCTGCAGGGCACACCGTGAGCTACGATGCTCTGAGCACAAATGCCGTCTCTCTCGCTCATTGTGGGGCAATGAGAGACGGCTGGCGGCAATTCCTCACAGAATACCGCCGGAGCCGAGAATGCCAAGATTCGGCTGCGCGCTTAAACAACCAAAAGTGCGTCGGATTTCCGGACGCGCTTAAAGAACGGGCCAAGATTGAAAATGTTCAGTTGTGATTTCCTTGCCCTGGGGCTGCTCGATCGACTAGAATCACGCCAGTTGACCCCAGAATGATTGCAAAAGCCGTGTCACCGCCCCCAATAATCGTTCAACGCGCTCCGGCGCTGAGAGTTTACCAATGACTCGTATCGCAGTCTCGATATACGATTTGCCACCAATCGAGACTGGCGGGTCAACCGCCCGACAGGGATTTGCATTCCAAGATCACGTAGCCATTGATTTTTGCTTGGAGTTGTTAACCAACGGTCAACTTCAAGAAGTATGGTTGGAAACACAAGATGATATAACTCTGCTGTGGAAGTCAGATTCCGCTTTGCTAGTGGAATTTATCCAGGTCAAAAGCACCCAACTCGACCAGTTATGGTCACTGTCGAAGCTCTATACGGCAGATAATGCAGGTCTTTCAGTGATGGAGAGGTCACTTGAATATGACCGGTGTTCGGAACCGACACTGTTTAGGCTAGTCACTGCGATTCCGTTTAATTCCGAGCTTTCGGTGCTCACGCTTGATCGCGATTGCTCGGCACGACGAGCTCAGCAAAACCAGATTAATGAGCTGATTGGTCGACTGCCGCGAAGATTAGAAAAGATTCGTTCTGCAAATGGTGCCACCTGTAAGGACTGGCTAAATCGCTCGCTCCTTAATTGCCATGATTCCGAGAGCGCCGTTCGCGACCACAACCTGTTAAAGCTAACAAAGGTACTTGAGACAAATGGGACACCCCCGCTCCAGGGGCAACTTCAAGAACTGTACGCACACATTCTGGGCAAAGTCTCTGACATGAGTAAACTTAGCGCCACGACTCACCGTGAGAGCAAGCGGTTTACGGCGGCGACATTTGGCGATTTCCTTGGGGCAAGTGTCAACACTCTGTTCGGTATACCTTCGCCCACGGGCGGCAGGAAACTTCGGGAGAAGATGGAAAAGGCCAATTTGCCAATCGACACGATTTTACAGGCCCAAGAACAACGCCGGTTTTACCGCTCCCGCTCGTTGACGCCCCGATATTTGGAAATTGGTGACGAACCGACCTTGAGCGAGGAGGTTCTAGCGTTGCTAAATCAAGTACGCTCACAGCTAGATGCGGGCGCACTAACCGACGACGGGCCGTCATTCCACGCCCGGTGTCTACAAGAACTCTCCAATTATCGGAATACACATCCTCCTCGGCAGAGACCCTCGCTGGCCGACTTGCAAGGCTGCATGTACAACATCACCGATCGCTGCCTGCATCGTTTTCAACGCGTAACGGCATGAGATCGACGCGAGGCTTGGCTGCAACACCCGCGGGAGTACCCTTACGTGCTGATGATATCTTAGAGTTCCACGCTGCTCGGATTCTTCTGCTGTTTGCCATTTGTGGCACGGGCGGCCGTATCGATAGCCTGACAAAACTCGCGAAACTCGACTTCTTCGTCCGTTATCCTGATTTTTTTCGAAGAGCTTGTCAAACCTTGGGACTGGACGTAGAGGACATTGAAACGACCGTTGAGTCCGCGATGGTTCGGCACCATTACGGCCCCTGGGACAAGCGATACTACCAAGTCCTCGGATATCTTGAGGCCAGAGGTTTGATTCAGACGACGCGGGTGGGACGAGCGTTCAATTTAACTCTAACGCCAAAAGGCAAAGGCATCGCGTCACAATTACGCATGGACCCAAACTTCGCTGTCGTGTGCGGTCAAATGAAACGCGTGAAAAAAGTTTTCGGTCAAAAAAGCGGAGCTTCAATAAAAAATCTTATTTACAGGGTCTTCGAAAAGGAAGTCGCCCTCCTTCGACATGGAGAAAGCATAACGAAAAGTGAATAGCTTACTCATTCGCGGAATTACTCGACGCCATCTCGCGGGAGATGTTGAAGAACTATTATTCGACGAAGGCGTTAATGTCATAGTCGGTCGACCGAACACAGGGAAAACCAAGTGGCTCCAAATGCTTGATTATGCATTAGGCAGTCGGAAGCCGCCGGAGGAGGTATTCGGAAACGATCTGGCCGAGAAATTTGTTTCGATATCCGTAAGCGCTGAAATAAGCGGCGTACCCGCGACGATAGAGCGTCGCTGGAATGAACCAGGGTCGCGTTCAAAGGTCTTTTTGGACGGCGCAGAGATGCTCGCGCCGGACTTCTGCACAATATTAAATAAACGTCTCGGAATTCCTGTCCTTCATTATCCTCAAGGCGACGCCTACGGCAAGCGACCGTGGCCAGAGCTAAGCTGGCGAAGCCTGAGTCGTCACATTTACCGCCGGCAACATTTCTGGGCCGATCTCGCTGAAATGCAACCCACCAGTGAACAACACGCGTGCATTCTCCAATTTTTGGGGCTGGCGGAACATGTATTTTCGAATGAATTCGGCGATTTGGTCAAACAACAGAAGCAGATCTTCGAGCTACAGGCCGCCAAGGATCAGTTTCTCACCATGTTACACGAAGTTTCGCGTGACTTGCTCGACGAAGCCGACCGATCAGTAGCTCTCACGCCCGAATCGATTGCGTCAGCTATGTCTACAGTGAGGGAGCACATTAACGCTACGCGTCAGCAACGAACTCGCATTTTGGAAGAACTTGCCACGTCAGCGGAGAATGGAACACGCGATCAGGATGAAAGCAGTGTAACCTTTTTTCAACAGACCAGCAATGAACTCAGTAGATTTCGGGAAAAGGCGGAAAGCGTTCGTTCCGCGAGACTTCAACTCGAACAACGTGCAAAGGACATTGAGCTCTTCGGCTCGCACGTAACCCAAGAAATTGATCGCCTAGCCAGAGCACGCTCTGCGGGAGCCACTTTGGCGGACTTAAAAGTTACCCATTGTCCCGCTTGCGACCGTTCGCTTGATCCCCCACATACCGAACAGTCTATCTGCTATGTTTGTCGGCATGAGGTTCCCTCCAATACTTCGCCGTCGGATCAGCGAATTGATTTTGAATTGGCACAACTGAAGGCGGAGCAAGCTGAATCTATGGAACTGCTCGCTACATTGCGAGCCGACCTTGAAGCGCACGTAGTTCTCGAGCGTGATTTGAGCGGTAAGCAAAGAAGGACGGAAGCAATGCTCCAGCCGATCCGCCGCAAAGCCGCCGCGATTCTACCGCCCGAGCTCGCAGCGTTGGATGTTCGCACAGGTCAATTAGATGAACGTTTGGCACAGCTCCAACGGATACAAATAACATTCGCGAAGCGTGAGCAACTAACGGCTGAGATTCGACGGATCGAAGCAGCCGTTGCCGAACTTGAGACCAAGGTGCAGGAACAATCGAGGGCGGTCAATTTTGAAGAGGCCGCCGAGTGGCTCGAAGATGGGATTAATGATTATTTGAACGCCATAAACCGTCGCCAGCCCGGCGCGTGGCCCCACGACAACAGGATTAAGGTCTCCCTGCGGGAGAGGCAGTTTCGAATCACGATCGGCGGCAGCAAATGGGACACAAAACTCGGGGGCACTCTCACACTCTACTTTCTACTCGCATATAATTATGGCCTACTGCGCCTAACGAGTCGCGCGCAGTGTCATTATCCGGGTTTGGTGATACTCGACTTTCCTCCCGAACTTGAGGAAACGTCGATCAGAGACAAAGAGAATTTTGTAATCGAACCATTTGTCGATCTGGTACGACGAGCCGGGTTCGAGAAAACTCAGGTGATTGCGGCGGGGGCCGTCTTCGAAAACCTGCAAGATGCAAATCGCATCGAACTAAACCAAGTCTGGACTGTTTGAACCGATCGAGGAATATGGCACGGTTAATTACCGCTCCGCCTCACCACTCCTAGCCAAGAAGCTCAACGCGTTCTTGGATGAATTGCGCGATCTGCGCCGGCGTGAACTGTCGGGCGTCGATGTACCCATCGGTATTGAATACGCCCTCGACCACGCCGTCGTCTAACCGAACAAACATGATCCTTTTGTGGTCCCGTTTCATGATGATTTCTCGGATGGCCCGGAATTCGATACCGCACCAGTCTTTTCCTTGGTATTCCTCGCAGAGAAACACTACAACTAGCTTAGCTCGACTGCGGTAAATGTCTTGGAGCAAGATGTCGAGCGACGGACGTGCCAGTTGGGACACGTAATTGTTGTCGTAAAAGTATGAATTTGGCCCTATCCGACGTTCGAGTTCCAGTGCGATTGCCTCCACGGTTACCCGAGCCTCCCCTGGAAAAGAAAGTGCAACATCAAACGCGTGAGTCGTGATATCAACGGCCTTTGAAATATCACGAACCCACTCAGGAAGAGTGATCCCCTTTGCTCGTAGCTCCTTCGCGAGGTTGATGTCCTTAACGGCCCAGTGCGTGCGATTCATTTCCCACTTCCCAATGTCGAGTTCGAATGCGAGGGCAACGAGGTCCCTTGCCGACAAGAAAGGATGGACCTCTTGCAGTTCGTATTCGATTCGCACCTGACCCTGACGCTTGGTGAGGTCTCTCAGTACGCCAAATTGGGGAGCAACCTTGCTTGGCGTTTCATACGCGAAGATGCTCGGAAGCTTTCTGAGTTCGTTTACAGCATTTGCATCGAGCTCAGCAAAACGCTTGGTGATTGCCGTATCGGTGTACTCCCTCACGCACCGACCGACCTCCAAAAGCCAGGGGCTTCCATTCCACGTTTCTTCGACCGAGGAGACGAGCAAGTTGTACATGTTGTTTGTCTTTAGCAGCGATTAGTCGGAGCGAAGGCCTAATCTATCGGGATGTTTTCATGATGTTATAAAGCCTTAAAGCTAGCCGGAACTGGCGTGCGGTAAAAGGAAGTTTCCACCTCGGATTCGGACCTTGTGCGGCATGTTTTAATGGTGGTCTATGAATGAACCACCATTCGTTAATAAACGGAACCCCGCACAGAAGTGGGTTTGCTATTTCCGCGTCAGCACCAACAAGCAAGGCCACAGCGGCCTTGGATTGGACGCACAACGCGACTCGGTCACTCGCTACATCACGGAGAAAGGCGGCGCGATAATCGCGGTGTTCACTGAAATCGAGTCGGGCAAGAAAGCTTCGAATCGACCAGCCCTGAACGAGGCTATTGCGATGTGCCGTGCCAAACGCGCGACCCTCTGCATCGCGAAGCTGGATCGACTGGCGCGGAACGTTCATTTCATTTCAGGCCTCTTGGAAACGGGGGTCAATTTTCTGGCGGTCGATCAACCAACGAAAGATCGGTTCATGCTGCATCTCCACGCGGCCTTCGCGGAGGAGGAGGCCCGACGAATTTCGATTCGAACCAAGGAGGCGCTGGCGGCCGCGAAGCGACGGGGGGTCGATATCGGTGCGACCGGACGCACACTCGCCGCACGCCACAAGGCCGAAGCCTTGGCCCGGGCCAAGGCTTACGTTCCAATCATCGCCGAGCTACGACGCGCTGGAATCACGCAAGTGCGACAGACCCGAGATGAATTGAACAGGCGTGGAGTGCCTTCGCCTGGCGGCGCGCATTGGCATTTGCTCAATACGCACAAAATGCTCAATCGCATTGCCGCGTTGAGCGGCTAATCATCGAAGCTGTGCGGCCAAGTTGGCCACGTAACTTGGCTTTAGCTTAACACTCTTCATGAGAATCGCGGATGGACTGACCGGCGGGGGCGCGACGGGTTGCGTCAAAGCCGCTCCGGTCAAGACGACGACGCGACCGGTGCTCGTGGGAATGAGAATACGGTCAAAACACCGCAAATGAGGCACAAACCCTACAGCCTCCGCGCTGGTGTTGTGTTTCACCCCCCACCCCAACACGATGAACTTCCCACTTCCGCTCGGAACCGGGAAATAGAGATTTTTCCCACCCGAAAGCCGCCATGCGGTCAACGCACCCGCGCTTTTCGGGTTTCGAAAATAATAAGTGTTGAGGATTTCAATGTAGTCGTCGGGCGCCGGTGCGATGAGCCGCAGTGTTGCCGCTTCCTGCCAGACTCTGAACAAAAGACGTAACGTAGGGTCGCCGGGGATTTGCTGGTGTTCGAGGGGGGAATATCCCGAAAATTGGAGGCCAAAGACGGACTGAGCCCCACCAGGGTTCTCGCCGATGAAGGTGCCAGCACACTTGCCAACCGTCCCACTAATCTGCGGTTGCCAATACAGTCGCGTGTCCCGGCGCATAATATTTGGCGCAATCGAGAGGTCCCAATCAGCCCAATAGTGAGAATGTGTGATATCCCGTTGTGTTTTCATGACGGCTTAAACGCCGTTCGTGCTCCCAGACAACTCCTTTACGATCCGCAATCCGCCACTAGTGTGATTATCCGGTGATTGCCAAGCTAGTGAAAGACAGAAAGAACGCGGGACTACTTGCGCCCGAACAGTTTGCGAAATGGATGAGTTCCAATCGTGCCAATGACAAAAAGCATGGCCGGAAGGTTTACCGCTATCACCCGAGGTCGGACGAACACTCGAAACGCTTGTGTGCACTCGTTTTGGATGACTTGAAGGCCGTCTGTCCCCCGTTGGCTGAGCAGATTAATACGGGCGAAGTTCTCGCCCGAATTAACGCTGTTGTCGTTTTCGACAATGGCAAAACCAAGGCGTTGGATCTCGCGATTGGCGAGCCCACCAGACCGCGGCCAGGAGAGCTAACATTACAAGGCCTTCCGGCGGGAACGATCGGCAAAGTGCGACTCTCTTGTGAAGCAAAACAGTGTATGACGGAGCACTCGAAGACAAAGCCACGTATTTTTGATGAACTCTCCTCCTCGCATGAAATTGTTCACCAAGGAGAATCTTCTGCGATCGCGACCGGGATTGTGGTTGTCAATGCGGCTCCGCGTTTCGCCTCTCCTCTTCGGCAGTCGCCGACCCCAGCTGAGATAATGTTTTCAAAACACTCGCAGCCCAAAGTAACTGCGGACATGGTGCGCCACCTTCGCGGTTTGAAACGTCGAGACGGCGCGACGGGCGTAGGATTCGACGCTTTCGCTACGATTGTCGTTGATTGTGACAACACCAGCGATTGCAGTTTGGTCACCTCTCCGCCAGCGCCACAATTGGCAGAAAGTGACAATTACGAGGCGTTCTTGCTCAAGGTCGCCTCCAGCTATGCGGAGCGTTACGGGTGAACCGTGATTTGCGGAGTCTGCCGAAACAAGTGCTGTTGCGCGGCTGCATTCACGATCTTTGTTCGCGCGAGTTGAAAGTATTCTGCATCCAGCTCGTTCATGATGCTGTTTCTGTTCGCCTTCATCGCAGCCAACGTCGTTGAGCCCGTGCCTCCAAATGGGTCGAGGACAGTGTCGCCAGTAAACGAAAACATCCTTACCAAACGATAAGCAAGTTCGACGGGGAATGGTGCGGGATGATGTTTGGTTGATTCCCCACGGAGGTCAGTCCAAATGGGGCGAAACCACTGGGCCTGTTCTTCCTTTGTGAGTCGAGACGACGATCTCTGATCTGATGTGGGTTGTCGGTAAGCGCCATGCTTTCGCAGCATCAGAATATACTCGATATCATTCTTGATTATCCCGTTGGGCTCGTAAGGCTTTCCGAGAAATCCGCCACCGTTTCCTTCGGCTTCGAACGCCGCGTTGGCTATTTTGTTCCAGAGGATTGGAGTCAGATAGTCAAAACCGAGGCGCTCCGCGCGGACGGAGTAATGCGCATGCAGAGGAATTACGAGGTGTCGTCCGTTGTTTCGACGGCGGGCAAGACAAACATCGCCGGTGTTACAGACGAGTCGTCCTCCGGGTATCAATACGCGATAGCAATGACGCCAGACTTTGTCGATCTCGTCTAGGAAACTGTCCAAATCGGCGAGGTTGCCAAGCTGCGACTCGTGGGCGTTGTAGCGTTTGAGATTAAAATACGGCGGAGACGTTACAACAAGGTGCACGCTCGCATCTGGAATCCACTCCATCGCTCGGGCGTCGCCGCAATGGAGTGTATGCTGAGTGGCGGCACCCGCATATTCGGTTTGCGGCGGGATGGCGGTCGCCGTGATAGAACGCTCCGACCGCGACGCTACGACACTAGGACCGTCCAGCTCTGAGACGGTCGATTTAGGGCGCAGCATTACCGAAGTTTACGACGGCGGAAAGCCCGGTGCAATTCTTCCGTTCATAATCGAGACATCAATTCAGATTTCGGACGCAAGAATTTTGACCACCCAAGTTTCTCCAGCTTGTTGTGCGCCCGCTTTTTCCCTGCACGGGCGTCGGCGACCAACGCCTTTTTCAGTTTTGCGTCATGGCCAGGCAGAAACCGGCCGCCTTTCGTTCGACCACCGCAACCGCACAGACATTCGGGGAGTTTGAGTTTTCTTTTCGTGTTCATCCCAAAATTAAAACACGCCCGGGAATTCCCCCTTTCGACAAGAGTTTCGGTCGCTTTTAGGGGATAGTTCGTCGCCTAAATATCTCCGCGAATTGACGTGCGACACGTCCGCGCCGTCCGCAAGGCCGCGCGCGTCGCGCGCGCACGCGCGAGAGTCTCGGAAGTTGGTTTCTCGATTGGAAGCGGCGCACCCCTACCTATCCGCGTGAGGACGCGACGATTTCGAACTCGACCTTACGCCAAGCGCTGGCTGCGCAGGAACAAGAGAATCCGGCGCAGCCTATTTACAGCGGTGCTGTATGCTCTGGCTGGTTGCCATTCCCCGTAGCGGGATTGCCGAATTCCTGCAGGGGCGATTGCCACGACACGATTTCTGCGCGGTCGAGGCAATTACTATAGTTTTCGCCAAGAATTCCTGTAAACGTGATCGAGTCGCCCTCGGACAACAGGAGGGCTCGATCACGTTCTGAATCGGGGAGCCACAACCAAACATCCGAATCCCACCAAGGTGAAGAACGCGGGTCCATCTGTACATCAACCTTCACCACGTATTCGCCGCTCACAGAATGAACTTTGCCAGTCCATTTTATCTTCTTCCCCTGAATTTGCTTCCAGCTTTCATCTCTTTGAATCTCCGTCTGCGGAGATTCTCGACGTAGGAGCGACGCGACCGTCGGCCAGTCGATGTTGGAAATCGAAATCTCGGGATGGAGCGCTGCCTTCCGCTCCTCCCAAAGAGCACTCAACGATTGCAAGTTCGTGTCAACATACCACCGCCCTACACATACGAGAGACAGGCCGAAATACCAAACCCACACTCTCGAATCCAATGGCTCTGCTGAAAACCACCACCCAGCGATCAAGAGAGCGAACGCACACTGCGCGATGACTATGATACTGCCAAGTGGCGCACCCTTATCTTTTCGTGGCCGTTCGATCCCATAGTAAGAGATCGCCACACCGACGACGAACGCCACCGCTGCGGCTGGAATCGTCTGGGCGCGTGTATAAGAGCTCGGCATTGACGCGGCGACGGCGGCAAACGTGAGGCCATATTCGAGGCCGAACATCACCAGCTCGCGACCAATGGCGTAACCAAGGGCGGTCTCTTGCCGACCCTCTTCCGCGAGAAATAGGCAGAAGCGGTACAGCTTCGTTATCAGGCAGCCTACGGCAGCGAGAATTGCGGCAAGCGCCACGAGCCCCAAAAAGATTGCGACGAGCTGTGCCAAAGAGTCTCCCTCTAGAACCCGGCTGCAGGTATTAACAAACCCGTGCGGAATTCGGCACGATTACAGCACGGCAGATTTACTAGCGTCAAGTGCCGGATTCGGCACGGATGGAGAACCCTCGCAACATGATCGGCCCGCAGTTGAGGCAAATTCGTAATAATCGTGGGCTATCTCAGCCGAAGCTGGCAGAACTGCTCCAGCGGAAGGGCTGGGATATTTCGCGCGATACCGTTGCCAAGATTGAAGATCAGCGGCGGTGGGTGTCCGATTTCGAGACCGCGTTTCTCGCGGAAGTGTTGCAGGTACCGCTGGAGGTGTTATTCGTAGCGCCCGGGCGCTCTCCAAAAGCGCGCGATTACATTTCGCGACTCGAGCGACCGCTAGGTTGAGCAGTCGCTAAAGGGATTGAGCCTGCCGAAGGGAGGTCGTGGAACGCGCACTTTCAGCCCCCGGCATAGGCCGCGTCTTTGTCGCCAGCCTCGGCGATTAAATTATCCCACGGCCAGTGAACGGTACTAAACCGTCGATACAAAAGTAATTGCTTGTCAACAATGTACACTCGCTCTGTCGACTGATTATAGGATAGCACCATCCCGCGACCATCCTCATCAACTTGCAACTCCTCGATTTTTTCCAGCACCGTTTTCAAGTTCCCGCTTTGAATACGGTGCTGTCGTGCATGAGCAACCTTGAAGATATCCTGAAGGGATAAACCGTTAAGAAGATCCGAATCGGAGGCATCCATTATCACGGCAATGGCATGGGCATAAATGCCCGTCGAGTTCTTTCGCGTTCTGATCCCGCCAGACACGTTTGCCGCGAACTGTTGGTAGAGTGGATTAAGCAGCTCCGCGTATTCGAGCGCCGCTTGTTCGAGGGAGGCAGCATCGTCGAATTCCTTTGTGATGAAAAATCCGTCGGTAATTCCTGCTGCATCCAGAGTCTTCAAAGTGAGCTGCTGCAAGATCCCGGCATTAGCGAATGAAAGGGACGCCAGCTGTTCTTGAATGCGGGGAGAGAAATTTATTCCAAGAGCCCTTCCACCTTTATCCAGAATGCGACGCAGGTCCGGTCTGTTCCATTCGACCGCGATCTCGTGGACACGACCAGAAAGGTCCGGATTGAGATGCAGGAGCATGTTCGATTGACTCCAGACACCGACGATCACGACGAACAATCTGTAATCCCACAACGCCTTCAGATCGAATGCGAATTCCCGGCGCGCCGCGATTGTCATATAGTGAAAATCTTCAATAACCAAGCGCCGCCCCGATTCCCGAATCAAGTCCGCGACGAAGCGAAGATCGTTTATATCATGACCCACCTGTTGCGATGTCGTCGCTTCATTTGAAGCCCCACCAAGTTCTGCGCCGAGACCGACTTTGGCCAGCAACTTCACTCCAAATTCTCCCTTGGCCGTAAGTTTACCTTTAATGGCACTGCTGGATTCTGCTGACACAACAAGTTGGATATCAAGCTGCGACAGAGCGTCGATGTAGACATCGCGCACGCTTTTCGACAATCGACATTGCACAACCAGCGCGTCAGGAATCGCATTTTGCCGAAGCCAGGACTTTCCGCACTTCGACTCGCCCCTCAGCGCGATATGTGAATCACGGTTCAGATAAGTTCCGAATTCTGCGTCCAATTCGCCGCGATCAATATACGAAACGGGACGGACCGTAGCGGCAATCCCAAACACCTCATGCGTTTTCATTTGGCCGAGTGTTACCGCCGAATGATCCGAAATCCAGCATCATCGAGCTTAATTCCGGCTCCCGCCGTAGCACGGCGCAGGCGAACTCGTGGAACGGGCTGGGAACGGCTGGGTCGCTCGATGCCGCGCAGCGACATCCTGAAAAGCCCCGCAAGGAACGCGAGATACTGCGGATCGGCCAACCGCTTCCAATACAGATCGTTTAGGCGAGCGTGCTCCTCTGGAGGCAGGCGGAGATATTGATCAAAGGAGGGTGAGGTCATGTGGGGGGATCGAAAGGCGAGCGAGATCGCTAGCTGTTCGATTTTTTGGTGGAGGGTTTCTGGGGGATCATGGGCAAAGTGTGGCAAGTCTCGCGTTCGGGTAGAAGGAAAAAAAGCATCCCTCGGAGCCCAGCCAGAGGGACGTGTCGCGCCACCACGAAAACTTTCCGGAGGCATCGCCGTGGGCTTCGGAGATGCCTCCGTCGCGCTTGGCGGTTGCGTCCGCTACTCCGAGACTGCCCCAATGGCGATCGGGCACCGCGTCGAATGCATTTTTATCAAACTCACGAGACCCTTACGGCAGGTACTCCATCGGTGGAAACACCTGTATCCCGTGCCATTCATAGCCAAGCCCATCTGCGGTTTTGCCAATTCGCAACGCGTGCTTGAGGGCTGCACACTGCGCGGACGGCGATTCGACAACACTCTGAACGAATGTGTATGCAGCATCCTCAAGTTGCGACGCGACAATATGCGGTAAGAGGTAGGGACCGATCCGGCGGATCGAGTTGAGCTGTTTGAGAACTCGACGAATGCGTTGGAAGTGCAGTTCGCGCTCGGCTTGCGAATCGGCGGCATCTGGCTTGAGGAACGATGCCATTGTCGCAATCGCAGTTTCCGCGTCCCGCACCCACGCCACCGATGGAATAGAGATAAACAGCAACCGGGCGAGGGCGATCCAATCCGGATCGCCGTAGGATTCGCGTGCCTTGCGCTCCAGCGCGAGGGCGCTTGCTAGAAAGTCGCCCGCAAGACGCTTCGGCATTTCGCGGCGGAACTGTGCGGCGCGTAACTTCGCATCCAAGATGATCTCCGCGTTCTCTTCGGAAAAAGTCCTCGCTCCATCGGGAGCGAGACAAGCGCCAATAAGGGCAATCGCTTTGTCCAGGGAGAGAGCTGCATCCACTACCGCAGAAATTCGACGAACTTTCTCTCCGAACTCCATCCAACCGGTGTCACCTCGGTGGCGGATGATCGGGGTCGCGAGTTTTCCGCAGCTGCGCGCAAACCGTTTTTGGACGCCGCGAGGAATTGATTCCTCGCGGTCCCCGCACAATTGTACGGCCTTTCCAAGGCAAATCAGATCGTCTCCGGACCAGCCCGGCTCCTTCCTCTTGCGGAAAGTGGCCTCGATCTTGGTAATCACCCATTCCACGAGCGCTGTGTTCGGCGGGTGCGGCATCTCGTCGTAATCATCAACCGTCGCGACATCAGCTCGGTTCGGGTTCGGGGTTTGGTCGATTTTGTTCATCGGTTGGCGGTTTCAAGGTTTGCGTCGCCCACCAGTTCCGGACGAATCCAATATTTTTCGGAATTAGCTCTGCCTGAACGGCCGTACCGAAACTTGCGGTTCCAGCGACGGTTTAGTTGCCACATCCAGCTTCGCATTGGGGTCTTAAAACCAGCGTGATCGTGAATTAGTTGCTCGCCCGATTTCAACGCAAGCAGCAGTTTAGTTTCCTTTCTAGGACCGGGACCAAGCGGCTTGCTCAGGTCGAAGTAACGCGGTTTCACTCCCCCTTTTCTCTCCCGATTTTGTCGGTGATGCGAGCCGGAACGCTGCTTCAAAGCGGAATTGTACGCGCCAACCCCGTTCACCTGTCAAGCGATTCAGAATTCCGTTCGCATGCTCGCAAAGGAGGCCTTCATTCGAGCCCCACAACAACAAACGAAAGGGAAACTCAATGGAAAACACGATGGAAGAAAACGCCGAACGTCATCTCACGAAGGATCAAGATCAACCCTTACCCATCGGAGAGTTCGGGAAGATAGACCTCGCGAAATTCCGGATCCCCCAAGAAGGACTCGGCGAGGGTCAAACCGAGAGAATCATGACAACCGTGCGCGTAGGGAAACCGACGAAGACCGCGTTTTTCCGCGTCAACCCGGCGCAGAATTACCGAATGCTGGCCGGCATTGTCGAGGTCGGCGCAATGGAACCTGAAGCGTATCTTGTTGTCGGGGCTCTTTGCGAGGCGCTGCTCGAGGAAGCGACGTTTTCGACGCGCATGCTGGTGACGGCGGTGACACTCGGCAGCACGCCGTTTATCTGGCCACTGAAAATGTCGACCGATAATTCGTGGACGCGTAGCGCTCACGACGCGGCGGAAATCGCAGAAAAGCGTTGGATTCGCCTTAAGGCGAACTCGGAACTCCGAGCGTACGAACTCATCGCCGCCGTTAACCAGAATCGGGAGCCGGTCTGGCCAGCGTTGTCGTTCGAGGAACTGGTCGATCTCGCGTTTCGCGGTCGCGTGATCGACACGGCTGATCATCCCGTGCTTCGCCAGCTGCGCGGCGAATAAGGTGGATTCGGTGTTCGCGGCTTTCCCTGAAATCTGGGTCGAGGACAGTGAGTTCGCGCAGGCTCCGGGCTGCCGTCCTATACCGCACTGTATCGTCGCCCGTGAGCTTCGCAGCAATCGTGTAATCCACCAGTGGGTCGCCGGCTCGGCGTGGTCGACCGAGCCAGCGAGCCCACATTTTTTATCTAGCGATCAGGCCCTGACAGTCACGTTTTTTGGCTCTGCCGAGGCTGGATGCCGTTTGGCCTTGGGAATGCCGCTACCCGCCAACCACATCGACCTTTACGCGGAATTCCGACTCCTGACGTGCGGGTCGCACTGGGACGGCGGTTATGCGTTGGTCGATGCCCTGCGGTATTTCGGAATCGACGCAGTGGACGCAGCGGGAAAAACCGAGATGCGCAAACTGGCGGTCCGCGGCGGCCCGTTCACCGCAGAGGAGAAACGCGACCTCCTCCGATATTGCGAGCGGGATGTCGAGGCGACCTTGCGGCTTTTTGGCGTAATGCGGGATAAGATTGACCTTCCGCGCGCCTTGATCCGCGGTCGCTACGTGAACGTGGTCGCTATGATGGAGCATCACGGAATTCCGGTCGACGCGGACCTGGTCGGCCAACTCCGGGAAAATTGGGCGGAAATCCGCGGCTTGCTGATTTCGAGCGTTGACCGCGACTACGGCGTCTTCGACCGGGGCTCATTCAGGACTCGTAGGTGGGAGGAATGGCTGCGTACGCGTGGAATTGAGTGGCCTCGGCTTGCTAGCGGCGCGATGGCGCTAGACTTCGACACGTTTCGGGATGTTGCCCGGTCGTATCCAGAAGTCGCGCCGATGAAGGAGCTGCGCGCGACTCTCAGTAAATTGCGGATTGATAGCTTGCCCGTCGGCCCAGACGGCAGGAACCGCACGTTACTCTCTCCCTTTCGCGCGAAAACCGGGCGCAATCAGCCGAAGTCGAGTCAATTCATTTTCGGTCCGGCGAAGTGGGTACGCGGCCTGATTCGCCCACCTGCAGGGAAGGCCCTCGCCTACTGTGATTTTTCAAATCAGGAATTTGGAATTTCGGCTGCGCTCTCCGGAGACATCGGCATGCAAGCGGCATACTGCACGGGCGATCCGTACCTTGCGTTTGCGAAGAGTGCCGGCGCTGCTCCCGAAGACGCGACCGCCAAAAGCCACAGGGCGGCTCGCACGCTGTTCAAGACCTGCGTGCTCGGGATGCAGTACGCCATGGGAGCGGAGACCCTCGCGCGTCGGACCAAGCTTTCTATCGCGCACGCGCGTGCGTTGATCGACACGCACCGCACGACGTATCCCGCGTACTGGAGATGGACTCAGAGCGTGCAGGATCAAGCGACCCTTAACGGGCAGTTGCAGGCCTCTTTCGGATGGCGCGTGCGTGTCAACGACGACACGAATCCGCGGTCGACTGGCAATTTTTTGGCGCAGGCGAACGGCGCGGAGATGCTCCGCGTTGCCTGCATCCTGGCGTCTGAAGCCCGGGTCGCAATCTGCGCTCCCCTGCACGATGCGCTCTTGATCGAAGCCGACGCGGACGACATTGATGTTCACGTCGAGCTTTGCCGGTCGGCAATGCGCCGGGCGAGCGAACTCGTGCTGGCAGGGTTTCCTCTGCGGATCGAGGCCAAAATCACCCGCTATCCTGATCGCTTTCCGACCAGCGCGGCAGCGATGTGGGAAAAAGTCCTGGGCATTCTGGATCAGGTCGCGCCCGATGCCGCGGTGGGTCGCAACGGGACACCGAGTGTGTCGCCGGGAAACACCCGGCTCCTCTTTTCATAACTCTTCTTATGGATCGAAAAGTTTTTGACCTTTCCCACTACCGTGGCCGAGACGAATCACCGATCTCCACCCGGCGGAGTTCGACCGCTTTGGGTGCCCGCAGGCAGGGCGAATTCTTGAAAGGCCCTATTCCGCTGTCGTGGCTCAGCGTTGCCGCCTGTTTACCGGGCAAAGCCCTCCATGTTGGTGTCGCCATCTGGTTTGAGCACGGCCGGAGAAAGCACGCACAGTTCAAATTGACCGCCGCCATCGTCAAACGGTTCGGCGTGGCTCGCAAGGCAGGATATCGCGCTCTGGGCACGTTGGAGCGTGCCGGTTTGATCAAAACAGATCGCCGACACGGCAAGAACCCTATCATCACACTCACTACCGAGCCCAAACCCTTGGACCGGGGCGGCTCGCGCCCCTCCAACGACGTGCAAACGCGGGAAAGACCGGAGCAGCCGTGAGCGGTAAGATTAGAGCTACGCCCTCTTCGCGAATCGCCGAACCTCTCCCGGCTGTCGTGGAACGGCTACTCGCCGTCGCCCATGCGGAGGAACTGCAAGTGAAAGGGCTGCACGAATCGGTTCGTCGGCTGTGCGACGCGATCTCGCGTCAGGATTGGGAAACGGCGGCGGCGATGGCGATAGTCGTTTCGAGCGCGCTACCATCTGCGAACGCCGTGACCCCGTTGGCAGAAAATTGCGGCGATTTGGCTGCGCCTGCTTTTTTAGAATCATGATCACCCAGCGTGCAACAGCCAACCCAATCGCACTGACACCTGCTCCGCCGTTGCGTGTCGCACGCTGGGTGAGGGTGAGTACGGATGAGCAAGCAAAGGACGGGCATGCCGGTCTGCAGAGGCAATACGCTCAAACGGATCGCATCATTGCGACACGTGGCTACGAATTAGTGGCCTCTTTCGAAGTCATCGCGGTAAGCGGCGCTAGTGTGGTTGCGCACGCTCCGGAGTTCCAAGCGCTCATGAACTTGGTTAGGACCGGCGCCATTCAGGCGATTATTGTGAGCGAGGCAAGTCGGCTGATGCGTGTTGACTCTTGGGAGAGTCTCGGTTGCCTGGATTGCCTCGGAAAATATCGTGTCCCGATCATCGCGGACGGCACGGAGATCGATTTTTCGAGTTTTGCTACTGCGATCCCTCTCCTGTTTGCCGCGGACGAACGTCTCGATAACGTGCAGAAGATTTCCGACAGCAAGGCAGCCTTGAGGCTCGAAGGGAAATTGGCATCAGGGGGAAAAACGCTCCCATTCGCAGTGCGCTACAGCAGACGGAAGCACAAATTCCGTTACGACGTGAAGGATATCTGGCGCGTCCAGAAGGCTTTTGAACTGGTAGATTTGGGAAACACCAACCTCTCGTCCGTTGCCCGCGCCACGGGCTTTCAGCGCACCGGCATACGCTATATTCTCACTAACCCAATCTACATCGGCATCCGCCGGTATGACACCAAGCGCGATCCGAACGTGAAACGCGTTGGCCGTGATGGCCGCAAAACCTATCGACCCAAAATTCGGTTACTTCCCGAAGAGATTCTCGAAATACGCGTCATCGCACAGCCAGCGGTCCCGCCCGATCGCTTTCAACGCGTGCAGCGAATATTGGAAGAGTTGCGACTCAACCACGTCGCAACTCTGCCGAAGGAAAAGCGCGTTCACCTCTGCACGACCTACGGGAGATGCGGTTGCTGCGGCCAGGCGCTCTATATTAGTGGAAACGGCAAGAAGGATAAGGTTACAGGGATGCCGCTGCTATGGTACTGCTGCCGCAGCCAGCATCCCGGCAAAAAGGGAACCCTGCCGCGTTGCACCAATTCGTGGACGAATTCCAAAAAACTCAACGCACTGCTCGTCGCGTTTGCGACCAGCGTTCTCACCGATCCGGAGTTGTTGACGGGACTCATCAGAAGATCGATCAAGCTCTCGTCAGATGTAATCCGTCCGTTCCCAAAACGCGGAGGAGTGCAAGAATTGATCGCGAAGCTCGAAAAACAAGAGCACAAACTCATCCGAATGTGCTCTTCGGACGCGATCTCCATCGCGGAATTGAAACGTGAACGAATGAAGGTTCGCGACGAGATGGACCGGCTTCGCGCCGCCAGCTCGCCGCCGGAATGCCGGCCGATGACCCTTGAAGGATTTGCACGGCTGGTAATCAAAGGCGCGCTCGGCTTCCAGCGCCTTCAGAATGCCCGCGAGCAAAAGACGGTGCTGGAGCAAATCTTTTCCGAGGTGTTCTTCCGCCACGACACAATAACGGCGTTTCGCTTCACTCCGAGCCTCGTCGGAAGCACGGACGAGCACGCAAAAGAAATGGGACGGATCATCAATCTGGAAAAACCGTTCCGCATCACACCCGAAATCCCAGAGAGTCACAAGCAGTGCTCCAAGTGCCTTGCGATCTTGCCAAACGATTCATTTCGCAAGGGTCGGTTGCTCTGCCCCGATTGCTTTCGGGTCTACAACACCCAACGATCCCGACACTATCGCCAGCGTCGCACCCTTAACATCGGGCCGCAGGCTTCGGCCTAAGCAAAGGCCTTTTCGGGAGGCCACATCCACGTCTTTGGGATGATTTCTAGGACTTTTTTGACATTGCGTAAGCACTGCTAATGAATTATGATACAGGCTGGTCATTTCACATGCCCAAAGTACGCAATAAACAAACTCGCAAGCGCTCAGCTTTCGCGGAGATGCTCGTCAGCAAGCGTACCGAAGCTGACCTGACGCAGCGAGACCTGGCAAACCCAGACAAGGGCCTAAGCCACAGTTTCATCGCGCTCTTGGAGACTGACCGTCGAGGGAAGGCAGAGCCAACGCTAACTCGCGGCCAAGTGTGGTACCTAATTCAAAAACTGGAAATATGGCCGCCTGATTCGGATCGGTTTTTGGAAGCCGCCGGTCACGAGGCCGATCGGTCGGCCAAAGAGGAATTGGATATTCAGGAACGTTTCGAATTCGACGAGCTTTGGGTCTATGCCCGTTACATTTTGGACCCCGACGATGCTTGGTTCGAGGTCGTCTACAACAATATCGTTGGGAGCCGAGCGATAGCCTATCGGTACTTTACGGAAGACAAGACACCGTTCTTAAACTTGGTTTATCGGTTATCCGAAGCGGGAGTTGATGAAACGCTCCTCAAGAGCCGACTCGAGTGCACTATCGTGCCTCCGGATTTTTTCATCTCAAGCTTTGCGTTATATCTTAAGGACAAACGCCCGCGGTACGGTTGTGGGACAAAGCTCCACGAAGGTCGGGCCGAGAAGTTTTATGCCATGCATGCTTCTGAGGCCTCACGTTTGTTCGAAATGCTCCGCAGGTGGAGGGATTCGCTTCGCCGCGAACATGATATCTCCCTGAGTCCGTTGCGACGAATATATCCGGAACCAAAACAGTCTAAGTTTGTCGCCGAATGATCTAACCGAGGTCCGAAAACAATGGAACGCGCCAACGCCCCTACTCTGAAGGACAAAACGTTTAAGCTTTACGACGTAGTGTCGATGTTATTTGTGGCGGTATATCTCATTTCACAGGTGGCTAGCGCGAAATTGTTTTCGTTCGGACCGTTCCAGTTTCCTGGGGCGATCATAATATTTCCATTCAGTTACATCTTCGGTGACATCTTGACCGAGGTTTACGGTTATGCCCGAACCCGCCGAACCATTTGGATTGGGTTTTTTTCCGCCGTCTTGATGGCCGTCACGTTTTGGGTTGTTGAGAAACTGCCGCCAGCGGCAGGGTGGCTGAATCAAGAGGCTTACGAGAAGATCCTTGGAATAGTACCGCGGGTCGTCCTCGGCAGCATCGTGGGCTACTGGGTGGGAGAGTTCGTGAACTCCTTTGTAATGGCGAAACTAAAGATATTCACCGAAGGCAAGCATCTATGGACACGAACAATAGGCTCGACCCTGGCGGGGCAAGCGTTCGATACCGCCGCCTTTGTTCTCATTGCTTTCTCAAGCATGATGCCCTTCCCGGTGCTCCTTAAGCTTTCCCTCAGCGTTTACGTCTTCAAAGTTGTCTACGAAACCGTGGCAACTCCACTTACCTACGCAATTGTCGGGTACCTGAAGCGTATTGAGGGTATAGACATCTACGACCGCGGGACCAATTTTTCTCCTTTTAGATTTTGAAGGCAACTCCTACAAACATTAGCATCACTGCGACAGAGAAACGGATACGAACTTCTTCCGAGGAAGTGGATCTCCATCGCCTGTACGACGACGCGGCCAAAGATTGGTCGCGAGATACTCCCGAAGTCAGAGACGATCTCATCACATGGCCCTTTCTCGTCAGGAAGATACGGGATTTCGCTTCCAACGGCATTGTCGTCGATATCGGCTGCGGCACTGGCAACATTTGCCGTCTTGCAAGCCCGCATGTGAAAACGGCCATCGGACTAGACATCTCACAAGAAATGATATCTGAAGCCGAGCGATGTTCGGCCGGAGTTCGCAACGTTCTGTATGTCAGAGCCGACATGAGGCACCTTGCAGGCGCGATCGCCCCTACCTCGGCAGATTTGGTTTTGTCAATTTTCGGATATTGCTGCCTTGAATCCCGTGAAGAATTGAACCTCACGTTGCGCGAGACTGCTCATATATTGAAACCTGGCGGACGGCTACTCTTACAGATACCGCACCCCTGCGAACCACTATTTGAAAGCAAGTCGCAATGGGCTCGCGAACTCGACCCCTTGGGAAACTATTTCAACAATGGCGCGACGGTGCGACGACGATTGCGCATGGTAAATGGCAAATGGGTTACCGTAGGTCGCCATCATTTTACCCTCAGTTGTTATTTCGACGAGATATTAAACGTAGGTCTGGCGATTCGGCAGGTCATCGAACCTCAAGCGCCGGCGCAATTGATCGAGAAGCATCCGGATCTTGCTCCCGAAGCGGCACGACCATCGTCCATATTCATCGTGGCGCAGAGGTTGTAGAAGCTGAGGTTGGTGTGGTCGAGGCGGCACGGTTATCACTCAAACCGTCTGGAGCGATCATTCTCTTGAGCGTCACGTGCTTACCCGGCCTATGGCAATCGCGCCACCGCCGGTGACGTGTTGCGAGGCAACGCGATCCGTGCCGCGAGGGTAATCAGTCAGTCATCCCCATCCCGGACCAATCGTTGCCCCGTTCTAACGTCGGGGAGGGCCGCGTCTCGGCGTTTACGGAGTCAGCTGGCAATAGGACCAAAATTATCAGGGCCTCGTCTTGCCAGGTCGGGAGTGCGATTGGAACGACGGTGACGCGGGTTGCGGTATCAATCGTCATTTCTTTCTTTCTATGGTGTGTGCAATTTGCGGCACTTGATTTTGGCCGCGCGGTTTCGATAAAGTTTTTCGCAAGCGATACGGGCTGAGTGCTCATCTGACGGGTTTCCATAAATCTCGATCGCGAAGTACTTTCCCCGTCGCTCGGCGATTCCGAAACGAATCGGCACGTCTAAAAATTCCAGGGATCGGAAAATATGAACATTCACGATAATAGAAAGCACTATAGTTGAATTGTAAGCAAGACTTTAATTATGACATTTTTGACACATTCTCGCACCCGCCTCTTGTCGGCCAATCGCGATCGGCGTGGGAAAACGCTCTACCAGATCGCTATCCTTTGGAGACAAAGCGAAACGAGAGCGCTCCAAGAAGACGGGGAAGAGCCTTGGCGGCGGCTAAGCACGCTGGCGGGTAATGCGCGGCGCTAAGAGTGATGGTCGTTGGCGTCCGTCTTCGAGCGGCTGGCGCATCACTTCGAGGGTCGAGCGTTTGAACTCCGGCAGCTCGTCGAGAAAGAGCACGCCGTGGTGGGCGAGGCTGACTTCGCCAGGCGCGGGAATGGCGGAGCCGCCGAGAAGACCCACATCCGAGATGGTGTGATGCGGCGAGCGAAAGGGCCGGGTGGAAACAAATGCCTGCTCGCCGTTCAGCATTCCCGCGATGCTGTGGATCTTCGTGCTTTCGATCGCTTCCTCGAGCGACATCGGCGGCATGATGGTGGCGATTCGTTTCGATAACATCGATTTGCCGGAGCCAGGCGGGCCGATCATCAACAGGTTATGACCGCCGGAAACGGCCACTTCGATGGCGCGCTTCACGTGCCCCTGCCCTTTCACGTCGGCGAAATCGACCTCGTAGTTTTTGTGGGTGGCGAAAAAGGAACTGAGATCTCCGTAAGTCGGCGCGATCAGCGATTCGCCCCGGATGAACTGGAAGGTTTCGCGCAGATTATGGACGCCGTACACCGTGATACCCTCCACCATCGCGGCTTCGTGCGCGTTGGCTGCGGGGACGAAGATCGCTTCCTTTTTTTGCCGCCGCGCCTCGAGCGCCACCGGCAACACGCCTTTCACGGCCCGGACGCCGCCATCGAGCGCCAGCTCGCCAACGAAGCTGAATTTCTCGAATGGATTGCCGGTGATTTCCTCAGCCACTGCGATCATGCCCAGTGCAATCGGCAGGTCGAAACTCGGCCCTTCTTTCTTAATGTCGGCCGGGGCGAGGTTGATCGTGGTCCGGCCGCGCGGCCAATAATAGCCGCTGTTTTGGATCGCAGTCGTCACCCGATCCCGACTTTCCTTCACCGCCGTGTCAGGCAGGCCGACGATGATGATTTTTATTTCGCCGCGTCCGCCGTTAACCTCAATTTCAACTTCGTAGGCATCAACGCCATAGACCGCGGCAGAATAAATCTTGGCCAGCATGGGGGGAGCCGAAAAGTGGCAGAAACCCTGCCCCGAGAAAAGGTCAATCGACGCCTGCGCGGACCAGCGTCGCCCCGGCGCTTACGACGATCGGCGGCGCTTGCCGTCTTGAATTGCCCGCAGCAGCAGACAACGACAGAACCCGGGGCATGTTGCGTCATCGGGACAGGGGCGGGCGCGGTAACGCCCAAACGCCTCAATTCTCACGCCGATCCGCCCTGGTTTTTCGCATCTTAAAAAGGACAATCGCGGGGGATTCTTGCGGTCGCGATTCCGCTTTTGTAAAAAATTCGTAAAAGCTATCAAACAAGCTCGTTACAGAGGGGTTTCACTATTATTGAACAAGACGCATCCAAAGGCTGTCAGTAATGCGATATTTAATATTTAACGTTGTTAACTACTTTGGAAAATGCTAAAACGAGAAATCGACACGCCTTCCCCAAGTGGAACAACGGGAATTCGGCTCGCGTGTCCCCTTTACCCTGTTCATGAAAAGTTATATGGCTGCTGAAGATAGCGATACTGGAATAAAGATTTACCTGCGTGAGATCGGGCAAATCCCCCTCCTCACTCCCGACCAGGAGATCGAGCTCGCCGCGAAGATCAAGAAGGGCGACCGCGAAGCGCGCGCCCTCATGATTCGCTCCAATTTGCGTTTGGTCGTCAAGATCGCCCACGATTACGCAAACCTTGGCCTGCCGCTTCTCGACCTGATTTCCGAAGGCAACATCGGCCTGATGAAGGCGGTCGAGCGTTTCGATCCCGCCAAGGGCGGAAAACTGAGCACCTACGCCGCCTGGTGGATCAAGCAGTCGATCAAGCGCGCCCTGGCAAACCAGAGCAAGACGATCCGGTTGCCGGTCCATTTGGTGGACAAGATTTCCAAGATGCGCCGGGTTTCGCTCCAGATGAGCGAGGAGCTTGGCCGCGAACCGACCGACGACGAGCTCGGCGAAGAAATCGGCATCGCGAGCGGGAAAGTTTCCCAGCTCAAGACAGTCTCGATCCGGCCCGCGTCCCTCGACGCGCCGATCAGCGATGACGATTCGACCGAGTTCGGCGAAATCGTGGGCGACGAAGAGGCCCAGACGCCGTTCGAGTTGCTCCGCGACAAGAACCTTCGCAACGAGGTCGGCGGTTTGCTGGACGTGCTCGACGATCGTGAACGGAAAATCATTTTCTCGCGCTTCGGGCTCGATGGCGGCAAGCCGAAGACGCTCGAGGAAGTCGGCAAGAAGTTTGGGGTCACCCGCGAACGGATTCGCCAGCTCCAGAACATCGCGCTCTCAAAGCTTCGCCGCGCGCTCAGCAAGAAAGAGCGCCCGGTCGACGTGGAGCTGCCGGTCGAAGCGTAACAACAGTTTAGAAGGAGTCTCAAAAACGCGCGGGAGCAATCTTCCGCGCGTTTTTGTTTTGGTAGGGACACCGCGCTGCGGTGTCCGCGGCGTGTGGTTGCAGAATCATTTCGGACGGCGCAGCGCGCCGTCCCTACCAATTATTCGACCGTCCGCAGCTGCACTGAATCCACTTTGTCGCGCCCGCCGAGCATGTCGCTCAGGACAATGAGATGGTCGCCGGGCTCGGTGAGCTTCTGTTTTCGCAGGTAGGCGATCGCCGCCTCAATCGTGTCGTTCGGGTTTTCGGCAAAGTCGAGCATGACGGGGTGTGTTCCCCAAAGAATCACGATCTGGCGAAAAACGGTTTCGCTGCAGGTGAAGGCAAAGATCGGCGCCGTGGCCGGCCGCAAATTCGAAGCGTAACGCGCCATGGTTCCGTGGTGGGTGAACACGACAATTTTGGATCGGCTCAGCGAATTGGCCAGCACGACGGCGGACGCCACCGTTTTCTGCCGGTTGTCCTCCAACATCGCGTCCTGGCCGTAGCCCGCTCCGCCGCTGCGCTCGATCCGGCGCGCCACGCGGTCGAACACCTTCACACACTCGATCGGGTAACGGCCCGTGGAAGTTTCTCCGCTCAACATGATGGCGTCGGCCTGTTCGAAGACGGCGTTGGCCACATCCGTAATCTCGGCCCGCGTCGGCATTGGATTCTCGATCATCGACTCCAGCATGTGCGTCGCCACGATCACCGGCTTGCCGATCCGCAGGCAGCGCTTCACGATTTTACGCTGGATGATCGGGAGCTCTTCCATCGGACATTCGATCCCCAGATCGCCCCGCGCGATCATGACGACGTCGGCCGCTTCGATCATTTGGGTTATGTGGCGAACGGCGGACTGGTCTTCGATTTTCGCCACAATTTGGGCGGAACTCTTCGCCTTCTTCAGCACCCGGCGCAGCTCCTGGAGATCACTTTTCTTCCGGGCAAAGCTGAGCGCGACGAAATCGACCTTCAGCTCCACACCCAGCGCGATGTCGGCGCGGTCCTTATCAGTCAAGGGCGGCAGGTTCACGTGGACTCCAGGCAGATTGATATGCCGGCGTGAGCCGAGCACGCCCTGCGTTAGCACCTTGCAGCGAATCCGGTTCCGCTTTTTTCCCAGAACCAGGAGCCGCATGACGCCGTTGTCGACCAAAACGATGTCGCCGACGGAGATGTCGTTGACGAGCCCTTCGTAGTTCACGTCGACCGAATATTTTTCCTCGCTCCGCGCGCCGCGGACGGTGAATTCGAGAATATCGCCCGGTTTCAAATTGAGCTCTGTCTTCAGGTCGCCCGTCCGAATCGCCGGTCCCTGGGTATCGAGAAGGATTGCCACCGGCCGCGAAATTTCCGCCGCGATTTTCCGGATCCGCGGAACGATCTCGCGCACCCAGGGATGCTTCGCATGGCTCATGTTCAGGCGAAAAACATCCGCGCCCTCCTGGAGCAATTGCCGCAGCGTCTCGGTCTTCTCCGTGGCCGGACCGATCGTGCAGATGATTTTCGTCTTCCGCATCAGGTTCAGGTTTGAAGTTTAATCCGAGAAAGCAAGGGTCTCCTCCTTCACGCCCGGCGGAGGCGGCATCGCAGGAACCGCGAGTCGCTCCTCGGACGAGAAATCCGGCACCCGCGGAGGAAACGCGATTTCGAACCCGGGGAGATTCAGCGAGAGATTCGGATTATAAAACGGATCGCGGATCAACCGCTTGGGCCAGACGCGCTGGACGTAGCCTGCTTCCTTGAGAAAGAGCGCCTGTTCTTCCAGCGTGCGCTGGTGCCCGCGCGAGGCCGATTCGTGATGAATGAGGTTCGTGTACGGCGTCCACACAACCCAATAGCCCCGTTCGGTCAGGCGCAGGCAAAAATCGATGTCATTGAACGTGACGCTAAGATTTTGCTCATCGAACCCGCCCAGTTCTTCGAAAACTGCTTTGCGGACCGCCATGCAGGCGCCGGTCACGGCCGAGCAATTTTGCCGGAGCCAGGCGCGATTGAAATATCCCGGATGTCCGCGGGGAATACGAGGGAACGCGTGCCCGGCCACTCCGCCGAGACCAAGAATAACTCCGCCGTGTTGCAGGGTCCCGTCCGGATACCAGAGCCGCGCGCCGACTGCGCCGACTTCTTTCCGGGCGGCATGACTGACCATTTCCGTGAGCCATCCCGGCTCGTCGATTTCGGTGTCGTTGTTCAGCAAGACCAGGATGTCTCCCCGCGCCTCAGCCGCTGCGTGATTGTTGAGGCGGCTGTAGTTAAATGGACCGGCGTCGACTACGACTCGGACAAGGCCCTCGCTCTGAGCACGGCGGAAAAAGGCGAAAGTCCGTTCCTCGACCGATCCGTTATCGACGATGATAATTTCGTAGGGCTGGTAATCGGTCCGCGCCCGGATGCTTTCCACACAGCGCTCCAATAATTCCAGCCGGTCGCGCGTCGGGATGATGATGGAAGCGAGCGGCGCGGGCGTGGGCACCGCGTGAATGAAACGGTGGGACTCCGTGTTTTCAGGGCATGGCACCACGGTGCCGGGCATCTGGCGGCGTTTGCAGTAGTCCGCGATCGCGCGGCGCGCGGCTTCTTTCGCGTACGGTTTCGCGTCGGGAACGGCCGCCAGGCTGCCGGTGACCATTCGCCAGTGATAAAGAATGCGCGGAATATGCCGCACCTGTTCGGGGCGCAGTCTCGCCACACAACGAAGCGCGAGATCGTAATCCTGCGAGCCTTCGAATCCCTCCCGGAACCCGCCGATCTCGCGCAAGAGATCGGCGCGATACACCCCCAGGTGGTTAATGTAATTCTGGCCCAGAAAAAGTTCGGGATTCCAGTCCGGCTTGAAGAATGGATTCGAGCGGACGCCGTTCTCATCGATTTTGTCTTCATCGGAGAAAACCAATCCGGCGTCCGGATGGCGATCGATCTCCAGCGCCACCGTGGCCAGGGCGTGCTCCGCCATTTCGTCGTCCTGATCGAGCAGGGCGCACCAGTCGCCCGTAGCGAGCCCGATAGCTGAATTCGAGCAGGCCGAGATATGACCATTGCGCTCGCGGAACGTGATCCTGATCCGGCTCTCTTCGCGGGCAACGGCCTCCAGGAAGGGGCGCACTCCGGTATCCGTCGAAGCGTCGTCCGCAATGCACAGCTCCCAATTCTCATAGATCTGCCGGCGGACGGAGTCGATGGCTGCTTTCAGAAACTGCATGGGCGGATTGTAGACCGGGAGGATCACGGAAATCCGAGGCTTCCGCGGGAGACGCCGCAAAGCGCGCCGGAGACGCACCCTGTCGATGTCGCCAAATTGGCGGAGCCATTCTTCGTAACCGGTTGCGATGCTGGGATCGTCCAAAGGCCTCGACCGACAAACGTCTCTGAACAGCTCGCCGAACCGGATCGCCAGCCGTTCCAGCCTAAAGTGGCGTCGAAAAGTCCGCAGGCCCGCGGCGCCGATCCGATTCAACAATTCGCCATCCGTCACCAACCGTTCAATGGCGTGAGCGAGAGCCGTTGGATCGTTCGGGGGAACAAGAAGCCCATTGCTTCCGTCGCGCAGCCACTCGCTGATACCGCCGACGTCTGTGCTGACCACGCCTTTACCCAAGCCCATCGCTTCCAGGATCGTGATCGGCATGGTCTCGTCGCGCGATGGGCAGACCAGGACGTCGGCTTTCGCCAGGGCGGCGAGCGACGTCTCATGATCGCATTCGCCAGTAAACTCAATGTTATTCGTCCCGGCGGCAGCCTCTTTCACTTCGTCCGCAAACGGCTGTTCGAGAAAACGCCCGATTAGTTTGAAATTCGCTTGCGCCGCGACATCACCCGGAAGTTTACGGATCGCCTCGACGAGCACGTCCTGCCCTTTGCGCGGCTCGATGCTCGCGAGGGTGACGAACCTCGTCCCTTCCCCCTGCGGTTTCGGGGGAATCACGCCCAGGGGATCCGGAATTCCATAAGGCACCACCTCCACCGGGGTGTTCGTCAGGCCTTGGAAGACACGGGCGGTCCGTTCTGTTGGCGTCACCAGCAACGTCGCCAGATGCAGCATGGGCGCGATTTCGGGAATCTCTCGAATCAGGCGCACGGCCACGAGAGTCTCGTGCAGATACCAGATTACGGGCTTGTTCTCCGCCCGCGCGGCCCGGACCGCGTTCCAGCTGACAATCGTGTTGGCCACCACGACGTCGAATTCCGCGACCAACTCGCGGAGGCTTCCTTGTCCGGAATCATCCAGCATGCCAGGCTGAATCACGACCGGGACGTCGCCCAGGAGATCGGAAATCGGCCCTTTCTCTGGCGCGACAACCGTCAGTCTCCATCCGTCGGCATGGAGCGAACGAGCCAGGTGCAGCAGTTGGATCGGAGCGCCGGTCAGGGTCGTTTCATGGCTCACCAACAAAACCGACGGGCGCGAGCCTGACGTGTTACGGTTCACGTCTTGGTACGGATGACTTCGGCGACCAGCTCGCGGAAATCGGCGCCAAACCGTTCCTCCGAAAGTTTTTCTTCGAAGGTAGCGCGACCAGCCTCCCCGAGCTGGCGGGCCAATTCCGGCTTGCCGACGATTCGCTGGATCGCGTTCGCCAGGGCTTTGGGATCTTCGGGTTTAACGAGAATCGCGTCCTTCGCCTCGGTCAGCACTTCGCCAATTCCGCCGACCCTCGCTGAGATCACCGCTTTGCCGAAGGACAACGCCTCGAGAATCGTCACCGGCAGGGCCTCGTCCCGCGATGAACAAACCAGGACGTGGCAACGTTGAATCGCCTCCAATGCGGCGGCGTGATCGCTTTCCGCCTCGATCACCACATTTGGCAGTCGAGCCGCTGACTTCTCGATGCGAGAGCCGAATTCCGAATCCATTACCCGACCGATCAGGCGAAATTCCGTCACCTTTTGCACCCACTCGGGCAGGAGCGAAATGGCTTCCAGAAAGATATCCTGACCCTTCCGCGGTTCGATGCTGCCCAGGAGCAGAAAGCGGAGAATGTCCGGCGGTGATTCGTTCCATCCCCCATCACTCTCACCACGAACATCGGGAATTCCGTACGGCGAACAGACCACCGGTGATTCAGTACACGGCCGGTACACGCTGGCGGTCCGTTCCGTCGGCGCGAGGATAGCGTCGGCCATTGGCAAGGCCGAGCGCAGTTTCGCTTCTTCGCGCAGGTAATGTTCGCCCACCCGGGTTTCGTGCACCCACCAAATGACCGGCACGTTCGCCTTATGCGCGGCCCGGACCGCGCCCTCGGTCCGGACCGTATTCGTCAGGACACAATCGAAATCGCGCGCGAATTTGCCGAACGATTCGTGTCCGGTTTCGCAGAGCGGATCAATGATCAGCGGAATACCCGCGTTCTCGTATTTTTCGCGCAACGGCCCATCCGTCGGGGCCATCACCGTGACAAACATCCCGTTACGCGAGCACCACCGAGCGAGGTGCAGGAGCAACAGGGGCGCGCCGCTCAAGGTCAGGTCGTGCGAGACAAAAAGGAGATCGGGCGAAGCATCAATTGGTGCGGCGGGCTGGACGGCATGCATTCGGATCGGCGTCGGGGAATCGAGATGCAGCCAGTCCCGCATATTGTCCGTGAAATAGGGATCATGAGTGACGTAGCTGCCCCAGCGTTTCAGCAAAAATGTCGTCGCCTTGTCGGCCTTGCGGGGGCGACTTTTTGTTTCCGTCGCACCGATCGAGACGTGGCCGAGATGGCGCAAGGTGGCGTATGGCGTGTAAACACAGCGCAACCCGGCCTCGCGCACCTTGAAACACAGGTCAACGTCGGAATGCGCGATGGGCGTGTTGGCCGCATCGAAGCCGCCGACCTGGAAAAAATCGCTCCGCCGCATCGCCAGGCAGGCCGCCGAGAGCGCGGAGACGTCGCGCAGCGATTGCGCGAAATTGACATGCTCGGTCGAATCCGCCGCGCGCTGGTGAAAAGCCGTTCCGATCAATCCGCGGACGCCGGTGACCAGGCCGGCGTGTTGAATTTGGCCGGTCTCATAAACCAGCTTGGGCGCAACGGCTCCCACCTCAGGATTCTCGAGCGGCTCGATCAGGTTTTGAATCCAGTCGGGCTGGATGCTCTCGACATCGTCGTTGAAAAAAATCAACCGCGTCCCAGTGGCCGCTTCCGCGCCCAGATTGCATTTGTCGGAGAAGTTAAAGGGGGTGTCATAGGGCACAAAGCGAAAGATAACGTTCTCCCCTTCCAGGAACCGGAGCGGCTCGGCCAGCTTGGAGTTGGTCACCAGGATGATCTCGAGGTCGGGATATTTCGTTGCCTGCGGCAGATCGCGCAAACACGCCTGCGCGCGCATCGGCGAATCCGTCGGCACAATGATCGACACGC
Organism: Chthoniobacterales bacterium; assembly: GCA_035274845.1. Taxonomy (NCBI): domain Bacteria; kingdom Pseudomonadati; phylum Verrucomicrobiota; class Spartobacteria; order Chthoniobacterales; species Chthoniobacterales bacterium. Next base: position 254,579 of record DATENU010000024.1, read on the forward strand.
GCGGCCAGTTTGCGACCTTCAAGCGCGCTCGATTCGCGGTCGGGTATTCGATGATCTCAGCGGGAAGATTACGCCGGCGCATCGCTTCCCCTAAAGCGGCCAGATTGGTCTGGCGCGCTCCGGGTTTGCCCCCCGTCGACCCGGAAGCCGCGTGCTCGCGCCAGTGGTAAAGAACATGTGGAATGTGCCGAATCGATTTCGCGCGCTCCGTTGCCCGCAAGGCAAAGTCGTAGTCCTGCGACATATCGAATTCCTTCCGGAATCCGCCCAGCTCCAGGGCCAGGGAACGGCGGTAAGCGGTCAGATGCCCGATATACATCGAGGCCAGGAGAAGTTCAGGGCTCCACTCCGGCTTGAAAAAGGGCGCGTGCCGTTTTCCTTTCGCGCTCAGGCGGTCTTCGTCGCTGTAAAAAATATCGGCCTGTTCGAATTCCAGGGCAGCCCGCGCCAACTCAAACAAGGCAAAAGGGGCCAGGAGATCGTCATGGTCGACGCATGCCACCAGATCGCCGCTCGCCATTTGCAAAGCGCGGTTGGTGTTCTCCGCGATGCCGAGATTCTCCGTCAATCGCTCGATCCGAATCCGTGCCTCGCTTGCTTCCCAGCGCCGCAACGTCTCGATTGTTTCCGGGCGATCCGAGCCGCCGTCGATCACGCATATCTCCCAATTGCCATAGGTTTGAGCTGCGACGGACTGGAACATCTCCTCCAGATAATTTGCCGGAGTGTTATGGACCGGGGTCAGCAGACTGATCTTGAGGCGCGTTGAAAATTCTCCCGAACTCTGGCGCTGCCGCTCGAGGGCCGTTTCGTCCGGCTCGTGTTCGCTGATCCAGGCCGCATATCGGTCGACCGGCTGGCGGGACGCGGCCGGCGCCGCAGCTTCTTTGGAATCCGGGACTGCCTTTGGCGGGCGAGAAATCCGGAAACTGCGCGGAAGACGCTTGAGTTCGCGGACGACCCTTTCCCCAAAAGATTTGCGGACCTTCGGTCCACCCTGCACCTGAAAACATTTCCCTCCCCTCCGACAGGCAATCTTCGCGGCGTTGAGGATCTGCTTCTGGTCCTTGACCTGGGTTTTGAGTTTTTCGATTTGGCTTTTCAGCTTCTCCGCTTCCGCAACCCAGTTCCGGAGCTGCTCCTGCTGGCCGTCCATGACAAGCTGAGCCTTCGCGCGATCACGGCGCAGATTTTCGAAATGATCCTGGAGTTCCGCCTGGGCCTGTTCGAGCGCCGCAATCGAGCGGCCCTGATGGTCCATGATCGTCTGGACTTTCCCGCGGTCCGCGAGGAGCGAATCGAGCCAGATTTGCCGAACCTGGAGGGTGGCAGTGGTTTTTTCCGCCTGCTCGGCGCGCCCCAGCGCGTCAATGCGAGCCGCGGCCAGCGCGTAAATGGCGCCCAGATCCCTTGCCTCTTCGGAAGATCCAAAAAGCTGTTTCAATAGAAACGGGGCGGAAGAATCGGGCGGTGATTGTCGGGCCAAGCCGAGCCCGAGACCGGCTGGAAACTCCGTGCTCACTCGCTGGGCGGTCCATTCCGTCCAAGCCGTTTTCGGGCTATCAACCCGCTCGAGGCCGGCGCCGTGCAGCAACACGATTGCCTCTGGAGCCAGCTTGGAAGCCCAGGCGGCCAAATCGGCTCGGATTTCCGCCCCCGAGTCGCAATCATCCAGCAGCAGAAGATTGACGCTCCCCTCCGCCAGCTCCGCGAGGGCCGCGCTCGCGGAACCGAAGTAGCGAGCGCACTCGCCGTAAACTTCCTGCCCATCATCCTTCCCTTTTTCCCAGGCAGTATCGTCAGTCTCCGCCTCGCCGTCCCGCTCGCGCCGGACGGCCACGCATTCGCCATCCAGTCCCAGTTCCGTGACAGCCTGGCAAAAGGTGAAAAAGGCCTGGCCGTCGCCAAATCCTAAGGTCACCACCCTTCCCGGTTTCAAGGTCGCGATGAGGTCGTAGAGCAACGGGAGATGAAAACGAACCGGCCCGCCGGAATAAAATTTCGGCTGGAACGCGAGCAGGCTCGGCAACGTCTCGAACATCAGGAAAAGCGCGTGGTTGAACCGCTCAATAGAGGACTAAACAGGCCTGCCTGTCTAACGATTCGCAAAAATCCCTTGCTGGGCGCGGACCCTCCTTCAGAATCATCGGGAGCCGCCCGCGATTGTTAAATGGCGTGGACGAGTTTATTGGGCAGCACGATGCATCGGCATTCCTTCGATAGCATGGCAGAATTTCGGAGCCGGTACCTGGAGCCCCGCCGCCACGAGCCGCTCACGGTTATCGACCTCGGCAGTGCCGACCTGAATGGCTCCTATCGCCAGCTCTTCGCCGCTCCGCCCTGGCGTTACCTCGGGGTCGATCTCGTTCCGGGAGAGAATGTCGATATCGTTCTGCGCGATCCCTACCACTGGCGCGAGCTCGGTTCCGACTCGATCGACGTCGTCGTTTCCGGGCAAACGTTCGAGCACACGGAATTCTTTTGGGAAACGATGCTCGAAATCGCGCGCGTCCTGAAACCCAACGGGATGTGTTGCATCATCGCCCCCTCCTGCGGTCCCGAACATCGTTTCTCCCGAGATTGCTGGCGGATCTTTGCCGACGGTTTTTCGGCTGTGGCGCGCTATGCCGGCCTTGAAGTCGTGGATGTCCAAACCCAATGGGGAGACTTGCCCGACTACGATTCGGAGAGCAACAAGTGGCACGACTCGGTCCTGATCGCGCGGAAGCCGGAACGGCCTTTCGGGACCAGGCTGCGTTGGCAAATCCACTCCTTTCTGAAGCGCCTCGTCCCGCCTCCTGCTCGGGCGCCGGAGACGATTATCCAAATTTTTCATTCCCACGATGGCAGCCACAGCGAGGCCAATTCCGTCACCGCCAGAATCGGGCATGAAGCCTGGAAGGAAGTTTCAATCCTCCTGCCGCCGGGCGCGGGAGCGGCGCCGCTCCGGATCGATTTCATGAGCGACCTGACGGTGATAGACGTGGCTTCCATTGAAGTGGCCACCAAAACCGCGTCCCTGTTTCGCGCAGCCGATCCGGAGAGTTTCAAAACGATCGCCCTTGCCGGTGATGCGCAACCGATCGCTCACCCGGAGTATTTGCGACTCAAGGTCACCGGCATCGATCCCCAGTTGATTCTGCCCGCTTTGCCAGCGGTCCCCGCCGACGAAGCGATCGAAGTGAAACTCCGCCTGCTGGTCTCCGCTCCGGACCAGCCAAAAGAGGCCTGATAAAAGAAACGCGGCGCCAGGTAGGCGCCGCGTCGCTTGCAGAGTTCCTCCGAATTATTTCATTTTCGCCTGCGCAGCCTTGACCATGTCGAGGTGCTTCTTGATCACCGACGACGTTTTCGAAGCGAATGCTTTCACGTCCGCGTCGGTCCCGTCCTTGGCTTCGGCCTGAAACGCGGCCAGGTCTTTCTCGTGGTCCTTCACCATCATGTCGATGTATTCCTTGTCGAAGTTCGCGTCGTTCATCGAATGCGATTTCGATTTTTCTTTCGAAAGATCGACGCCCTTCTTCTTGGCGATCGCCATCAATTCGTTGTTCGCCTTGGTGTGATCGGTCACCATGGTGGTGCCGATTTTCTTTACTTCGGGGCTTTTGCCCTTTTGCTGGGCCATCTTGCCCATGTCGACTTCCATCATGCCGCCCTTCGCAGCCTCTTTCATGAAGGACTTGTCCTTGGCGCTGGGGCCGGCTGCCGCAGAGGGGCTGGCAGTCGGTTTTGACTGGTCCGTTTTAGGCGGCTCCTTCGCGGCCTGCGCCGCCGGGCCGAGGCAAAGCGCGCAACCGGCTGCGATGAGCACCAGGCTTGAGAGTGATTTTGTTGGTTTTTTCATAAGTGTGATCTGGTAGTTAGCGCCGGTTATCCGGCACCTACACTTCGCGTCTTTGACCGCTTTTGGACGTGGGTGTTGCGCCCCATCCGCCCGTTTTCATCGAACCCTGGGCGGCGGCGTCTCTTCCCAGCCGTGCCGCCTCCCCATCGGCGGGATCGATCTCCGCGATCCGATTATAGATCTTCGCTTCGGTATCGCTCTCTCCCAGCTCGTGATAAAGTCGGCCCAGCTCGTGCAGGAGCTTGGTATCGCGCGGTTCGTCCTCCAGCAGCGTCTGCAAGGCGAAAACCCCCAGCCGCGGCCAGCCGGCGGCCATCGCCGCTTCCTTTAAAGCCAGATTGGCCTGGCGATGATACGGTTCGTTCTCCAGGAGATCTTCGATCATTTCAATGGCCCGCTTCGGATCTTTCCGCAGCTCCCGCCGCGCTTTCATCACGGAAAGAAAAGAGGTGTTGAAGAAGGACTTCTTCCCCGCTTTCTGCCGGGTGATCGCCGTGCGACGCAAAAGCTGGCGGCCCTGGAGAAATTCCGGCTCTTCTTTCAGAATTTCCCGCAACAGGGAAATCGCGTAACCCGAATTGCGCAGCTCGATCGCCGCCAACGCTTTTCGCCAGTGACTGCGCAATGGTTCGGTCAGTTCGTTCTCGCTTCTGGGGGGCATGTCATCTGAGGGGAGGAGTGCGGTCAATCCATGTCCTAAAACAAATCCATCTGCGGTTTAACCGGCGCAACAACTACCTTCTTGCTGCGTTTTCCTTTTCTCGGCTTGGGTTCTTCCGCGGCGCCGTTCGGTTTTTCGAGGTGCGAGAGAATGTCCTTGGCGCGATCGAGAATCTCCTTCGGCACCCCGGCCAAACGCGCGACATGGATGCCGTAACTCTTGTCCGCGCCACCCGGAATGATCTTGCGCAGGAAAATGATCTGCTCGTTCCATTCCCGCACGGCCACGTTGAAGTTCGCCACTCCCTTGCGTTCTCCGGCCAGCTTCGTCAGCTCATGGTAATGGGTTGCGAAGAGCGTGCGCGCCTTGATTCTGTCGTGGAGGAATTCGGCCACGCTCCAGGCGATCGAGAGTCCGTCGAAGGTTGAGGTGCCCCGGCCAATCTCATCCAGGATCACCAGGCTGCGTTCCGTCGCGTTGTTGACGATGTTCGCCGTCTCGTTCATTTCCACCATGAAGGTCGATTGGCCCCGGGAAAGATCGTCGCTCGCGCCGACGCGCGTGAAAACCCGATCGACCAGGCCGATCTCCGCGCTCGAGGCCGGGACGAAGCTGCCGATCTGCGCCATTAACACAATCAAGGCTACCTGCCGAATGTAGGTCGATTTGCCGGCCATGTTCGGTCCCGTGATGATGGCGAGGCGCATCCGTTCGCCATCGAGATCAGTGTCGTTAGGCACGAATTTTTCCTCCGCCAGGTTCTGGTCGAGCACCGGATGGCGCCCGTCTCGGATAACCAGCCGGAGCGAATCGTTCAGCACCGGTCGGGAATAACCGTAGAGGCGCGCCGTTTCTGCCAGCGAGCAAATGACATCGAGCGTGCCAATCGCCGCCGCCGTGCTCTGGATCGGCTCCAGTTCGCGGAGCGTCTCTTCGCGGACCGTCTGGAAGAGCTGATACTCGAGTTGCCGCGCTTTTTCATCGGCACCGAGAATCTTCGACTCCATTTCCTTCAGCTCCGGGGTGATGAAGCGCTCGCCGCCCACGGTGGTTTGCTTGCGGACATAACGACCCGGCACGTTTGCGAGGTTCGATTTCGTGATCTCGATGAAATAACCAAAAACCGAGTTGAACCGGACCTTGAGCGATTTGATCCCGGTCTCGGCAATCTCGCGCTCCTGCAATTGCGCGATCCAATTCTTCCCTTCCCGGGAGCCTTGCCGGAGTTCGTCGAGGTCGGCGTTGAATCCGTCCCGAAATATTCCCCCCTCCTTCAAAACCATGGGCGGGTCCTCCACCAGCGCTCCCGCCAGCTTTTCCGTCAGCGCCGGCATCTCCTGGAGCGAGTCAAACACCCGGCGGCAGAGAGTGCCGGGCTGGGGTTCCTTGCCAAATTCCGTCCGATCGATCAGCTTCCGCAACTCCCCCTTCAATTCCGGGATTTGCTGAAGCGAAACTTTGAGCGCCACCAGGTCGCGCGCGTTGCCCGACGCCTGGCTCAACCGGCCGGCGGCGCGCTCCAGGTCCCGGATCGATTTCAAGCAGGCGCGCAGACCTGCCAGAAGATCGGCTTCGTGCAACAAATCGGCGATCAATTGCTGCCGGCACTCCAGTTCGTGGAGATCGCGCAACGGCTGCAAAATCCAGCTTCGCAATTTCCGGCCGCCCATCGGCGTGACCGTGCGGTCCAGCGCGGCGAGCAGGCTCATGTTTCGCGCCCCGCGCGATTCCACCAGCTCGAGATTCGCCTGGGTGGCGGCGTCGAGCAGGACATAATCGTCCCGCGCGTCACAACGCAGCGACGCCAGGTGATCGACTTTCCGGCGCAGCTGCTGCTTTAGGTAATGCACGATTGCGCCCGCCGCACCGATCGCCGCCGGCATCTCGCTGCAACCAAAACCATCGAGTGATTTGACCCGAAAATGTTCGCAGAGCGTGAACCGGGCGTGATCGGTCAGGAACGCGAAGTCATCGTAGGCCAGAGAGCGCGCGATCTCGCCGAACTCACCCATTTGCCGCTCGCTCACCAGCACTTCCGCGGGCGAAATCCGAGCCAGATCGTCCAGCAAAGCGCTGATGTTATTCGCTTCGGTCACGCGAAACTCGCCGGTGCTCAGCTCGGCATAGGCGAAACCAAACCGGCCCTCGTGGAAATAAACCGCGCCGAGATAATTCGGCCGGTTCGCCTTCAACAAATCCAGCTCGCTCACTGTTCCGGCGGTGATGATCTGGGTGATCTCGCGCGTGACGATTTTCCCCGGCCGCGGCTCGCTGGTTTGATCGCAGATCGCGACTCGGCGCCCCGCCTGAATCAATTTCGCGATGTAGCCCTGGGCGGCATGATAAGGCATGCCGCACATCGGCACGCTGTTCCGGTGGGTGAGCGCAAGATTCAAAAGCCCCGACGCTTCCTTGGCGTCCTCGAAAAAGAGCTCGTAAAAATCCCCGAGCCGAAAGAGCAAGAGCGTGTCCGGCGGCACCGAGGCGCGCAGCCGCTGGTATTGCTGCATCATCGGTGTAAGCGCGTCCGGCATGGTTTTCAGCTTGGAATCAAGGGGGCTGTTTTGCGAGTTTGTAATTCGACCGCCGCGTGCGGGCGCGTCGCTTACTTCCATCTACAATACAAAATGAGCGGCGGCCTCTATCAAGCATTCATCTATCTCCTGGCGGCAATCGTTTCGGTGCCGCTGGCGAAACGTCTCGGGCTCGGCTCGGTGATCGGGTACCTCCTGGCGGGCGCGGTCATCGGGCCCTACGCGTTGCGTTTCGTGGAGGGCGGCGGCGACGTCATGCACTTCGCCGAGTTCGGCGTCGTGATGATGCTGTTCGTGATCGGGCTCGAACTGCGGCCGGCGTTGCTCTGGCAAATGCGAAGGCCGATTCTCGGGTTGGGCGGGCTTCAGGTGGTGGGAAGCGCCCTCGTGCTTGGGCTGGTTGCGATTTTGTGCGGGCTCGGCTGGAAAGCGTCGCTCGCCGTCGGCCTGACGCTCGCGATGTCTTCCACCGCGATCGTGTTGCAGTCGCTCGGCGAACGCGGGCTGATGAAAACGCCGGCGGGTGAAAGTTCGTTCGCCGTTCTCCTTTTCCAGGACATCGCCGTGATCCCGATCCTGGCGCTGATGCCGCTACTCTCTCTCAATCCAGGAGAAACGACAAAGCACGAGGGATTGATCAGCAGCCTTCCCGGCTGGCAACAGGCGCTGGTGGTCGTAGCCGCGGTCATTGCGATCGTTTTTGCCGGGCGCTTTTTGCTCCGGCCGTTCTTTCGTTACATAGCCGGAACGCGGTTGCGCGAAATGTTCACCGCGACCGCGCTCTTCATCGTGCTCGGGATTGCGTTGCTCATGCAAAAGCTCGGGCTGTCCCCCGCGCTCGGGACTTTCGTCGCGGGAGTAGTGCTCGCCGAAAGCGAGTATCGGGTTCAGCTCGAAGCGGACATCGAGCCGTTCAAGGGCCTGCTCCTGGGCCTCTTCTTCATCTCGGTCGGCGCGAGCATCGATTTCTCGCTCATAGGCCAACGGCCCGGAGTGATCGCGTTAATTGTGATTGGCTTGCTCGCATTGAAGTTCGTCGTTCTGCTCGCGCTGGGCCGTGCCTTCAAATTGAGGGCGGGCGAAGGGCTGCTCTTCGCGTTCGCGCTCGCGCAGGGCGGGGAGTTCGCGTTCGTGCTCTTTTCGTTCGCGACCCAGAATTCTGTTCTGCCGGCAGACGTGGCGAATCTTCTCGTCGCTTCCGTCGCCCTGAGCATGGCCGCCGCGCCGCTCCTCCTCACTCTTGAGGAAAAATTGGTGAGGCCGATCTTTCAAAAATGTCCGTCACCGGAACGCGACGCAGACGAAATCGACGAGCACGATAATCCCGTCATCCTCGCCGGCTTCGGCCGCTTCGGTCACATCGTCGGCCGTCTTCTCCGCGCGAACGGCTTTCCGACCACGGTTCTCGATCACGACGCCGATCAAGTAGAGACGCTCGCGAAGTACGGAATGAAATCGTTTTACGGCGACGCGTCGCGGCTCGACCTGCTTCATGCAGCGGGCGCGGCCCGGGCCAAACTATTCGTCCTCGCGATCGACGACGAAACCAAGGCGCTCGAAATCATCCGCACCGTGCGGCAGGAATTCCCGCGCTTGAAGATCCTGGCGCGGGCCGCCAGCCGCCAGCACGCTTACGAAATTCTCCGGCTCGGGGTAAGTCAGGTTTATCGGGAAACGCTCGGGAGCGCGCTGGACCTGAGCATTGACGCCCTCCGCGAGTTGGGAATGGACGAGCGCCGTGCCCGACGGGCCGCCGAAATTTTCCGCAAACACGACGAAGCCTCGGTTCGCGAATTGGCCAAGGTGCCGGATGACGATGAAGACTACGTCTCGATCGCCCGCAAACACATCGAGAACCTCGAGCGCGCGCTCGCCTCGGACCTCGAGATGCGCGACGCGCCGGAAACGTCCAGCTAAACGATCGCGGTGCCTTCAGTCGTTGTTCGCTCCGCGAAAAGCGCGCTCAGCCGTTGCGTCACCGGGCCGATCTGGCCGCGGCCAATTGCCCGGCCATCCAGCGTGAGCACACCGGCTAGTTCGCCCATGGTTCCAGTGCAAAACATTTCGTCAGCGGCAAAAATATCGTCGAGCGTCAGGTCCGCTTCGCAACATAGGATCTCGTTGGCGTGGCAAATTTCCAGCACGGTCGCCCGCGTGATCCCTTCTGGACAAGCCACCACCTGCGGCGTCGCCACTTCACCCTTGCGCACGATGAAAACATGAGTCGCGTTTGTCTCCGCCACGAAGCCGCGCAGGTCGAGCATGAGCGCGTCATCGGCTCCGGCCTTGTTCGCTTCGATCTTGGCCAGGATCGAATTCAGCAAATTCGCGTGGTGAATTTGCGGATCGAGGATTTCCGGCGACGGCCGGCGCATCTTGCTTGTGATCAAAGTCAGGCCAGACTTTGCGTAAACTGGCGGCTTAAACTCCGCGAGGACGATCAACGTCGGCCCAGCCTGGTTGAGCCGGGGGTCCATTCCGGAGGTGACTTTTAACCCGCGAGTAAGCGTGAGACGGATATGGACGCCGTCCCGCATTTTGTTGCCCGCGAGCGTTTTCTTAATCTCGGCGATGATTTCTTCGTCGGCCGGAATTTCATCGAACGCCAGCGCTTCGGCGGAACGTCGCAACCGAGCGAGATGCTCGGATAGTTTGAAAATGCGCCCGTTGTAGAGTCGCAATCCCTCCCAAACCGCGTCCCCACCCTGCACTCCCGAATCGAACGGGCTGATCCCGCCTTCATCCCGATGGGCGAGCCGCCCGTTGATATTCACCAACAGGTCGCGGTTTCTCTCGTCGTATCGCTGGAGCATGATTTCATTTCTTGTCACGAGCGCCGCCGAAATCTTGACGGCTTTAAGCCGTCAAGTTTTTTAGTGCAGGCGATGTTCATACAGGCGGTCGTAATATTCGCGAGAGCGATCATACACATCGGACAAATGCGGTGGAACCGGAGGGTGGGTTTGGTCCGATCGTTTTCGGAAACCGGTCGATTGCGCCACCTCTCCATACCAATGCTTTGCCCAGATACCATCGGTCTCGCGCAAACCGGGCGGCCAGGAAAGCATCGCCTCCGTAAACTCGACGCCGACTGCTTCGCATAACAATCGCAGGATTCTCTCGGGATTCTCAAGAACGTCGTGCGCATCAATCACCGGCGGCACCAAACCGCTGCGGGCGGCGACCCAGTCGAAAATCTCCGCCTGCTGGACAAACCCGATGTCTTCCAGCGTCGGATCGTTGTTCTTCTTGAGGTAGGAAATGATCACTTCCGCCGGATCGCGGATCAGAAAGCAATTCGTGACGCTTCCCAGCCAGCTGCGATCCATTTCCGGGAGAAGATGATGCGTCATCTGTTTCTGATAATAGATGCGCTTGCCACCGGGGACCGGCCCAATCAATTGTGCGGCCACTTTGCGCCAGTCGGTTTCGCCGTGTGCAATCACTTCCTCGGCGCCAGGATGGTCGAGTCCAGTCTCGCGCAAATACCAGGCGTAAAACGGCTCGTCGCAGACAACGGTGTCCGGCCGGTTCCCCCACGCCCGCATCATTGCGGTGGAAATGTTGCGCGGCCCCGACCACATGGCGATCCGGACCGGCTGATTGTTCAGCATCGCCGGACATTCGGACGCGAAAGCGATTCTGACGAGATCAATTGGATGACTCCGCGCAAATGCACTGGGATTGCCCGGCGCTCAATCCTTGCGGCTAGATTCGCGCGGACGCTAGGGTCGAAATTCGAGACGACAGAAAGTGCTACAACCAAAGAAATAGGAAAGGAACGGCCATCTGCTTGTCACTCACGGCACACAAAGATCGGGATGAGCGAAAATACTCGTGGGGCCGGCTTTGCGAACTCTCCACGAGACTTGGGTTCCTTTTGCGCCTTCAAGTTCGACGCTCTTAGCGGCAGGCACGTTGACTTCAATGGTTTGGCCTTTTGCGTATTCGAGGAGATTGGGGAATCCCGGTACTCCGTTGACGGTGAAAACCGCCAGTGTAGCAATGACATAGCCACTCAATTCGGGATGCGAGCGAAAGGCTACGAGACGCCCCGTGATATCGGCCCAGTTTTCGATCACCTTCACATTGAACATGGATGTTTCCTGCTTTCCAGCCAGGTAATCCACCACCGCGCGAGCGATTGGCTGGCCGGTTTCTTGTTCGTAGTAGCTGTAAGCGGGAGACGGATTCACCTCGAAGCAATAGTATTCGTCGTCCGGGGTCCGCATAAGGTCAATGCCGCAGAATGGCAAACACAACGCCTGGGAAAGGCGGACGCAGCGCACCGCGATCTCAGTGGGCAATTCGATTTCGCGCATCTCCACTTGTTCGCCATCCCGGTGGGCGTAGCGGTAGTCCACCGCGGTCGTCGCAATCTCGGTGGGAAAGAGCCTATTGCCGACCACGTGGACGCGTATGTTCGTGCCCGTGATTCGCGCTTGAAATTGTGTCGGTAGCGCGCGCAATTTGGATAACTTTTCTGGATGGGAGGAATCAAATTCGCGGACGATCGATCGAATGGAACTTGTCGATTTATAAACCACGGGCCCATGCCGGCGGGCAAAGTCGACGGCCTCATCCGGCTCGTTCGTCACCAATGTCGGCGGGACGAGAAATCCAGCCCGTTGAATCCACTGAGCCTGATAGGGCTTGGATCCGTTCGATGCCATCGCTTCCGCCTTGTTCAGGACCCGGCACTCAGCCATCTCGATCCAATCGGCTAACACCGAATGGAGAAAAGCGGAGTGTTTCACTGCCTGCGGATCGGCCTGCCTCCGCCCGCGGGCGCGACTTTCGGGCAGGCCGCCGTAGTCGATCATACGGCTATAGACCCCGGTGAAATCCTTCAACGGCCACGCCGTCTCCTGCGTCCAAAGCGTCCCGCTCCACCGACCGCCTTGCTGTTCCAAGAGCAGATCGGAAAAGGCAGCCTCGCGTTGGTTAAAGACGACATGGCGAACTTCCGCCTCCGCCGCCGCGGCGAGCGCCATCGCCATCGGCGGCTCCGATGGGATGCCACAGAAAAGAATCATGCGACTTCGGCCTGCACTGGGATTTCGTTCTCTGCGGCGCGCTCCAGAAGGTGGACGACGGCCGCGAGCTCAAGGGCATCCAGCATAGGCAAAATCTCAGCGTGGCGAAAAAGCCAGCGTGCGCCGTGAGGTTGGCCCGAGGTAAAGTGAAGACGGAGAAGCAGCGCGCGAGCCAGCCGCGCGAAGGTCCGACAGGCGGGGAGCAGCCCTGGCGGCAAGTTTCCACAGACTTCCTCTCCGGCGAGCAGCACCGAATGGGCGTTGGGCCCAGGTGGCTCGGCGACAACGGCAAACCCACGCGTTGCGAAGGAGCGCCCAACCGGCCCACTGGAACCGTCCGCTAAAGGCAGGCCATCTGCCGGAAAGCGACGGAGGTTGCTCGTCAGGCGCAACCGCGGGACCGGCAGCCCGGCCTCGGTAGCTAGTCTGAGCCAGCCCGTTGGAGTACGATTCGGGGCGAAACCACGGGTTGTGACCGGATTGATGACAGGACAGGGAAATCCTTCTAACCAACTCTGGAGCAGCGCCGACATCTCCGCCCCTGCATAATCCCGGTCAGCGTTTCCAAATTGCGTGAGGTTGAGGAAAGATAACCGATGCAAGACGACACCTACCTCTGTGTTGTCGATCAGTGTGCCGTCATGCAACTGTACTCGGGAGCGGACGCCGTCCGTATCCAGACGGTGCACCCACCGCGGAGCGAGGACCAGTTCCTCCGCGGCGACGAGCCGGCATGCGCCACTTCCGTGACGGCGGGAGAGGACCGCTGCCACCGCCGCCGCCGACATGTCCGTGCGATGGGCCAGGATGAGAAACTTCATCTTGAGCGCCTCGCCAGCAACTTAGCGCTCCAAGACCTTTGTATCGTAAGAACGTTTGGCCTGCGCGGATCCCGCTTCCATCTCTTGCTGGGCCCGCGCAAGATCCTGCTCGTTGAGCAGAGCGCCTTGGGTAAGGTCTGGCCGCAACTCGCGCCCAATGAATGGCTGAGCCGTCGCGGCTTGTCCCCCTGTTCCCAGGGCAGCCTCGATCGCTTGGATACGCGTGAGCAGATTCGTCAGAACGGCCTCGTTGCCTCCGCTCAGGCTGCCAAGTTCGCCCAACTTTCCACCTTCCCCTTGCTTATCGAATCCTTTATCGAACGCCGCCGATTTGTCGGTTATTGGCTTTTCAAACTCCTTCACCGGCTTTTCGACGATGTCTTTCTCCTTGATTTCCTTGTGGTCCTTCTTCTCGAACTCTTTCCCCTCCTTATCCTTTATGATATCTTTGTGGGTATCTTTCTGATCCTTGATGATCTCCTTAATGTCTTTTTTCTCGAGCTCTTTCCCTTCCTTATCCTTGATGATATCTTTGTGGGTGTCTTTCTGATCCTTGGTGATCTCCTTGATGACCTTGCACTTGACCCGGAGAGTTGCGGTGATGATAGGACCCGGCGCACCAATCGCACTGACGGCTACACAGGTATCCTGCCCGGAATACGATTTTGAGTTAGGGGTGGATGTGTTGCTGAAGTTGGTATTGTTCGCCGTCCCCGGGTAAGGATCGCCGGCGTCACCGCGGTTGACGTTGTGTTCAAGATCTTTTTTCGCGTCGGCCTGGATGAGCGCCACCTTGTAATGATTTTCATCGGTATTGCCGCCCTGGGAATCGTCGATGTGCCATATGAGGAGACCCCCGCCAGGCAGTGAGGCATCGAATCCGGTCCTCTCGCGATTCTCCACGAGGAAGTATTCGCTGCCGGAAGCTCCGTCCTTCCAGAGCCGGAAGACTTGATGGGAGGTCTTCACATCCTCGATGTTTTTTGCACCATTAGCCATCACGTTCATGACCGATGCCCAGCCTTGGTTGGCTTTGCACCACGCCGAGGGATGCACGGGCGTGTCTCCACCCCCGCCCCAGCTTCCGCCCGCCATAAGGCAGAAGTTGCCGATGCCTTCGGAAGTGTTGTCGGTATCGTAGAGATCAGGAAAGCCGAAGAGAAGGTGCCCTAGCTCATGGCAGCACACCCCTATCTTGCAATCTTCGGGCACTGTAAGATAAGCGAATATCTTCGTTCCATCGGCTGTCCTCGCTCCCCCGTCTAACACCCACTTATGGGACCATATGTCCCCCGGATTACCGGTGACCTCTCCGCCGGGGCCGGCGTGAACGACAATGAAGGCATCGACGAACCCATTCCCGTCGTTGTCGAAGGGCGCAAAATTTACCGTTGGATCAGCGGCGGCGACGGCGTCACGCGCCATCGTACGCGCATTGGGCAGCACACCGCCCAGCCCCGCGGCGCCGTGCGCGTAAGCCGCGATGGTTTGTGGCATCGTAAAAGGCCCGACGACCTGCCCTTGGATATCGATTATGCCATGGGTCACATCCTTGTAGTACTCCCGAACGCTCTTGGTCGGCATGACTCCCTGAGAGAAAAAGAGATCGTTGAAGTGCGCTGCGGAGTGGCTCATTTGCTTGTCTGGAAAGTTGACCAAAACTACAATCACGCGCACGACGCCGGCGAGGGGGGCGCGCTCTGCCGCTCCGCTCCGGATCGCCCGCAGCGGCGTGCCGAGCGGATACTCGTCGGGAGGAACGATCATACCATCATTCAACCCCGGTGCCTGGGGCTCTGCCGCGCGCACCAATCCGCGAATGACGCTTCGTTCAGTCGCTCGGAGCGTTTTCAGCTCTGCCTTGATCTTGTCTTGAAGGTCCGGATGGGCCGCTACCATGCAGCGTCGCCCGTCATCCGTCTGGCGTGCCGCTGCGTAAGTCCTCGCGACCTGCGCCGCGAGGATCTTTGCTGCTATATGGATGTCCTCGTTTTTCATTTGATTTGTTTTGGGGAATGTCTTGGAGTTCGTTTTCCTGGGTTCGGAGGTTATCTGCCTGAATCAAAGAGGTTCATTCACTTCTACGGATGCGGCGGTTCGAAGTTCTTGCCGAAGCGCGAAATTCCGCGAAGACCAAATGAATTCCTCTTACGGAACCACTTACGATTCACTTTCCGATTCAAAAGAAACGCCAGGCCGGGCACGAGTCCGGCTGCAAATAGTTCGAGTCCCAAATTGCCCGAACTAACCATGAAAAGAATCCTAATCGCATTCCTCTTTCTGTTGCCCCTGGTTCCGACGACGCAAGCCACCGAACAATCGGTCCTGGCGCGCGTGACAGTTTACTGGGCCAGCGGCGGAAAAGGATCCGATCGCTGGACGCGTCAGCATATTTGCTCGACCGGCACGCGGCTGCGCGCCGGGCACTGCGCGGTCGATCCGCGCCGGATTCCGTACGGAAGCAAAGTCACGCTGCCGGATGGAACGTTGCTCGCGGTCGATACCGGCTCTGCTGTCCGCAGCCGCAAAGCGGCCCGGCTTTCCGGCCGCACGGCAATGGAACGCAACGCGATCGTGATCGATCGCTTTTTCGAGACCAAACAACAGGCGTTGAGCTGGGCGCATCGGAATCCGTATTTCATGTTTGTGCGGATCTCGCCGCCGAACATGCGAAGTGGCTCGTCGTTTGCCCAACCGCAAAAGACCACCCTGGCGGTGGAGCCGGTGGCCCAGGCGCCCGCACCCCGGCGCAGCCCGGAAGAGCGACCGAGGCGCCGGTCGAGTTGGATGCCTTAGCGAAGCACTCCAGCGCCGAGGCGCCTTCCCATATTTTTGCTTCGCCGCGCGGAGCGGATGTGTGAACATTCGCGACTCGTATGAAACGAATGTCGCTCGCTGCCGCCTTGGTCTTCCCTCCGCTCGCCGCTTTCGCCGCCGATCCGCCGGCCAAACCGCCGCTTACGCCGGCCGAGAATCTCGTTGTCGACGGGGTGCCGCCGATTCCCGGAGAACTGCCGGAACAAGTCGGGCGCTACACAGAATCGCGCGCGGCTTCGTTCCAGGACTGGCATCCGGCGCGCGCGGAAATGCTAATCTCGACCCGTTTCGCCGATACCAACCAGATCCATCAGGTCACCCAACCGGGCGGCGCGCGGACGCAGCTGACATTTTTCCCCGATCGGGTCGAGAGCGCTTCCTTCGAGCCGGCCAAGGGCGACTATCTCATTTTCCACAAGGGGACCGGCGGCGCCGAGTTCTTCCAAAATTACCGATACGATTTCGCGACGGGTAACGTCACGTTGCTGACCGACGGCAAATCGCGCAACAGCAGTCCGACCTGGAGCAACAAAGGCGATCGAGTCGCCTACTCATCAACGCGCCGCAACGGCACGGATACCGACATTTATGTCCAGGCGCCGACCGATCCTAAGACCGACCACCTGGTCGCTGAAGTAAAAGGCGGGTGGGATGTTGCCGATTGGTCGCCGGACGACAAACAGCTGCTCGCGGTGGAATTTATTTCCGTCAACGAAAGCTACCTTTGGCTGGTCGATGCCCAAAGCGGCACGAAAAAGGAAGTCACCCCGCGGCCGCCGGAAGGCGCCGAGAAAGTTTCCTATTCTGCCGCGCGTTTTGCCAAGGATGGCAAAGGAATTTTTGTGACGACCGATCGAGAATCGGAATTCCAGCGCCTCGCTTACATCGATCTCGCGAGCGGCAAACACAGTTACCTGATCCCCGAGGCGAAGTTTGACGTCGACAACTGGGACTTGAGCCAGGATGGGAAACAGATCGCGTTCGCGTTCAATGAGAATGGGTTGAGCACGCTTCACCTGATCGACGTGTCGATCGCCAACGGAACGGCCAAAGCCGGCGCGAAAAAGGAGCCAGCTTTCAATCCACCGCTGCCCGCCGCCGTCATCTCCGGCGTCCAGTTTCATCGCGATCCGAAACAGGCAATGCTCGCCTTTAGTGTCGCCGGGGCGCGGTCGCCTTCGGACGTTTACACGTGGTCGTTTGGCGGCGGGAAAAACACGACCGCCCGGTGGACGGCGAGCGAAACCGGCGGCATTCCCGCAAAGCAATTCGTAGAGCCGGAGCTGGTGAAGTGGAAAACGTTCGATGGAAAGGAGATCACGGGGTTTCTCTACAAGCCGGACGCGGCAAAGTTTCCGGGCAAACGCCCTGTCATCGTCAACATCCATGGCGGCCCGGAAGGACAATCGCGCCCGACCTACCTCGGGCGAAACAACTACCTCGTTAATGAGCTCGGCTGCGCCATCGTCTTCCCAAACGTGCGCGGCTCGGAGGGTTACGGGAAAACATTTCTAAAACTCGACAACGGCCTTCTGCGCGAAGGTTCCTACAAGGACATTTCCGCGTTGCTCGACTGGCTGCCGTCGCGGTCCGAGCTGGACTCGGGCAAGGTGATGGTGACGGGCGGTTCCTACGGCGGGTTCATGACCCTGGCAGTGGCATCAAATTACGCCGATCGAATCCGCTGCGCCCTCGATGTGGTGGGGCCGTCGAACTTCGTGACCTTTCTCAAGAACACCGAAAGCTATCGCCGCGATCTTCGCCGGGCCGAATATGGCGACGAGCGTGACCCGAAAATGGCGGAATTCCTCGAGCGCATTGCGCCGTTGAACAATGCGCAGAAAATCACCAAGCCCCTGTTCGTCGTGCAGGGCGCGAACGATCCTCGAGTGCCGAAGACGGAAGCCGAACAAATCGTGGCGACCTTGAAGAAGCAGAGCACGCCAGTCTGGTTTCTCATGGCCAAGGATGAGGGGCATGGCTTCGCCAAGAAGAAAAACGCCGACTTCCAGTTCTACAGCACAGTGCAATTCATCCGGGAATTTTTGCTGAAGTGACAAACGCGTTTTGAAAGCGCCGGTCAAACTGGGCAAGGCGGTTCTGGTAATTCAACGGCGGGAAGACACCGCCGCTCCTTGACGCGGCATCTGATTCGGTAACGACTTACGATTCAAGGTCGTGAAGCTGTTCCTCGCTATGGTTGCGGTCGTTTTCGCTGTCGCGACTAACGGACGCGCCCAGGATTTAATCCTCCCGAATCCCAAGCTAACGCCTGGCAGAGTCGCCCGCGCGGACAAGGAGCGAACCGGGGTGACCCCCGAGATGGAGCGCAAAGTCTTCGCGCGCTACCGCCTTCCCTGGTCCCGCCGGGCAGAATTCAAGATCGACCATCTCGTTCCGCTGGAACTGGGCGGAGCGGACACCATCGACAATCTTTGGCCGCAAAGTGTGCGCGCCAGACCGTATGGCGCGGATCGAAAAGAACTGCTGACAGAGGTTCTTCTCGCGCAGATCGCGAAACGGCAAATCACGCTCGCTCAGGCCCAGGAGGAAATTCGGCGGGATTGGATCGATGCCTTCATCGACCACGTCGGAATGGTTTACCTGAAGTCGGGTTTGATTCCCGCTACAGATTAGGAAGAGAATTTTCCGTAGACCGCGACGAGCGGGTACTTGCAACGATTGCTCGTCCAGTAATCGCTCACGAAACCGGTCTTGGTGCGAATAACCACATGGCCGGCCGCACCGTGGCCAAAAACAAGGACAGCCCCGATTGGCGCCGCGTACTGATCGTGAATCGGCAGTTTCTTGAATCCGTAGTTTTGCACCAACTCGTCGCCAGCCTGCGTGGCGTAATTCGTCTTCGGATAGGAATTGATCACACCAGCGTCAAAGAGCGCCTGTTTGACGTATTGCCAGCAACGCGATTTGGAGCGGGCGTTGGCTCTTTCCTGGGCGATCGTTGCGGCGCGGCGCAGCCGGGGATCAAGGCGTGAATCGACGGCCGCGTCGGGATGAACTACGGGCACATTCCAGTAGTGCCGCATGATCCGCGCGGAGGTTGGGGTGCCGTCGAAATTCCGATAATAGAAGTGAGATCTCGAGGGCGCCAGGCCCGCGGATTGCACTTCCATTGTGGTACTTATCAACGCGCAGCCAGTCAGACAAACAAACAAGAGAAAACGTTGCACGCGTCCTCTGTATGCAAACGGCGTACCACTCTGACAAGCCTTTTTTCGACCGATTAATAAACTTTTTTCGGGGCTACGGTTTTTCGACGTTTTCTGTCTGAATTGCCACAAAAATGATCAAAAACTGTAGCTTTGGCGCGCAGCTCTCCGCTTCCCGCGCTTGCACCGGTTCTTCAAAACCGGTTCGATAAATCATGGTCCAATTTCCTGACGAACAAACCAAAAGCGGTTCCTTCAAACGCCAGGAAGACGCATTCCGCGATTGGGTGAAACGCGATGGCTCGACCGCGTGGAAACCGGAACGCGACCGTTACCACCTTTACGTCTCGTTCGCCTGCCCCTGGGCTCATCGGACGATCATCCTGCGCAAACTCAAAGGACTGGAAGAGACAATCGGAATGACCGTTGTCGATCCGGTCAGGGACGAGCGCGGCTGGGCCTTTCGAGAAGGGCCCGGGCATTCGGAGGATTCGGTGAACGGTTTCAAATTCCTGAGCGAGGCTTACCAGGCGACCGATCCGGGCTACGGAGGACGCGTCACGGTTCCAGTTTTGTGGGACAAACAAACGAAACGAATTGTCAGCAATTCGGACGATGATCTGCTGCGGATGCTGAACAGCGAATTCAGCGATTTCGCGACGAACGCTTACGACTTCTACCCGCCCGATCTTCGGGCTGAAATTGAGGCGCTCAACAAGACGATTTACGAGCGGGTGAACAACGGCGTTTACCTGGCCGGGTTCGCGACCCGCCAGAAACCTTACGAACGCGCCGCGCAAAGATTATTCGAGACGCTCGACCAGCTCGAGGCGCGGCTCGGCACGGGCCGCTACTTGTTAGGCCAGCGCATGACCGAAGCGGACTGGCGATTGTTTCCGACACTCATTCGCTTTGATGCGGTTTATCATGGGCATTTCAAGTGCAACCTCCGCCGGATTGTCGATTACCCAAATCTCTGGCCGTACCTGCGCGACCTCTACCAGCACGACGGCGTCGCCCAGACGGTCAACTTCGACCATATCAAGCGCCATTATTACATGACCCACGAGCAGATTAATCCAACGCGCATTGTGCCGATCGGGCCCGCGCTGGACCTCACGGCGCCGCACGGGCGGGGGTGAGCGCAGCCGCACCGTCCCCGTACACAAGAAGGGACGGCACAGCGGCCGTCCCTCCAAATTTGATGTCCGTTCCGCTTAGCCCTTGGCGTAAACGCCAAGTAACGGGCGCTTCGACGGGGTCTTCGAAGTGAAGTCGCTCACGAAACCGTTCTTGGTCCGAATTTCGACATGGCCGGCAGCGCCGCGGGCCGTGTAAACGAGGACCGAGCCGATCGGAGCCGCGAACGGGTCGCGGATCGGGAGTTTCTTGAAACCGTAATCGCGCACCAGCTCGTCGCCGGCTTGCTTCGCCAGGGCGGTCTTGGGGCGGGCGTCGACGGCGCCGGAGGCCAGGAGCGCTTCCTTGACGTAGTGCCAGCAGCGGGACTTGGAATGGGCATGGGCCCGTTCCTGGGCGATCGTCGCGGCCCGCATCAATTTTGGGTTCACCCGCGGGTCGACCTTGGCGGTAGGATAGACGAGCTTCTTTTGCTGGTATTTATCGACAATAGGAGCCGAAACTGTCTTGCCGTTGCGATCTTTAAAGACGAACTGCGGTTCAAAATTGAGGTTGTCGGTCTTCGCCGCCGAGGCCGAAAAGACCAGGGCAAAAGCCGAAAAAACAGTGAGTAGGAGAGTAATTTTGCGCACGGAAGCGCCCCCTATGCACTCGATTGGGCCTCCTCGCAAACGATTTTTTACATTTGTTTTCATAAAAAGGCCGACAGCGTTGCCGGATCCCCCGCTATCCAGCAGGTTGTGGTCCGGTAGTCGTTGCAATCTATGCGTGGGAGTAGAAATTTCGTGGGACAAATCGGCCTGGCTTCCGTGGCTTTGGCTGCGGCCATTGTCCTAAGTGGCTGCGCCGCAACGCCCGAGCCGTGCGCGACCCCGGAAGCGGCCCAAAAGACCGTCTTTGTCGTCCACCACGGATCTCTGCACACCGGCCTGACTGTGAAACGGTCTGATATTCCCCGGGGCCATTGGCCGGCCAGCGCTGATTATGGTGACTCTAGATATATAGAGGTCGGGTGGGGCGACGAAGGCGGCTACCGCAAACCGCTCACCTCCGGCATCGCCATGAAAGCCCTGCTGGGCGATCGGCAGACGGTCCTGTTCGCCGAAGGGTTTAGCCAGCCGATCCGGCGGAAATACAGCGACCCAAAGTTCACCGTCCTGGCGGTGGGGCTGTCCGGACCAGGCCTGGCCAGCCTTTGCGACCACATCCAACAGACCTACGCCCTGAACGAAAAGGGCCAGCCAATCCGGTTGGGTGGAGGCTGGTATCGGGCCCGGGGAACCTATTCAGCTTTCAACACCTGCAACACCTGGGTCGCGCGGGGCCTGCGCGAGGCTGGTTGTCCGATCGACGACACGCTCTGCCTGACCGCGGGCCAACTGCTCGGCCGGGTCCGGCCCTTTGCGCGCGAGATTTCAACCAGGCGGTAAAGCGCGGCATCTTCTCCTATTGACAGTCTATAGGAGAGCGGTCATCCTCCCTTCCTACAGATCATCTATATGAGCAATCGCGAAGATGAATTCACGGCCGACCTTCTCCAGGGCACGCTCGATCTGCTCGTCCTCAAAGCGCTTTCGGCGCAACCGCTCCACGGGCTCGGGGTTTCGACCCGAATCAATCAGATCACGAAGGGGACGTTCGACGTGAAGCCCGGCTCGCTCTTCCCCGCCCTCCACCGGATGGAGGAAGCCGGCTGGCTCAAAGCCGAGTGGGGCGAGTCCGAAAACAAACGGCGCGCAAAGTTCTACAGCCTCACCCGGGCAGGCCGCCGCCAACTCGAAACAGAAACGCAAGACTGGCAGCGCATTTCCCTCGCGATCGGCAGCGCCTTGCGCGCGACCTGAGAAACCCAACATGCTTTCGCGTCTGCAAAGTCTTTTCCGGAACCTGACCCGGCGTGGAAAGGTCGAGCGCGATCTCGCGGCGGAAGTGGAGTCTTACGTTGAGCTGTCAGCCCAGCGAAAAATCAGGGACGGCCTGAGCGAACGCGAGGCGAGGCGCGAAGCGCTCGTGGAGTTGGGCGGCGCCGAGCAGGTGAAGGAGCTCGTCCGCGACGTTCGCGTCGGCCATCTTATCGAAACGCGACTGCAGGATGTGCGCTACGCGTATCGTAGTTTGCGCAAAGCGCCGATCTTCTCGCTCACCGTCGCGCTCGTTCTCGCACTCGGGATTGGCAGCACCGCGCTCATGTTCACGATCGTGAATGCGGTTCTGCTCAAAGGCCCGCCATTCCCGGAAGCCGACCGCCTCGTGATGCTGTGGCAGGATCTGCTGCAGGAAAAACGCGTCTCGTTCTCGCCTCGCGAATTCACGGTCTGGCGCGATCAATCGCAGCTCTTCGAAAACTTCGCCGGGATGACTGCCACAGGATTTACGATTACCGGCCGTGGCGATCCCGAGCTGGTCATTGGCCAGCAGGTCACCCCTTCCTTCTTCCCCACTCTGCGCGCCACGCCGGCACTCGGCCGCGTCTTTCTCGACGCGGAAGGCAAATCGGGCCAGGAGCACGTCGTGATTCTGAGCCACGCCTTGTGGCGGGACAAATTCGGCATGCGCCGGGATGTCCTCGGCGAAAGCGTCGTCCTGAACGGCCAGCCTTACAGCATCGTCGGGGTGATGCCGGAGAACTTCTATTTTCTTCGACGCGAAATGAAGCTCTGGGTGCCGGCGGCGTTGGACGGGCCCGTCTTCCAGGAAAACCCCGACGCGCATTTTCTGCGGGTGATTGGACGGCTCAAACCAAGCGTGACCTCGGAGCGTTTGAAAACCGAAACCGATCTGCTCGCCACCCGAGTCAACGCGCCGAATGACGATACGCTCCGGAAGTTTTACTCTCTCAGTCTCCGGGAAATGATGTCGGGCGATTTGCAGCGGCCGCTTCTCGTGCTGTTGAGCGCAGTCGCTTTTCTCCTCCTCATCGCCTGTGCGAACGTCGCGAACCTGATGCTCGCGCGGGGCAGCTCGCGGCAATCGGAAATGGCGATCCGCAGTGCGATGGGCGCGAGCCGCCGGCGTTTGATCGCGCAACTGCTCACGGAATCCGCGCTCCTGGCCGCGATCGGTGGCGCAGCCGGGATTGGCATTGCCGCTTGGGGCCTTGATGCGATCAGGGCATTCGCCACCGATAAAATGCCGGAGCTTCTCCGCAGCCAGATCGACGGCTGGGCGCTCGTTTTCGTTATCATTGTTTCAGCCGCCTCCGGAGTTGTCACCGGACTCGGCCCCGCCTTCGCCGCGTCCCGCACGAATTTGCAGGACGCTCTCAAAGGCGCGACGCGCGCGAGCACCAGTGCCAGCGCGGAACGCACCCGTCGCGTCCTCGTCTTTGCCGAGGTCGCACTCGCTTGTGTATTGCTGGTCGGCTGCGCGCTCATGCTCCGCAGCTTCGCGGCGCTCATGCACGCCGATCCCGGGTTTCGCCCGCAGAATCTCGTCGTTACTGAAACGGTCGTCATGAAGGACCGTTATCCTGACGCCGAGCACATGATTCGATTTTACCGCGAGGCGCTTGCTGCGGTCAGCACACTTCCCGGGGTTGAATCCGTCGGCGCCGTCACCCATTTGCCCTTTGGCGGGAACAGTTGGGGCAACAGCTATGAAGTTGAAGGCCAGCCCGAGCCGCCCGGCGTGCAAACGAGCGCCCAAATCCGGCCAGTCAGCCCCGGCTATTTCGCCACTCTCCAGATTCCGCTCCGGCAAGGCCGTGCCTTCACCGAGCACGACAACGAAACCGCGCCCGGCGTCGCGATCGTGAACGAAGTCTTCGCGCAACGCTTCTGGCCTAACGAAAGCCCGCTCGGAAAACGAATCCGTTACGGCCGCGATTGGCTCTCGATCGTCGGCGTGTGCGGAAGCATCAAGCACAACAGCCTCGAGGCCGCGTCCGACGCCGAAATCTATGTTCCCTACCCGCAAACCGCAGCCGGCGCCCTGACCTTCGTCGGTCGCTCGCTCAACTTCGTCCTTCGCTCGAGCGCGCCCGCCAGTGTCGCCACCTCTGCGCGGATAGCGATTCATTCCCTCGACTCCGGCCTCGTCGTGAAAGTCAATACCATGGAATCGCTCATCGACGATTCGATTGCGCAACCACGTTTCCGCACCTGGCTGATCGGCGTGTTCTCGGTTTTCGCGCTGACGCTTGCCTGCCTCGGCATCTACGGCGTCATCGCGTATCTCGTGACCCAGCGTTACAAAGAGATCGGCATCCGGATGGCGCTCGGCGCGACGCGCGCGAATATTCTTCAGCTGATTCTCGGCCGGACCCTGAAGCTCACCGTCCTCGGAATTATTGCCGGCCTCATCGCCGCCTTTTTCCTGTCCCGCTTTCTCAGCTCGATCCTGTTCGGCATCACCGTGCACGACACCGTCACCTTCGTGGCCGTGCCGCTCTGCCTGATCGCCATCGCACTCCTCGCCGGCTACCTGCCCGCTCGACGCGCCACCCGCGTCGATCCGGTCAGTTCGTTGCGTTACGAATAGCGAACAGGGTTACTTCAGCTGGACCGCGCGACTCGCTGAGCCGCCGAGGTTGCTGCGCACGGTGATGTTTTGCGGGTTCGTCGACAGCGCGAAGGCGCCGCTGTACTTACCCCCGCCGTTGTTCGTTAGCGTCCCGATGAGCTGATTTGTCGAGGTCACGAAAACTTGCAGCGTCGCAGTTGACTTCGAGCTGCTCGCCTCGACCCGGAGAGTGCTTTTGGCGCTCTCGTATTCCGCGCGGGTGATGGACACCGCGTCCGGTGCTGTGGTTGGCGGCGTCGGTGTCGGTGTCGCTGCTGGTGGCGGCGGCGTTGCTGCTGGTGGCGGCGCTGGCGTCGGCGTTGCTGTTGGCGGGGTGGTGCCGGCCGGGTAGACCGTGAGACTCGCCGCGCGCGAAATATTTCCTGCGGTCGCGGTGATCTGCACCGGCGTCACGGAACTTACTTGCCTCGGAATGATGTTGAAGCTCACAGACCTCGTGCCAGTCGAGACGGTTACGCTCGTCGGTATGCTGACGTTCGAGTTGTTGCTCCGGATTTGGACGGTCGTCGGGCTTTGCGCGGTGCCGCTGAGCGTGACAATGCCAGTGCCCCAGTTGGGGGCCACGATCGAAGTCGGGTTCATGACCAAGCTCTGTAACGTCGGAGCGGGCTGCGCTGTCGTTGACCCGGTCGTATTCAGGAAAATATCGGTGGCGCCATTTCCTCTAACCTCTAGCGCGAGGTCGGGTTTGGTGTCGCCGTTGAAATCGGCCGCGATGAGCCAGCCGCCGCCTTGATTGGTCAGCGTGCTCGGAACCGCATAGCGGACGAGGGGCCGGAACGTCCCGTCCCCGTTGCCATGGAATATGTGGATCAGCCCGCGGAGGCCGTCCGCCATTCCGCGCGCGATATCGAGGAAGCCGTCGCCATTGAAATCAGCGACCGCCTGGCCTTGTGGCGCCGAGACCGCCTCCTCGAGGATGCGGGTGAAGACGCGGAACGTGCCGTCGCCGTTGCCGAGGACGATCGCGGTGCCGTTCCCGTTGCCGAGTGGGACTGTGAGGTCTTCGATGCCGTCGCGGTTAAAGTCCGCGATGTCCACATCGTTGCTCGCGGAGAAGAGGTCGCCGCCTGGCACAAGCTGCATCACTGCCGGCGGCCCGAAAGTTCCATCACCCACTCCGAGCAGAATGGAAAGCTCCGTGTTCGACCCGCCGACGGCGAGATCTTTGATGCCGTCACGGTTGAAATCGCCGAGCGCGAATGAATAGGGGAACGTGTTGACGTCGATGTCGCGTGCCGGCTGGAAGGTCCCGTCGCCGTTCCCGATCATGAGCGTGACGATGCGAGCGCCGTGGCATGGCTCGGGTCCAAAACAATCAATGCTGTGCATGATCAGAACATCGAGTTTGCCGTCATTGTTGATGTCGCTCGCCAGGGCGTAGGGCGAGTCGAAGCCGCTCGTATTCGGGTAATACGTCGCAGGGCCGAAGGTACCGATGCCGGTGCCAGGCAGGATTGCCATGCTGAATTGCGCGTTTTGCAAGACCACCGCGAGGTCCATCTTGCCGTCGCCGTTGAAATCGCCGGCTGCGATGCCTTGCGGATAATTGACCAGCGGAAACTCGGTCTTCTGGCTGAAGGTGCCGTTGCCGTTGTTCAGCATGACCGCGGCTCCGGTCACGCCGGGGCCGGCGAGGTCGGGTTTGCCATCGCCGTTGAAATCTGCAGCAACGTGGGTGTTGCCGAGAATGGGATAGGTCTGGATGGAGAAGGTGGCGTTTTGCGCGAAGGCCTGAGCGCCCGCGCCGATCAAGGCGCAGATCGTCATTGCCAGAAATTTTTGGATGAACCGGACGGATGCTTTTTTCATAACGGGTGGCAGTTCATCTCAAAAGAATTTTCCGGCCAAGTCGTGAAATGTAACGCGATTGTTACCTTTACGAAATGGAGCCTCCCGGGCCCGACCCCAAAGAAATCCAAAATAATTCGTTGACCCGTTCTACTGTGCCATACATACTGTGTCTCACATAGTGTTTGACACCTGGTAAATGGTAACTGAACCGAATTCCGATCTCTTCGATAATCTCCGGCTGGAACTGCGCCGGGGCCTCCTCATCGTCGCGGTCCTCGCCCAACTGCGGCGGGAACATTACGGCTATACCCTCCGCAAGGATCTTGCCTCTCTCGGGATCGAGATCGACGAAGGCACCCTCTATCCGCTTCTCCGCCGTCTCGAAACCCAGGGCCTCCTCGAAAGCGAATGGCGCGAGGAAAACAACCGGCGGAAACGCTTCTACAAGCTTTCCAAGGAGGGCCGCCAAATCCTCAAACTCCTCCTGACCGAGCTCGACCAGATCAACGCTTCTCTCACCCGCATCATCTGAACCAACCACACCGTTATGTCCCTACTCGATCGCTACCTCACCGCCGTTAGATTCTGGCTCCCGAAATCTCAGCGCGACGATATCGCCGCCGAGCTCGCCGCCAATCTCCAATCCGAAATCGACGACCGCGCCGCCACCCTCGGCCGCCCGCTCAACGACACCGAGCTCGCCGCGCTCCTGAAACAACACGGCCCACCCATAGTCGTCGCCTCCCGCTACCGGGGCGAGCATCGCACCGTGAATTTCGGTCGCCAGCTCATCGGTCCGCTTGTGTTCCCGTTTTATTGGACTGCGCTAAAAGTCACCCTGGTTCTGTTGCTCATTCCTCGTCTCATTTCGACCGTCTCCCTGATTAGCGGCGGCGTTAGGATTACGGAGCTGGGCCGGACGGTGGGTCACGTCGCGTGGAATGCGTTGCCGGCCCTCCTCTTCGTTACCGCGGTCTTCGCCTTGATCGACTGGAACCTGCGGAGGTTCCATCTCCTCGAGAACTGGAGCGCCCGCTGGAAGCCGGAGAGCCTGCCTCCCGCGGAACGCCAGCAGAAACAGATTCCGCGCTCCAGTTCCATCGCCGGAATCATCTTCCATTCGCTCTTCATCCTGTGGTGGATGAGATACGCGAGCATTCCCCTGCTCGTCATAACCAAAGCCGGCGCCCAGGTTCATTTCGCTCCAGTGCTAGCCAGTCTTTATCTTCCAATCCTGGTCTCTGCGTTCCTCTGCCTCGCCCAAAATTGGATTAACCTGGTCGAACCCGGCTGGCGCTGGCTTCGGCCCTTGGTCGGAATCATTACCTCCCTGATCGGAGTTTTCATTTTTTACTCGTTGTTCAAGACTCCCGAGCTCATCACGATCACCGATCAAAACGGCATCGCGATTAGCCCGGGCGCAGCCGCGAAGCTTCACCGGCTCCTCCCCGTTATTCTGGGAAGCATCTGGCTCGCGATGCTGATCGCTGCCATCAGCTACGCATGGCAACTGATCTGGATTATCTGGAAGTCGATTCCGCGTCCGCCGGTCGCGCCCAGTGGTAAGGGCATTTCACTGGTCTAAACACAGGTTTGATCCGGGCGTTCGCCGCGCTACGAACAAGGCAGGGCTTGTCTCGTCACCGCGTCGGTTGCTAAACTCGGCCGCATGAAGACCATACGCTTGAGCTTTTTCCTGGCGCTGGCGATCTGCCTCGCCGCGCCGATCATCCGCTGTGAGACCGAGCCGCTTCGCAACGATCTCGGCACCTACACGCGCAAAATCACGACGAAAAACCCGAAGGCGCAAAAGTACTTCAATCAAGGCCTCGCCTTCCTGCACGGTTTCAATCACGCCTCTTCGATTCGTTCCTTCCAGGAGGCGGCGAACGCGGATCCGGATTGCGCGATGGCCCATTGGGGTATTGCGCTCGCGGCTGGTCCGCACATTAATTATCCGCTCGTCCCGCCGCCGATGGCCGAGCTGGCCTGGAAGGAGCTCACCCTCGCCCAGCAGCACGCCGACAAAGCTTCACCGGTCGAGCGGGATCTGATCGAAGCGCTCGGCAAACGTTACGCGAATCCGCAGCCGGAAGATCGCAAGCCGCTCGATGAAGCCTATGCGGCCGCGATGCGCGAAGTCTGGAAAAAATACCCGAAAGACCAGGATGTCGGCGTTTTCTTCGCCGAGTCAATGATGGACCTAAGTCCGTGGAACCAGTGGACGAACGACGGCAAACCGAATCCAGGCACGGAAGAAATCGTCGCGACGCTTGAGACGGTGATGAAAATGAACCCCAACCATCCGTTTGCGAATCACCTCTACATCCATGCGGTGGAAGCTTCGCAGCATCCTGAGAAGGCGGTCCCCGCGGCCAATCGTCTCCGCACCTTGCAGCCCGGTCTCGCGCACAACGTGCACATGCCTTCGCACATCGATATCCGTACGGGCAATTGGCAGAAAGCGATCGCGACGAATGCCAAGGCGATCACCGACGACCACAAATATTTTCAAACCCTGGGCAAAAACTCCTCCGGCCTCATTCCCTTCTACGCCGCGCACGATCATCACATGCTCGCGTATGCCGCGCTGATGACCGGCCAGCGCAAGCTCGCGATGGATAAAATCCGCGAGTTGGTTCGCGAAATGCCGCCGGAGTTTATGAAGGCCGCCGCCGTGAAAGCCGAGGCGTTTCTGGCTTTGCCGATGGAAGCGATGGTGCGTTTCGGCCGCTGGGACGAAGTTCTCGCCGAGCCCGACAATTATCCCGAATACGCGCCGTTCTCGCGTGCCTTCCATCACGCCGCCCGCGCGATTGCGTTCGCGGCCAAGAAGCAGCCCGAAGAGGCGCGGAAAGAACAGGCGAAATTCAACGAACTCGTGCCCGCCATTCCGAAAGAAACGGAAGTCGGCAACAACACATCCGCCGACATCGTCGCCCTCATTCAAAAGATGCTCGAGGCCGAGATCCTGGTTGCCGAAGGCAAGAACGACGAGGGCATTGCCGGACTCCAGGAAGCGCTGAAGATGGAAGACGCGCTCAAGTACGACGAGCCGCCCGCCTGGATGATCCCAATCCGTCACTCCTTAGGCGCCAATCTCATGAGGGCCGGGCGTTTCGACGAAGCCGAAGCAGTTTATCGTGAAGACCTGCGACGGCTGCCGGGTAACGGCTGGTCGCTTTACGGCCTCGCGGAAACCTTGAAGGCGGCTAAGAAACCGGAAGCCGTCGCGGTGGAAGCCAGTTTCAAAAAGGCATGGGCGAAAGCCGACACCCAGATTAACAGCTCCTGCCTTTGCCGTGCCATGAGGTGAGGTAAGGGAGCGGCGGCGACCGGGCCGCCGAGCTAAAACACGGCGGTGCCTCTTCGAGCGCTAATGCTCGCTTCCGAATTGACGCCGTGACGCGCTGGACAGTATACTGTCCAGCCATGAAGTCGATCACCTACACCGCCGCGCGGGAGAACCTTGCTTCGACCATCAACCGCGTTTGTGAAGACAATGCGCCGGTGGTGATCACGCGGAACCGCGATCAGGCGGTGGTGATGCTGTCACTTTCCGAATACGAATCCTTGGAGGAAACGGCGCATTTGCTGCGCTCGCCGGCGAACGCCAAGCGACTCCTTCGGTCCATCGACCAACTGGAGAGTGGCAAGGGAAAGCGCAAGAAGGTGAAGCTGGGCGAGTGAACCTGGTCTTCTCGGACGACGCGTGGGAGGACTATCTCTACTGGCAGGAGACGACGCCGGAGACGCTTAAGCGCATTCACCAGCTCATCAAAGACGTCAAACGCGATCCGTATCGGGGAATTGGAAAGCCGGAGCCGTTAAGGCACGCGCTGCAGGGATATTGGTCGCGTCGGATTACGGCCGAACATCGAATTGTATATCGGGTTATCGGCGGCGAGATCCGGATCGCACAGTTGCGCCACCACTACC
The DNA here is from genome assembly GCA_035274845.1 of Chthoniobacterales bacterium. Lineage (NCBI taxonomy): Bacteria > Pseudomonadati > Verrucomicrobiota > Spartobacteria > Chthoniobacterales > Chthoniobacterales bacterium. The sequence continues at coordinate 284,856 of DATENU010000024.1, forward strand.
GCCAATAAGGCGAGCGACGCCCGCCAAGCGGCGGCTACAGAAGAAGTCCGCTGGCGACAGCGGACGCTACAAGGCGCATAATCCCGCGATGGATCGCCCTTCCTTTTCTTCGACCGGTTTCCGGACCGCGTTCGTCCTCATTCTGGTGCTCGCGGTTTCGGCGTTGTTCATCGCCGTGATCTGGCCGTTTGTGAAGCCGCTGCTGCTGGCCGGGTTGCTCGCCAGTTTGTGCCGGCCGCTTTACACCTGGATCCTGGGGCTGGTTCGGGGCCGGCGCTCGCTGGCGGCGATCCTTACCCTTTTCCTTCTCTTCCTGCTCGTCGCGGGACCCCTCAGCGCCTTCGTGGGAGTGGTGGTCTCTCAGGCCGTGACCGTGAGCGAGCACGCGATCCCCTGGATACAGGGGCACTTCGGCGCGGCCAGCACGTTCAACCTGCATGATTGGCTGGTGCAACGGTTCCCCTCTCTCGCGCCCCACGTGCCCGACCAGGCCCAGCTCCTCGAAGCCATTGGCCGCGCGGTGAAGGCGATCGGCGCGTTCCTCGTCGCGGGCGCCACCCAATTCACCGCGGGCACCGCCGGCGTCCTGCTCGATTTGTTCGTGATGACTTACGCGATGTTCTTCTTCTTTCGAGACGGCTCGAAGATCGTCGACAAGATTTTTTATTACATGCCGCTCGAGCATGACGACGAAGTGCTTCTTCTCGAACGGCTGAGGTCCGTGACGCGGGCGACGATCAAGGGCACGCTGGTGATCGGCGTGATCCAGGGCACGCTGGCGGGGTTCGCCTTCTGGGTCGCGGGCATCGATGGCGCGGCCTTCTGGGGGACCGTCATGACGGTGCTTTCGATCGTTCCGGGAATCGGCGCCGCTCTCGTTTGGGTGCCGGCGGTAATCTATCTCTACATCGCCGGCCAACCGCTCGCCGCCACCCTGCTCCTGATCTGGTGCGCGGTCGTCGTGGGAACGATCGACAATCTTCTCCGCCCCATCCTGGTCGGGAAAGATGCGAAGATGCCGGACCTGCTGATTCTCGTCGGCACGCTGGGCGGATTGTTTTTCTTCGGCGCGATCGGGTTCATCGTCGGCCCGATCGTATGCGGCCTGTTCCTGACCATTTGGGAAATTTACGGCGTCACGTTCAAGTCGATCCTGCCACCGGTGGGACAGGGCGAGCGGATTAACGCCGGCCCTGAATGAGCGACGGGTTTGCTTGTCCAAGGAGCGGCGGTTTGAAACCGCCGAATCGTGCCGCTAGCCGACCTCGCTTTTTCTTAAAGACAACGGCGGTTTCAAACCGCCGCTCCTTGAGCAAGCAATTGCGCGCGCGAGAACAACGGCTCGCCGCGGCGAGCCGTCTTCAAGGGCCGCTACGGAATGTTATAGATCTCGACGAGACCCGTGCCGGTCCCGCCGGCAACGCCGCGGACGATCACCGTGTAATTGCTTGGGGCCACGTGGAGACAGGTGGCTGACTCCTTCGTCTTCGTCGGCCCCAGGTTGTAGGTTTGAACCGTAGAGGCCTGCGCATCGTCCTGCCAATTGTCATTTGTGGCAATCACGCTGCCATTCCTGTCATAGACGGTAAGATTGGGATCGGCCAGGGCCGCGTTGATCCCAAAGTCCGCCAACGAAGGCCCGATCGCGCGCGCCACGATCGTGGCACTGCCGCTCCCACCAACGATGAAACCACCGATCAACACGTCGTCGTTGACGCCGACCGGCCCGCGCGTGCTGATGTTCGCCAGGCTGGAATTCGAGGTTTGCGCGACGTCGTAAACCTCAGCCAATCCAACTCCGGTAGCGTTGTTCTGGCCGCTGACCGTCATGGTATAACTTCCGGGCGCCAGGGTTTGCACCGTCGCCGATTCGGTGGAAACGGTCGGCGCGAGGCCCGCCATCTGGATCTCACTCGCCCCCGGATCGGACTGCCAGTTGTCGTTGCTCGCGATCTCCTGGTTCGAAGCATTAAACAAATGGAGCACTGGGTCGCTCAGGGCTGAGAAAACACCCAACGATGCGAGGGAGGGGCCAATGGCGCGTAACACCACTCGCTTGGGCTCGGCTCCGGTAATGATGAACCCGGCGATTAGAATATTGTCACCCTGCAGGATATCGCCACGCGTCGCAATATTCCTGGTTGGCGCGGCCGGTGTCGTCGCGGGCGGCACCACCTCGAACAGCGTCATCATGCCATCGTCTTCGTGTTCCAGGATGTGGCAATGCAACATGTAGATGCCGGTGTGATCGGTGAACCTCATCTTCAATTCCAAAGTCTCACCGGAACCGACGCTCCAAGTTTCCTTCATCGTCTCGTAGGGATAACAGGGTCCGCCATCGCGGCTGATGCACTGCTGATCGACGTCGTGAATGTGGACCATGTGAGTGCTGCCGGTTGGGTTGGTGAAGACCCACTTCTCGGTCGTGCCCAGGACGGGCCGCACGTCGACGCGCTTTGGATCAAAGCCAAGGCCGTTGATTGTCCAATGGCCCGAGGTGTAATCGAAACTGAAGTTCCGCGTCACCGTGGGCTCGCCGATGTCCGGCAGGGCGCGGAGGTTGGCGGGAACCGCGCTGGAATCGGGGACGTGATCGGTCACCCGGAATTTCAGGAGGCGTAACGGCTTGTTCGCGTCCAGCAGGTAGACGTCCTGCCCGAGTTTGTCCGTGAAATCGACGACCACGTCGAGCCGTTCTCCCGGGCCCATCTCCATCGCCGTCCGTGAGACCGGCGTGGGCAACAGGCCGCTCTCGGTCCCGATCTGGGTGAACGCTTCGCCCGTGCTGAGGGTCAGCATGTAAATGCGGGCGTTCGCTCCGTTGAGGAAACGCAGCCGGTATTTGCGATCGGCGACGTTGAGATACGGCTGGTACGTCCCGTTCACCAGAACCTTGTCTCCCACCACTCCAAACGGGTCGTAGAAATATTCGAGCTGGTTGTCCTCGTCGAATTGACGATCGACAATCACCAGCGGCAGCTCGTAAGCGCCCGAGGGGAGCGTCGCCGGGTCTGCCGGGTCGTCGATGATGTAAAGACCGTGGAGCCCCTGCCAGACGTTGAAGCCGGTCTCACCCATCCGGTGGTCGTGATAGAACTGCATCGCGCCGCGCTCGTTCTCGCCATTCTCAACTCCATCGTAGGTGTAGGTTCGCGATGTCCCCGGACCAAAAAGAAAACCAACGCCGGTCGCCTGGCCGTCATCGACTGACGCAGTATGATTTCCGTGGTGGTGCACGGTCATCCCTCCGGCCATTGCCGGGAGGTTATTCGTGAACGTGACATGGGTGGTCTGCCCCGCAGGTCGGCGAATCTCGAGGCCAGGATACGTTCCTCCGTAGGTCCACATATAAGTACACGGCCCGTTCAAGATCGACACGCACGCTTCGCTGATACTGACTGGGATATCCGGAGCAGTCGCGACGGGTGGGAAGCGCAAGGGAGATGAGAACGGAATTGGCGTGGGCGACGGCGTCGCGGTGGCAGTCGGAGCCGGCGTTGCAGTTGGGACTGGAGTCGCGGTCGTGGTGGGAGTCGGGGTCGGCGTCGGAGCAGGGGTTGCGGTCGGAACTGGAGTTGCCGTCGGAGCCGGGGTGGACGTGGGAACCGGGGTCGCCGTTGGCACTGGCGTCGCGGTGGGCGCCGGAGTTGGAGTCGGAGTCGGGGTTGGGGTTGGAGGGACCGGAGTCGCGGTCGGAGCGGGAGTCGGAGTTGGGGTTGCCGTTGGGACCGGAGTCGGCGTCGCTGTGGCCGCCGTGACCGTGATCGTCCCCGTCATCATCGCCCCATGGACCCGGCAGTAGAAGGGATAGCTGCCTGGAGTCGTGGGAACGTACGAAAAAGTGGCCCCGTTGTTCCGAATGCCCGAGTCGAAGATTCCGTTAGGCGTATTCGGAAGCCCTGATGTTGCGCTGTGATTATTACCGCCCCACGTCCAAAGGATGGTGTCTCCGACCTGGGCGGTAATCGTACTCGGATTATAATTGGCCCCGCCTTGCCCTACGGTGATGTTTCTCGTCGCCGCGGGAGCCAGGACGGGCATGAAGAGAGCAAAAAAGGCGAGCAGCCGGAGATGCATTCGGGAATTCGAAAGCGCCCTTTATCTCACTGAAAGGCCAAATGTCAATCCGCCTTGGGACGAAAACGGGGTCATTTGGGACGAACCGCCCATCTCCTGATCGCGTTCTCGTGGGCTGCGACTTTTTCGCGGAGCCGGTGATGCAGGAGCCCGCGTGCTGGCCGGGTTGCCGAGGGGAATACGATGTGCTTCCCGGTGTGCAAACCGAAAGTCATGCTCCCTCGACTTCTGCCCTATCTTTGCTGCGCTTTACTCGGTCACCACGCGATTGCACAGCCGGCGACGGCTGAAATGACAGTTGCCCAAATCCGGCAATCCGCTGGCTTTGACTCGATCGAGCCTGGCGACCCAGCGGAGACGCGCCCGGACCTCTTTCCTTTGCGGGACGAGACCGAGCAACGCCTCCGGCAAAACCTGCCCAAGCTCATCGGCAAGCTTACGAGGTTTGAACCTGGGGCACGCGGCATCCCTCGCGATTTGTCGCTTCGATACGAGAAGGAGCGAAACCTGATGCTCGCCTGCTGGCAGATCGACGGCGTGGATGGCCGCGCGTTGGCGTTGCTCGACGTGATCGGCAAATTACGAATTCATATCGTCGCGAATTCGAACACGTCATTTGGGATCGCAAGCGAAGCAAAACTAACCGACGCCCGAAACGTGCTTGCGCTTCTTTGGGGTGGGACGCCGGCGAACGAACCCAGGCAACTGCTTCGGCGGTCGTGGGAATGGCACGGACCGGACGGTTCCGTCGATAGCGACCTCACCACCACGAGTGTTGCGTTCGAGGCCGAACCAAAATCCGGCCAGTGGTTGCCGAGAGAAATCTTTGTCAAAACGGGCGTGCCGTTCGAAAAATGGCAGAAGCTCACGTCGGACAAACCAGCGGTCGCTTCAGGCTGGTTGACGAGACGAGAGGCAATGGCGGCCGCGCTTCAGCAAATCGATACGGGCGAAATTCGTGACTGCCCCGCAGACATATCAGGAGCGTCGTTTCGGCGCGTCTCACGCAATCAACTCGGATGGCATCTCGAGCTCGAGACGATGGCTGAGCCCGCAAAACGGTTCGTGTCAGTCGGTATTGCGGATCGAACCAGGCGAACCACGTCTTCCTGGGTCTCGCCGCAGCCTTGCGCTCTGCCTGCGACCGGCGACTGCGAGATGGCTGAAGCGGTCAGGTCCTGGCCAGAGTATAAGGCCGCGGTGGCTCGTGCTCGCGCGGATGAAAAAACGTTTCAGGCTGCCTGTGCAAACATTCGCGGAAAAATCGCGGCGGCGATTGCCGCGATTCGCCCCGATCTCAAGGATTGCGCCCGCCACCTTGTCTTCGGGCAAGACGGCTGGCGAACTGGCGCCGGCTTCGCGAACTATGTCGACTCGGCGCACGATCGCGTGCCGGCATTTACTTTCACATTTGAATACGGCGACTCGCCATCACGGCTCACCACCGCGCTAATGATCCTGCGACCTGCCGGAGATGAACCCGGCATGCGGGATGAGGAGGCGTGGAAGCGCTTCGGGATCAGCACCCTCGATAAGGTTCTCGGCGTGGAACCGAGAGCTTACGGCCAGAAATTTAGCAGCTCTCACAACCCTCCTCCTCCTCCGGACCCCGCAAACGCTCAGATGACTGTCGACTCCATGGAAATGTGGTGGATAGCGAACCTCGAAGGGCGGGAGATTTCGCTGCCGCGGTTTTGGCGGGTGCAAAGATACGCGAACGGAAATTACAACTTCTATTGGAGCAGCTATGCGCCGTCCGCCGAAATTGACGCAGCTTTGCAGGCTGTGCGTGACGGCTTGCCGGTTTCCGATAACCAAGCGGCGAAGATAGCGGTTAAAACAGCCCTGTTGCGCTACCCGGATTTGTCCCTCGACGACTGGTCTGCCTCAACAAACCAGCTTCAATTTGCGCCTTTCGGGGGTGTGACACTCCGGCCAACCTTCACCCAGAAGCGCACGTCTGTCTTAACTCCATCCTGGAGAATCGTTCTGCGCCAATTTTCGAATTCTCTCCGCTACATCGAGGCTTCCGTGGATGCGACAACAGGTGATGTTCTCGATCTGAAGGCAAAGACGGTTCCGGTCGAATAGGTCCTCATCGCGAGGCCCCTGCTACCTCCTGCCGGCTTACAACCCGAGACTTTCCTGTTGCGGCGCCTTCCTTTCTGTCGCGATTCCTCCGAATTTCTTCACCAGCTCGTCCAGCTTCGCGACGTAATAATCCACGTTTTCATCGCGGTTCTTCGGATCGAAATCGGTCGCGAGCTTTGCGGCTTCGTAGGCGGCAACTTTCTTGGGCGTGGCCTTAATGTAATAGCTGATCTGTTCGCCCGGCTTGTAAACTCGATCGCTGGCCAGCGCCAACTCATAGGCGGCAGCGCGGTTGCGCCCGCCGGCGCCGATCTTGGCGCGGTATTTATCGAGCGAATCCTGAAGGGTGTCGGTTTTCATCAGCATGTCGATGTTCCATGCCCCACCCCGAATCTTCTGCTCGAACTCTTCTCGTAACTGCGGGATCCCTTCCGGCTTGCCTTCCATCAGCAGCTTGATCATTTCCTCGAGAAATACGCGCTGAAATTTCTCGAGCCCGCGCGACTTGAGCGCGCCGCCCTTGATGACGACCTCGCCCTCACGGGTCAACAGCGCGTAGTTCTTCGCCTTGTAACTGAACATCGCCTCGAATTGCTCATCGAATTCGACTTCGATCCCGGGCGGCAATTCTTTGGCGAGGGCACTTCGGAGCGCTTCTGTAGCCGCCGCCCTGTGGGCGGCATCGGCTTCGGAGCTGATCCCCGGCGCGTCCCGCAGGGACGCGGCTACAGAATCCGGCGGGACGAAATAGATGCCGTCCGTGTCGACTTCGATCACCTGCGCGCCGCGGGCAGTCAGCCAATCGATCATTTTCTGTAAAAGCTCGCGGCCGATCTGGGTGACGCGCGCCGCCGCGTCGAAATCCGCGAAGTGGCCCTGGGCGAAACCGAGGTAGCCGTAGAAACTGTTGATCAGGATTTTGAAGGTGTTCTGCAGGGCGTGGAAATACTGCTGTTGCGGCCGCTCTTTCGCCGCGCGCATGCTGGCTTTTGCTTCCAAGCGGAAGGTGCGCAGGTCGGTGAGCAAATGGCGAAAGATCTGGAGCTGGTCGGTCGCCGGCCAGCAATCGAACTGGAGCATGATCGACGGGTAAAGCGACGCGATGTCGCAATGCCAGACGTTGCGCGCCACGCCCGTAAAAAAGATCGCCGTGTAGCCGCCTTCGAAGCCGCGCACCATCGGCATCTCCGGAATGGAATGGCGCTGCCGGTAATATTCCCGGAGGAAGAGCGCGTTGATCCGGGTGGCGTTCCCGCGCACGATCACGTCCTGGTAATTGTAGGGAAAAATTTGCGCTTGGATGAAATAGCTGGGGCTGAGCAAATCGGCGACGGCCCGTGTTTCGCGCACGGCGCACACAGCCCGTTTCCGGAATCGTTCGCTGCCGGCGAGATATTCACGCTCGAGCTCTTTCCCCGTCAGCGACGAAACGTCCGCCGAATCGCAAAGCCCGAAATGCTGCGCGACATCGATCCGCTCGAAGCCGGAGAGGCTCCGCATGCCGACATCATAGAATTGCGCGAGCAGAAACGTGTCGACGAAATGCCGGCCATCGACGGCGAACTTCGGGTAATCAATCGTCTTCTCCGCGATCTGGAGGCGCGACGGACGTGAGCGGAGAAAACCGCCGCTGCGGCCCCAATCCAGTTTCACCTTCGCCTTGCGCGCGCGAGCGACCAGCAGCGGCAGGTCGGAGCGAAAGAGATTATGGCCTTCTATCACGTCGGGATCGCGCTCCTTGATCAACGCCGTCAGGCGTTTGAGCGCGGCCCGTTCCGATTCCTCCTCCGCCGGATCGACGACGATCAGCTCTTCCCAGCCGGTGTTGTCCGAAAGCGCAATGCTCATCAGACGGGAATCGTCGCCGGCTTCGAGCGCCAGGACTTCGAGCTGGAGCCGGCGAAGTTCCTCAAACGCCAGGCCCTTGAAAAGCGTCCGGCCGGTATGCGTGAGGTAATGCTGCACAGGGTCGCTCAACGCGAAAAAGCTGCGTCCGGCGCTCTTCAGTCCATTGCGCAGCGCAATCAATTCCTTCCAGCTGTTGACGCTGATCCGCCAACCGTAGCGCAAGTCGCCCGCCAGTTTCTCCGCCTCGATATTCAGGTCGGCGACGTCGGAATCGCACCAGACGAAGGGATGAAACGGCTCGAGATCGCTCGCGATCGACCCATCCTTCTCGCGTCGGTAAACCTTCACCGTGCCCGTCTCGCCCAGCTCGATGGCCACGATCCGTTGGGTCGGGTCGGAACCGAAAAGGAGCGTGTTTTCTTCGAACGCCATGAACTCAAAGGTTCCGCGAGATCCGCGCGTTTGTCATCCAAAGCGAAGCTGCATTGTCTTTCGTAATCGTGCTCATGCTCGTGCTCGGCTGCCACGATTTCGATCACTACCAGGAGCACGAGCACGATTTCGAAGGGAAGAGATTCAACCTATGCTTTTTCAGCGCAGCTCTGTTATACGTGGCGGATGAAGATTCGTTTTCTTTCCATCGTCTTGTCGCTGGCCGCCGCTCCGATTTTCGCGCAACAGACTCCCCAGGCCATCGCCGACGCCGAGTTGCCGTCTTTGCTCACGATCTACAAGGACTTGCATACGCACCCGGAGCTTTCGACGCATGAGGAACGCTCGGCCGCGATCGTGGCGAAGGAACTCAAAGCGGCCGGCTACGAGGTCACCGAGCGCGTCGGCAAATACGACAAGCCGGGCCTGACCTGTTTCGGCGTGGTTGGGATAATGAAAAACGGAGACGGCCCGACGGTCGCGATCCGGACCGACCTGGATGCGCTGCCCGTCAAGGAAGAAACGGGCGTTCCCTACGCGAGCACCGTCACGACGAAGAACGACGCCGGACAGGAAGTCGGTGTGATGCACGCGTGCGGCCACGACATTCACATGTCGACCTTCATCGGGACGGCGCGCGCCCTGGCAAAACTGAAGGACAAATGGAAAGGCACGCTGGTTATGATCGGCCAACCGGCGGAGGAAACGGTCGGCGGCGCCCGGGCCTTATTGAAGGACGGGCTTTACACACGGTGGCCGAAACCGGCTTACGTCCTCGGCCTGCACGATGACGCGGAGATCGCGACGGGACAGATCGGCGTCACGGAAGGTTACTGCTACGCGAATGTCGATTCCGTTGACGTAACCGTGCGCGGCGTGGGCGGTCACGGCGCTTACCCGCACAAAACGAAGGACCCGGTGGTGCTCGCCGCGGAAATGATCACGGCGTGGCAAACGATCGCCAGCCGCGAGAACAATCCGATTGACCCCATCGTGATCACCGTCGGCTCGATTCATGGCGGCACGAAGCACAATATAATTTCCAACGAGGTGAAGATGCAATTGACCGTCCGCACCTATAAACAGGAAGTGCGGGACCGGGTTCTGGCCGCGATCGAGCGGATCGCGAAAGGAGTCGCCGCCACCGCCGGTATCCCGGCCGACCTCGCGCCGATCGTAAGTGTGGAAAAAGATCAATACACGCCCGCTACCTACAACAATCCTGAACTGACCAAACGCGTGTCCGCCGTCATGAAGGCGGCGCTCGGCCCCGACAGCATCGTCGCGAAAGACCCCACCATGGGGGGCGAAGATTTTTCCGAATACAGCCTGCCTGACCACTCCATCCCGGCTTTCATGTTCAACGTCGGCGCAGTCGATCCCGCGAAAGCGGCCGAGAGCAAGAAGAGCGGCACCCCCTTGCCGAGCCTCCACTCCAGCAAATTCGCGCCCGTGCCCGAGCCCACGATCAAAACAGGGTTGATTGGAATGGTCTCCGCCGTGCTGGACCTGATGAAGAAATAGTGAGGAGTGCCGGCGCGTCTACGGCGGTGGCAGAAGGTGGGTGAAGTGTGCAACGTCCGTCGTTCGCTCCATCCATGGTTAAACCTTTCGTTGGGAGTGTGTAATGAGGTCATCTAACGTCCAGCCCGTAATCAGAGACATGTTCGGAAGTAGAAGCTTCCCGCGCCGAGTGAATCCGCCACGCGAAATGAAGTATCCGAACGACATCGTTTCGGCGTAGAGCGCGCCGCAAAACTCGCGAAGCTCCTTGACCCCTGAAGGCGCCAACCATGCTTTGCACTGCGCGGCGCCTCGTCTGCCGTCCTTTTCTAGGATCACGTCAAGACCCCCATCGTTTGTGCGTGGCGTAGTGCGCGCGGCGAAGCCAAGCGCACGAAAAGCTTCTGCGCAGTGATACTCAAACTCTAGTTCCGATAGACTCATCCAGAATGCGCGTAACGTGCGATTGTGCTGCTCCTTAGCGGCTAAGTCGCGCGCCGCCGCCTCGCGGCGGGCAAGCGATTCAGCCTCTTCCTGGGCTCGCTTTCGTTGCGCGCATTCGGAGCAGTAGGCGTGCACCGTGGAATTGAGAACGTCATCTCCACCGCAGCAAACAACTGTCGCGTCGCAGCCACCGAGGCTCATAACGGGCGGATACCCCCACTCGTTAGTATCCGCGGCTATGAGATACCGACAGGTCCCTCTGCACGGGTTGTCCGGATCAGACGCGTTGTAGCAGTTGGTTGCTTCTTCGTAAATACGATCATAGCGCGAGCGGAAAACCTCTTCGGCGTCAATGTCGTGCATGCGTGGGACGAAAGGCCTAACGAGAATAAGATAAGCCGCCGCGAGCGAGGGTACCCGTCGCTGCGGGACAGGGTAAGGAAGTCATCACAATACTAAACATAATGCCGGCTCGCGGTCGGCTCCATCGATTAGATGACATGTTGGGAGTTCTCGGGTGCGGGTCTGGGACCTACACCCGACAATATGAATAAGTGTTGGCACACTGAGTTGTCCTCACACGAGGGAATCCGCTCGGAGTCTAATTCGCGCAAAACGCTGATCAAGCCTGGAATCGACAGTCCACCAGGAGTTTTAGGTGGTGGTTTGCCAGGTGGGCGGGAGCAACCCGAGGCCGGCGCAGCGGCTTAAGAAGGAAGCGTTTCTTTGCTGGGCGGCGAAGCTTCAGCAGAAGAGCCGATACTCTAAGCCCAAATCGACATCCCACTTTGGGAACGTGAGGCGAGCCTGTGGCCTAACCTGAAAAGGCTAAACGCCCTTCTTTGACGCCTTAGATTGGGCCGCCTCCAGTTCCTCTTCAACCGATCGCATTGATCAAATGGTGCTCTCACTGCGGTGAGAAGCAACGGATCGGAGAGCCGTTGGAACACCAATCCCATCGAGCCGACCGAAGAGGAAGAGCGCCAAAGAATCAACCGCCACCCTTCTCACCCAAACCTTAATGAATTAAAACTACCTATCCCGCATCCACGCTTGACTCCCTACATAGGGGTTAGGCGACGGTTGATTGCTGTTGAATCTCATCGGAGGAGGTCATTTTCCCGATTATTTCAAGTAGCTTGACAAAGTCGGGGTTTGATTCCCCGACTGCAAGAGGTTTGAGTAATCGCTCATCATACCATCTCGTGTATGAGCCCAAAAGTCGGGCGGCAAGCGAGTGGTCGAGTAGGTTGTCGGCATAAATTAGAGCCCATCGCTCGAAATAATGGACTACACGGAAGAAGTGATCCGCATACGGTGATAAAGTGCTGGGTTCGCGTTGAAAGCGCTCGAAGTCGGTGAGGGTTGGCAGGGTAGCAATCTTGCCTTCTTGAACGAGTTCTAAAAAGTTGCTCACCTGAATGCGACTCTCATGGACAAGCGGAGTATGCCACTCGTCATAAACGCGAAGCGCCCGATCAATACGACGCTCTTCGGTAATCCAGTATTTTGCTTTCGCATTGAACTCGTCCGGCGCAAATGGGGTTAACGTGGCCAAAATCCGGCGCATCCCGTCCGCCCAGTCCCGGAATAGGTCAACGCGTTGAAGGTCGGTCAGCGTCTCTCCGGCGCCGATACTGTGTTCAGGAATTTCGCAGTCATCAAGGCGAACGGGAATAAACCATGATTGATCGTGCCGTCTCTTACTCAGTTCTCCGATGGCGAAGCCAAGCTCGGTGTTCATGAACGTTACTGGACGATCCCAATACTGCTTGGAGAAACACGCCATGAAAATTGCTCCTTGTCGGATAGCTTGGCGGATGGCGTCCTGCCAATGTAGCCCGGGAGCAATAGAATCTCTATCAAGCCACACATCAACGCCCGCCGCCCTAAGTGTTTCAGTAATGCGATCCACGTGTTCGGAATCTCCGCGCACATAGGAAATAAAGACGTGAGTTGCCATATGGACTTAACTGCTGGCTACTTGAGGGTGCGGCTAGTCGGCTAACGAGAATTATGCTGCAAAATGTCGTATAACAAGGCGACGTTTTGCAGCCTGTTTCTGAAGTTTGCTGGGGAGAACGCAGTGATGGACTGCACACGGCGATGATCCCGCCTGCCCCCCAAACCAGGCAAGCCGAAACTCCTCGATCAGGCATGTCCATCCCGGGGGCACGTCTGCGGCCCAGCGGCGGGTAAACTGTGTCCAATATCGAACGGGGGACGCCTCGACTGAGCGAGGCGGCTACAGCACTGCTCGCGGAGCTCTCAATTCTCAACTCTCAACTTCCGCCAGCGTGGTTTTCACGCGGCCGGGTCCAGACGGCGGTTTCAAACCGCCGCTCCTTGGGGCGTTTCAAAGAAACGCTCTGCAAAGCTTATCCAGGATGGCGCTGTAGCGGCCTTTAAGGGAGAACGGCCCGCGAATCACGCGAATGGACGCGAAAGAAGAGGGAATGATTCCGAGCGGACGGCGCAGCGCGCCGTCCCTACCATTAATTCGCGCCCATTCGCGTCAATTCGCGGGCAACTTTCCTCCGGCTCATTTTACCCGCACGTTCTTGCGGAGAAACGTCGGCACATCCAAATCCTGGCCTTCGACGATGGTCGGCTCGCTTTTCTCGAACCGGCCCCGGGTGACCGGCTCGAACTGCATGACTTCCTGGCGAGCTTGCGGCCGTTTCTCGGCAGCCGGTTGGGGTTCCTTGAAGATGGCCGGCTTCTTGCGCGGTAGAATTACCCGGGGCGGCGGCAGGGGCGCTTCGACTCCCGGTGGTTCGGGCAGCTCCGCCACGAGCTCAGGTTCCGGCTCGGGCTCGCGTTGGATTGGCTCAACCGAAGTTGGAGTCGTAAGATCCGCTTCGATCAATTCAGGCGTAAAGACCGTATGCTCCGCGACCGGCTCGGGCTCGGGCTCGGTCTCGGTCTCGACCACCGGCGGCGCTTCCTGTTGTTGTTCCCAGATCGGTGGCTGAGACTCGACGAATGGTTCAGGTTCCGCCGGCAACGCTTTCAGTTTCGCAATTTTCGCCGGCTTTTTGGCAACGGGCGGCGCGATCTCCGTTTCTTCTTCTTCGCCCGCGAGGGAACTGATCAACGTCACACTGAGCCGATTCCCCATTCGCAAATCGACCGTCGTTCCGAAAATGATGTGGGTGTCGTCGCTAATATGTTTGCCCAGCTCCTGCATCAGGATTTCCACTTCCGTCAGGGTCATGGCGGGACCGCCCGAAACCTGGACCAGGACATGCGACGCATCCGCGAGCATCCGGCCCCGATCCATGAGGGGGTTCTTCAACGCCTGGGTGAGCGCGTCGTGGGCGCGATTGCCGGACTCCGATTCGCCGAACCCAAACAGGCAGCGGCCGCTTGGGCTCCTGAGCGCCGTAATCAAATCGTCGAACCCGATCCGGATAAGTCCAGGCCGCTGAATCAGGTTCACGATCGAGCGCACGCTTTGACTGATCATCTGGTCCGCCGCAGCGAACGCCTGATGAATCCCCGCTTTCGGCGCGACCATGTCGCCGAGCCGATCGTTCTCGAAACAAATGACTGCGTCGCAGTGCTCACGCAATCTCGCCAGCGCTTCCTTCCCCTGGGCCAGCCGCCGCTTTCCTTCAAAGGCGAAGGGCAAGGTCGCGAATCCAAGCACGAGCGCTCCGTTCTCGCGCGCGACCTGCGCCACCGCCGGCGCCGCCCCGGACCCGGTCCCGCCGCCGAGGCCGGCACAAACGAAAATCATCCGCGCATCGGTGAGCGCCGCGCGAAGTTCGTCCGCTGATTCGAAGGCAGCGTTGTAACCAACCTCCGGGTCGCCGCCGGCGCCGAGTCCGCGCGTCACCGTTCGGCCAAGCTGCACCTTTGTTGCCGCCACCGAGCTGGCGAGCGATTGCACATCGGTGTTGATGGCGATCAGGTCGGCCTTCTCGAGACCATCCAGCACGACGCGGTCGAGGACATTCGTGCCCGCGCCGCCGACGCCGACCACCTTGATCGGAATGTCTTCCTCGGCCCGTTCCGGCAGGTTGTAATTGCGATTGAGTTGAATCATAGGCGTGTTGATTTCACGATCTCATCCCGTGGAAAAATTTCCCAAAAATGCGGCCCAGGCCACGGGTGGGACGCTCGTCGGCCTGCATGGCTTGCGCGTATTTGATCAAACCGATCGCGGCCGAGAACTGCGGGTTCTCGAACGCACTCGTCAGCCCGGACATCGTCTGGGCGTGGGCGACGCGGGCCGGGAGCTCGAAGATCTCCTCCGCGAGATGATCGATCCCATTCAAGTGGCTGCATCCGCCGGTGATGAAGATTCCCTCCCCGATGTAATTGATAAACGGCTCCTCCTCGAGCTTGCGCTTCAGCAGCTCGAAGGTCTCCCGCAGGCGCAGGTGAATAATAGTGTTGAGCGTCTCCCGCTCGATTTCCTTTCCGGCAAATCCGGAATCGTCCTTCAAGAGAATGGTTTCGCCCGGCAGACAATTGCCCAGCGTCACGCTGCCTTCCCCGATTTTTAGTTTCTCGGCCCGCGTCATCGGGATGCGCAGGCCCATGGAAATATCGTTGGTGATGTGATCGCCACCCACGGCGAGGACCCCGCTTTGCTTCACGGCGCCGTCCACGTACAAAATGTAATCGCTCGTTCCGCCGCCGATATCGATGACGAGAGCTCCGAGATTCTTCTGGTGCTGGGTCAGAACCACCTGCGCGGAGGCCAGGGCCGTAAAGACAACATCCTCGACTTCGAGCGGCA